>JAYPYW010000013.1:0-57034 GCA_038154685.1 Flavobacteriales bacterium | reverse complement strand
TTTTGCTCCCTCTCCTGGGCTCGAACCAGGGACCCTCTGATTAACAGTCAGATGCTCTAACCAACTGAGCTAAGAAGGAATATGTGTTCCCAAAAATTTGGGAGTGCAATATTAATTCTTATTTCCTAAATAAACAATATCTTTGACCAAAATTTTCAAAAAAATTAGAATGAGTCTTGTAATTATTGGAACTGTAGCGTTTGATGCGATTGAAACGCCTTTCGGAAAAACAGATAAAATTGTTGGTGGATCTGCAACTTACGTAGGTTATTCGGCTACAAAATTAGGGGTTAACCCAAAGTTAGTAGCAGTTGTTGGTGATGATTTTCCTCAAGAAACAATTAACGATTTAAAAGGTGCTGGGTTCGATTTAGAAGGACTTCAAATAAAAGAAGGAGAAAAAACATTTTTCTGGAGTGGTCGTTACCACAACGATATGAACTCGAGAGACACTTTAGTAACAGAATTAAATGTTTTAGAATCTTTTAATCCAGTTGTTCCAGAGTCTTACCAAGATTGTACTTATTTGATGCTTGGAAATTTAGCACCAGTTGTTCAACAACAGGTAATTAATAGCATGATTAATCGTCCGAAGTTAATTGCAATGGATACAATGAACTTCTGGATGGATATTGCAATGGACGATTTGAAAAAAACCATTTCAATGGTAGATGTTTTAACGATCAATGATGAAGAGGCTCGTCAGTTATCTGGAGAATACTCATTATTAACGGCTGCTGAAAAAATCCAAAAAATGGGACCTAAGTATTTAATCATCAAAAAAGGTGAGCATGGTGCTTTATTATTCCACGGAAAGAATATGTTTTATGCGCCAGCATTACCGTTACCAAACGTAATGGATCCTACCGGAGCAGGTGATACTTTCGCTGGCGGATTCATGGGATATTTGGCAAGCACAGATGATGTATCGTTTGAAAACATGAAAAGAGCTGTAATTTATGGTTCTGCATTGGCTTCATTTACAGTTCAAGAATTTGGAACAGATAAAATTAAGGCGGTTACTAAAGAAGAGTTGGAATCAAGAATTGATGACTTCAAGGCTTTAATGAGTTTCGCTTATTAAATTCTCTGAGAACTCTGAGCGCTCTGAGAGAGAAAAACCCTATTTTTAAGAAAACTTCAAATGATGAAAAAAGCGCTTGAATTAATTTCTGGCATAGCAATTTTACTTTCCTCATGTAGTGAACCACTTGATGCAAGTAAAGTAGAAAAGGAAAAACTAAACCTTTCAGATTTTGATACACCAATTGAAATTAATGTTTTGAAGGGCTCAAAAGCAAGTAAAGGTGCTGAACCGGAGGACATGCTTGGAATGTTTTCAATTTTCTCAACCAAAGTTAATGGAGGCGAGGACAATGAGTTTTCGGTTGAGGTAACTTGTACTACGATGCCTGGTATGACTTTACAAGAAGTTTTAGATGAAAAAGGAGGGGAGTTAAAAGCTGAAACTGGATTTACAAAGGTTGTTGAGGAGCAGGAAGATGGGTTTTTGTTTGAAAGAAAAGAAATAAATGGAGATTTGAATTACTCATTCATTAAGGTATTTGTAACAGATGATTTGTATGTAATAGTTTCTCCAGAGCCAAAGGCGGAAGGAAACACATCTTTGGAAGAAGCTACGTTTATGTATAGTATATTGAACATAAAATAGTGGCTTAAAATTTGCAGGAAAGAGGACATGAAAAATTTATCGATAATTCTATTTATAGCAATATTGGGACTGGCTTTTATAGGGGCTGGTAACATTGGAAAACAACTTCCGAAAGTGGAGACGAAAACATTAAAGGATCAATCTTTTGATGTTTCGAGTATAAAAAAACCAGCCATTATTTCTTTTTGGAGTACCACTTGTGTGCCCTGCATTAAGGAATTAAATGCCATAAATGGAAAATATGAGGTATGGAAAAAATCCGTTGATTTTGAAGTTTATGCCGTTAGTACTGATGACCCAAGGTTTGCTGCAAGAGTACCTTTAATTGTAGAGAAGAAGGGTTGGAAGTTCCCTGTTTTAAATGACACTGAAAAAGGCTTTTTTAAAGCTTTAAACGTTACTAATAATCCTTATACAATTGTTGTAAATAAATCAGGAAAGATTGTTTATGAGCACGCTTCTTACAAGGAAGGAGATGAAGAGGAATTAATTAAAGTTTTAAAAGGTTTATAAATTGAGATATTTAGTCTTTTTCCTCGTTATTTTTTCTTTTAGTGTTTCTGCTCAAAAAAGATTTGTCAATAGTGTCCATGTTGGGTTGTTTGGAAATCAAGTAGATGGTGACGGAAAAGGAGGATATAATCATCCGGGTATTCAATTTGGAATAGGAAACTTGTATAAGTTTAAAGATTCGAATGGTGCGATTGGGTTTGAAATGAATTATGCTCAAAAGGGTGCAAGAGAATGGCCACGACCTAATCAGGGCATTTATGATGAGTTTAAGTTTAATTTAAATTACGTTGAGGTTCCGGTTTATTATGTTTTCGAACAGTGGGGATTGCCATTTGAAGTTGGACCTACATTTAGCTATTTACAAAGCTCAGAATATAATATAAATGGGATTGTTAGTACACCTGGAGAATACAGAGAGTTTGAAATAGGCGGGATGTTCTCTATGAATTATAAGATTACAGAAAAGCTTTTTTTTAAATTCAGAATTACTAATTCTATTCTTCCAATTTTTACACTTAAAAATGTTCCAATAACATTTTTATCCTATGGAGGAATGCACCGAGGAGCTGGTATTTGTATTAATTACTATTTTACAGCACCATCCTTTAAGCCTAAAGCAACTTCATCAGATTCAAATTAGTTTCATTGAGTTGCTAACATTGTAAGGTGGGTATTTTCCACTATTTCAGGGCTTTTCGCTTTTTTCTTTAAATATTTTTGACGTTAGATTACTAGGTTTTGATTAAGCCTTTCAAAATAGCATTATTCCTAATTACCATTCAGGCTGCATTGGCATTGATGGTTTTTAATTTTCCAAAGGAAGGAATTCCACTTTGGGGAGAGGAAGCTATCACCTTTTCTAAAGTAGAAGATTTTTATCAAGAGAAAACTAGAGAGTTAGAAGTAATTCAGGAAGTTGGTCAACAATATAGCTTGGAAGAGTTGGAAGAAGACACGCTATTAGCATCAATGATTGATTCTTCTATTTTGGACAGCGCTTTAGTGGTGGCCGAAAAAGAAAGAATAATTCACCCTTCGGATTTTGAGAATGGATTATATTCTTTTTACAGCAAGCTTTCAAAAGTTAACGATTTATCAAAACCACTCCGAATTATGCATTTTGGGGATTCTCAATTGGAAGGAGATAGAATTAGCGGTGTTATTCGTGAGAATTTACAAACTCTTTTTGGCGGCTGTGGTGTAGGTTTTTTACCTATTTCCGAGACTAATACAGGAAGATTAAATGTACTCAAGGATGAAAATGGATGGGAGCGTTACCAGGTTTTTGGAAAAGGTAGAAAAGGAAAGCATTCTCGTTATGGATTTTTGGGTTATTACCACAAAATAGGGCCTGATTCTTTATCTAGAAAAAAGGCAGAAATTGAATTCAGAAAAAACTCTAGATATTTTCGAAAGGCTCAAAATTTTGAACAAATGAGTTTGCTTTACGCTAATGCTGAAGATACAGTAGACTATGAATTAAAGACGGATTCTGGGGTTGTTAGTAAAGGGAATTTATTAGCCTCTCAAGATGTAAGTAGAAGTATTTGGCACATGAACGGGTTTAGCTCTGGAAAAATTTCATTGTCTCTAGAGGCGATTAATAGCCCTGATGTTTATGGTGTTTCATTGGATTGCAAAAAAGGTGTTGCTGTTGATAATATCGCATTAAGAGGCTCAAGCGGGACCGAGTTCACAAAAATGGATAAGGAATACCTCACAAAACAACTAAAGGATTTAAATGTTGGATTAATCATTTTCCAGTTTGGATTAAACGTAGTTCCGGCAGAATTAAAGAGCTACAAGTATTACGAGAATATGATGTACAAACAACTGAAGTTGTTTAAGGAAATTTTGCCCGAAGCATCAGTTTTGGTAATTAGTGTTACAGATGCCTGTAAAAGCGAAGAGGAAAGTTATGCCAATATTGCAAAGGTTAGGGACGCGCAAAAAAATGCAGCTAAGCGAGCTAATTGCTCTTTTTGGGACTTGTATGAAGTAATGGGAGGCGAATTAAGTATGCCTAGTTGGGTGAATGCGGAACCCTCTCTTGCTGAGAAGGATTTTAAGCACTTTAACTCAAGAGGAGCAAAGGTTATTGGCAATAAGTTATTTAACGCATTGATCTCGGATTACAACGATTTTAAAAGCACAAATATTAATTAATGATCAAGGTGCTTAAAATATCAATTGTAATTCTTTTGTTTGGTTTCCAAATGAAAGCTCAATTATTCGAGCAAGATTGCATTCCCCATTATGATTTTATCCGATATGACTTAAACCGCCTTTCTGTTAAGGATTCCACCACACTAGGCCCGTTTTTCGAGAAATTATGGGTGATTGAATCAAAGGATTCAACAAAAGCACGTATTCTACATATCGGAGATTCTCATATTCAGGCTGGTTACTTTAGCGGAAAGGTAAGGGAGTGTTTGCACAAAGGGTTAGGTTGTGGTACTCGTGAGCGAGGATTTGTTTTTCCTTATGGTTTGGCTCATACTAACGGACCAATTAATTATGGGGCAAAATACACAGGCGACTGGAAGGGCTTTAAAAGTTCCTCAAACATAACTCATTCGGATTGGGGTTTAACAGGTATTTCTGCAAGCACTAAAGACGATTCTACAACGCTGAAGATTTACTCAAACAACCACACATTTGAGTCTTATAGGTTTAGTAAGGTTAGGTTGTTTTACAGAGATACAGCAGATGCTTTCAAGGTTTCTTTAAATGCAGATGGTATAGATTCGGTAGCAATAACAATGGATGATTTTGGTTGCTATAAAACATTCGATTTACAAGGGGTTTCAGACACATTATATTTTACATTTACCAAGGATTCATTGGATCTCGAATCCGGGTTTATTTTACAGGGGATCGATTTGTTATCGGATTTTCCAGGGCTTTCATACAGCGAAGTGGGCGTAAACGGAGCAAAGGTGAAGTCGTTTTTAAGATGTCAAGATTTTAATGCTCAATTATCAACAGTAAGTCCCGATTTGATTGTAGTTTCTTTAGGGACGAATGATGCTTACAACATCAACTTTGATGATTCGGTATTTTACCACTATTACGATAGTTTAATCCAGATTGTAAAAGCTTCCGCTCCTGAGGCATCAATTATTCTAACTACTCCTGGTGATGCTAAGCGTTATCGCAAAACGCTAATGAAGGAAACCATTGTCATTAGAAGTTCGATCTTAAAATTAGCTAAACAACATAATGCTTCAGTTTGGGATTTCTTTAATATAATGGGTGGTTATGGATCCATTAATAAATGGTACGAAGCCAAATTGTGTTCTGCTGATCGATTACATTTTAACGAAAAGGGTTATCACCTTCAAGGAGATTTGTTTTATGCTGCTGTAGCTAATGCATACAACGACTACACTGCCGAGCGAAGGGTTAAGCCACTAATAATTAATGAGGGGGTAGATTACGATAAACTGATCAGCGGAATATTTACGCATGATCCTAAAGAGCCAATGTTCTTTAGCCATTACTTATTCTGGATATTCTTTTCGCTTTTCTTTTTGATTTATGCGCTACTTTACAAGAATTTGAAAGCTCGAAGCATTTATCTTTTTGCCATTAGTTTATTCTTTTATTACAAGGCAGGAGGTTTTTACTTCTCATTATTAATCCTATCTACTCTTATTGATTATTTTATTGGTAACAGAATATTTAATTCTTCAGAAAAAGGAACCAAAAAAGGTTGGCTTACCCTTTCAGTTGTTTTAAACCTTGGGCTTTTATTCTTCTTTAAGTATACGGGGTTCTTTGTCGATTCTGTAAACCAAGTTTTAGGAACCGACTTTATAGCGTACAATGTTTTTGCTGGATTAGGGAACCTGCTTTCATCGGGTAATTTTGATGTAACAGCGATTATATTGCCAGTAGGTATTAGCTTTTATACTTTTCAAACGATTTCTTATTCGGTGGATATTTATCGGGAAAAGATCCAGCCTGTAAAAAGTATATTTGATTTCGGGTTTTATGTGAGCTTCTTTCCTCAGTTAGTTGCTGGGCCAATTGTGAGGGCTAACGAGTTTATCCCTCAAATTTATAATGAATACAAACTAACCTATCAGGACTTCTCTAGGGCTTCTATTTTAATTATTGGAGGACTTTTTAAGAAGATGGTGATTTCGGATTATATATCAACCAACTTTGTTGATCGAGTTTTCGAGTCTCCTTTAAAGTATTCAGGTTTTGAGAATTTAATGGGAGCTTATGGTTATACCATCCAGATTTATTGCGATTTCTCTGCATATAGTGACATTGCAATTGGTTTAGCACTTCTATTGGGCTTTAGCTTGCCTTTAAATTTCAATAAACCTTATTTAAGCACCAACATTACCGATTTCTGGAGAAGATGGCATATAAGTCTTAGTTCGTGGCTTAGAGATTATTTATACATCCCTTTAGGCGGTAATAGAAAGGGAAAGATAAGAACTTACATCAACCTTTTTATAACAATGTTATTAGGAGGATTGTGGCATGGAGCGGCACTTAAGTTTGTTATTTGGGGAGGTTTGCATGGTGTTGCTTTGGCAGTTCATAAAGGAGTAACAGCTCGTCTTCCGAAAATTTCAGATTCAAAAAATTTGATTTTAAAGTTCCTCTCTTGGGCATTAACTTTTCACTTTGTGGTGTTTTGTTGGGTGTTTTTCCGTGCGCCAAATTGGGAATCTATTAACCAATTTTTTGGCCAAATTATTTACAAGTTTGACTGGATCCATGTAAAAAACTATCTGTCTGCCCCTGAATATGTTACGATTTTTACTGTAATATTATTTGGTTACATATTGCATATGATCCCAGATAAGTTTGAGTTAAAGATTCAACAAATTTTCTCTAATAAATGGTGGCCAAGTGTAGGTGTTATTGGGGTTTTAACCATTATATTTATCTATCAGTTTAAAAGTTCTGAGATTCAACCGTTTATCTATTTTCAGTTTTAAAATGCTGAAAATCAATTTATTAGGTGCTAAAATACGGTAAAACACGTATGGTAAATGTAAAAAAACCTAATTTTTGGTAAACCTTTTGATAATCAGACCGTAGAATGAGGAACGACAAACCACAGAATCAGATGTTACGGGCAGTTAAAATAAGGAATATAATCGCGGTTGTACTTAGTGCAATGTGCTTACCCTTGCTTGCAAGTGATAAGGTGAATCATATTGATGAAAATAACATGAAGCAGGGGCATTGGGTTTATACTAATAAAGACAAGAATTTACCTAACTATCAGCAAGAACAAGTTGTTGAGGAAGGAGATTACGAGAATGATAAGAAAACAGGAAAATGGTTGTTTTACTTTAATAATGATAAAGTAAAGCACGTTTTAACTTACACTAACAACCGTCCGGATGGTTATGCAGTTTTTTATTACAAAAACGGTAACAAAAGGGAAGAAGGAACTTGGAAGAACAACAAATGGGTTGGTGATTACAAGTATTACTATAAGAATGGTAACGTAAGAAATGAGTGGAAGTATAATCAAAACGGACAAAGAACTGGTGTTCAGAAGTACTACTACGAATCTGGTCAGTTAATGATCGAGGGAGAGTGGGTAAATGGAAAGGAAGCAGGTACCATTACTGAGTACCATGAAGACGGTTCTGTTAAGTCTGAAAGATCATTCTTTAATGGTAAGATCGATGCTGCATCCACTAAAAATTATAAACCTCAAGAGAAGGCTGGTAAAGTAACTATTAAAAGGGTTGCCGAAGCTCCTAAGAAAGAGGTTGTGGCTGTAGCTTCAAAAGAAGCCGACGACAAACCGATAGCTATTACAACAGAAAGACCAAAGAAAAAGAATACAACTCCTTGGAATGGAACTGGAGAAAGACAATTTTTTAATAAAAAAGGTCAGGTTATCCGAGAAGGTTATTTTGAAAATGGTTACTTAATGGATGGTAAGGTATATATGTACACTGCCGATGGAAAGAAATTTAGAACAACAGTTTATACAGGTGGTAGAGTAACAAAAGAAATTAACCATCAAAAATAAAATGTGTTGAAGAACGTGCTATTAACTGTAAATCCTCGCCTTGGCGGGGCTTTTACGGCCTAGCAATAGCCTCCTCTTTCTTAATCTCCCCAATTCCAATATATCGAGCCTTCTTTTTCCCTTTGGTTGTATACTTTATCGCCGCTAAATCGTCTGAGTTTTTTGTTGGGCATGGCGCCTTATTAGTTAGCGTATCCGTATTAATATATTTCACACTTGCTCTTATAGTAATGGGATTTCCAGAAAACTCGTGATTTACTTTAATCCATCTTCCTTTCACCCAAATACCTTCAACAACAATTTCCTGTTCTTTGGGATTATCAATTTCTGCAGTGTAATTCACAAGGACTGTTGCTCCTTGAATACCAGGATAATCTTTCTGTTCAGAAAAGGAGGAGACAGAAAGTTTTACAAAACATGCGGCTGAAATAGCCACTAACGAAATCCATTTGATCATTTTGGTATTGTATTTGTATTAGTTGGACTATGATCTAAGTTAATCATTTACAACTGGATAGCTTAGCAAGGTTATTAACAACTGTTGAAAAATAATACAGGCAACCACCCAACCTTAGTAGGGTAATTGACGTATATATAAATACACACCACACAATTAATCAAATTATGGAAGAAATAAACTTAAACTACAGGTACCGTTACCCTAGGGTAAAGTTTAGAAACGGCGACACCAAGTACGGTATGTTATATGGTATTTATAACAAGGCTTTAAAGAAGTTGGAGTACTATTTCGCCGACTCTAGCCAAATAAGAAAAGTTAGTAACCCCAATAAGCATGTTAACTTAAGCTGGGTTAAGAAATTTCAAAACAAAGTAGATCCTGCTGATATTTTGAAAGTAGAATACTTAAATTAATTTAAGACGTCGATCGCTTTTTTGATGTCGTTATCAAGTTCGGCAGACTTTTTATAGAAGCCTGCATTGCTGAACTTAACTCTTAGAATATTAGCCAATAATTTATTGGTGATATATTCTTCCGAAGTTTCCCAATCCTTTTCTACCCATTGTATTTCATTGCTTAAGCAGAAGCTTTTGAATGATGCAATAATTTCTGATTGAGAAAGGGATTGGGAGGAAGCTTCGAAATTCATTCCTTTAATTTTTCCTGGCGTAAAGTATTTCACAGCGTAATTTCTGATGAGATTTTTATCGATAATATCAAATAACATCGGACTATTCATAGTGGTATCTAATCCAACAAATTCATCTGGAATAATTCCACCACCGCCATAAACAGTTTTACCTTTTGGAGTGGTATAAACCAATGAATCAATTACTTTAATGCTATCCTTATGATATAATTCCCCGCTTTCCCATCGGTCTAATTCTTCTGAGTGATAAGCTAACAAGTCATCTTTTTCAAAAGACTTTTGAATACATCTTCCAGTTGGCGTATAATACCTGGCAATTGTTAAGTGAATGCTTGATCGGTCCTTTAAAGGAATAACAGCCTGTACTAAACCTTTTCCAAAGGTCCTCCTACCAATAATCGTCGCCTTATCATTGTCTTGCAGAGCTCCAGCTAAAATTTCGCTAGCACTAGCACTATTCTGATTGATAAGAACAGCTATTTCTCTATCCATAAACTCTCCATCAGAGGTAGAGTTAAAAGTTTCTCTTTCGTTTTCACCTTTAGTGTAAACTATGTTTTTCCCTTCAGGTAATAATTGATCACAAAGATTAACTACTGAATTAAGAGAACCCCCCGGATTATCTCTCAAATCAATAATGAATTTCCGAGCACCTTTATTGATTAAGGTTTTTGCCGCTTCTTTAAATTCGATATGCGTTTGTGAGGAGAAACGATTGATTTTGATCAATCCAATTTCTTCAGAAATTAATACTGCGACATCTATACTGAAAATTGGTATTTCGCCTCTCGTGACCTCTAAATTTACTATTCCGTCTGTAAATGGACGATAAACCATTAATTCTACCTTACTTCCGGATTTACCTCTTAAAAGCTTTACCAAGCTATCTACCTCTAACTTACCAAGAGCGACTTTTTCATGGTTAAGTCCAATAATTCTGTCTCCTGCTTGAACACCAGCTTTTTGTGAGGGTCCACCCTTAATTGGGTTAATTACGAAAAGTGTATCATCGAAAATTCGGAATTCAATTCCTATTCCCTCAAATTTTCCGCTCATTCTTTCTTGCTCCTTTTCTACTTCTTTAGGAGGAATGTATGTAGAATGTGGGTCAAGGTGAGCTAGCAATTTCTTAACTGCATATTCTGTGATCTCATTTTCGTCAACAGGATCTACATAATTCTCAACAACTTGTTCGATTACTTCATCAACCTTTCCACCTGAACCACCAGAGAAAATAATAGGAGTAGAGGAGGAATCTTGGTATAAAAATTTACCCAAATACAGCCCGAGTACAATGCAAATGGCACCTATTACGGGCAAATAATTAAAAAGTAATTTGTTGTTATTATCCCTCATTATTTTCAAATGGGTCTTCAATTTGAGTTACCTCAATACCTGCCTTTTCAAGAAAATCGATACCCGTACAATCCTTGTAACCTTTCATATAAACAACTCTTTTAATTCCTGCTTGTAAAACCAATTTAGCACAGTCTTTACAAGGTGATAGCGTTATATAAAGCGTTGAATTCTGACCACGATTATTGGATCTAGATAATTTTAAGATGGCATTCGCTTCTGCGTGTAAAACGTACCAATGAGTTTCTCCTTTATCATCCTCGCAGCAATTGTCGAAACCAGTAGGTGTTCCATTAAAACCATCAGCGATAATGATATTGTCCTTAACGATAATAGCCCCCACTTGTTTACGTGTACAATGACTTAGTTTGGCCCACTCGGCAGCCATTCTTAAGTAAGCCTTATCGTAACGCTCCTGCTTTTTTGGATTTTCAGCTATGTTTTCTGAATTCATATTATAAATTTAAAAAGAAAGGGTAGGCGAAAACCTACCCTTTCATTTAAAAATATTAAAATCTTAAGCTGCGTTTCTAGAAGCATTAATACTTCCGAAGAATGCTCTAATGATCATCTTTTCGTAAGCAGCTTTCCATTTTTCTCCTTTTCTTTCACCTTTCTCAATGGCTTTAACTTGCATTAAAGCGTATTGCTGAATAGTAATTAAAGGAAGAATAATGTTTTCTCTTAATTCGATTGAAGCTCTTATGTTTGGAGACTTTTCTAGTAATTCTTTCTGGCCAGAAATCTCTAATAATAAACGCTTCGTTTGCTCGTATTCTTTGTAAATACCTTTCCAGAACTTACCGAATTTCTTATCCTTTTCAAGGTAAGAAGTAAGTGGGAAGTAAGTTTTACAAATCGATTGCATTGAGTTATCAATAAGCGTACGGAAGAATAATGACTTCGCGTAGAAATCTTTAACCTCATCTAATCTACCTTCATCTTCGTATTTCTTTAGCGCTGCCCCAACTCCGTAAAAACCTGGTACGTTTTGCTTCATCTGCGTCCAAGCTCCAACAAAAGGAATTGCTCTTAAATCACCTAAAGATAATTTAGCAGCAGCTTTACGCTTAGATGGACGTGATCCAATGTTTGTTTTACCGTAGTACTGAAGAACAGAAACGTCCTCTAAGTAATCGATAAACTTAGGATCTTCTTTAAAGTCTGAGTATGCTTGGAATCCAAGTTCAGCTAAATCATTCATGATTTCTCTTTGCTTGTCGTTCAACTTAGCAACATCACCTTTAAATACGAAGTTTTCTAAACCTGCGCAGAAGAACTGCTCCAGGTTATATTGCGACGAGTTCAATGTTCCAAAGTTAGACGAGATCGTCTGACCTTGGATAGTTAATTGAATTTCGTTGTCTTCAATTTTATCTCCTAATGAAGAGTAGAACTTGTTCGTGTTACCACCACCTCTAGCAGGAGGTCCACCACGTCCGTCGAAGAATACAATCTTAACTCTATTCTTTTTAGAAATTCCTGAAAGGTTTTCTTTAGCAGTAAAGATCGACCAGTTAGCTTTTAAATAACCACCATCTTTAGTACCATCAGAGAATCCTAACATTACGTATTGGCGCTTACCTCTTGCTTTTAAGTGCTGAGCATAAACAGGGTGATTGTACATAAATCCTAAGATTTCTTCACCGTTAGCTAAATCTTCAACAGTTTCTAAAAGCGGAACAATGTCGAAAGTCATTTCATCTTGCTTCCAACCACAAATTCTTGCTAAAGCGTAGACTTCAAATAAGTTTTTAGCAGATTGAGTATTTGAAATGATGTATCTATGACAACCAGTTTCTCCATTTTCATCCTGAACTGTTTTCATAACGTAGAAAGATTTTAAAGTTTCTCTAACGATTTCAGTTTCGAATAATTCTGGTTCGATGTTTCCTTCTAATTGAGTAAGTACTTCGATTTGCTTTTTCTCAGTAAGCTTTTCGTAGTTCTTTGGCATCTTACCTTTTACAGTATCTCCTAACTTTCCAGCTGCAGCAGCGTCGAAAACCTCAGCTAATACTTGTCCGTGGATTCTTGAATCCTGACGGATGTCCATATTAGTAAAGTGGAAACCAAATAATTTAACCTTAACAATAAAGTCATCAACAACATCAACAAATAAACCTTGGTGATGTTTAACAACGTATTTCTTGATTGCTTCAAGATCGTTAATGATCTCCTGAGCAGTTTGGTATCTTCTTCCTTTAGTGTTGAAAATAGTAGATGAAAGTTTGTTGTAAACCTTCTCCGCTAATTCATCAACACCAGTAAAAGTCATTCTCTTTCTAAGTTTTTTCGCATCACGGAAGTAACAAATAAAGATTTTATGTCTTAACTGACGAGCAGTTTCTAAAGTAACATCAGCAGTTACAAATGGGTTACCGTCACGGTCACCACATGGCCAGAATCCGATATTGATGATATCCTTATCGTAATCAGTTACACCTTGTTTAGCTAACTCTCTTCTTACTCTTGAGTGAACATTTCCAACAGAGTGGTAGAATACGTTTTCTAAATACCACATTAATCTAATTGCCTCATCATATGGAGTTGGCTTTTCTTTAGATACAAATGCAGTTCTACCTAATTGTTGTAAAAGTTCGTTGATTTTTTGAAGATTCGAATCTCTAATTGCTGTTTCCAACTCTCCTATAATAGATAAAACTCTACCAGGGTAAAACTGAGTTGGGTGAGCAGTAAGAACGATTCTTACTTTAAAGTCTTCTAATTTCTTAATAAGCTTGTCTACTCTTTGCTGAGAAACTGCTCTGTTAAATACATACCTAACAGTACCATTTCCATTTAGGTCGTTGATTTGCTCAAAAGCAGCATCTTCAACTGCATCAAAAAGTACAACCTGACGCTCGATATATTGGATAAATTTGAAAAGCAACTCAATTTTGTCGCTCTCTTTTTTCACACCAGCGTGCTTTTTAAAGAAAGTGTCAACTATTTGAGTTGGATCCAATTTATTTTCAAATCCTTCTTGACATTCTTTGAATAAAACTGGTAATAAAACACCAGTATTTGTGATTTCCTCAAAAGGAAGTGTAAGGAACAAGCTGTTGTATATCTGATACTTAGCTGCAACTTTATTACTGAACTTAGAACTTAAATCCATATATAGCTAGAAATTCGTGGTTTAACGTTATTAACAAATGTAACTAAAATGTGGAAAACTATGGGGCTTCAAAGCCTATAGCTTCATAATTATTTTCAAATTAGTTTCAATTAATTTTGGTTTATGGAAGTTACTTGGGAAAACGAAACTGTAGAAGTAGTTGAAAAAGACGGATTTAAGGCCTTAATTGCCAAAAGAGATTACATAAAAGGTGAGGTTGTTTGTTTAGTAGAAGGCGAAGAAATTTCTGTCCCAAATCGTTATTCCGTTCAAGTTGGAAAGAATTTACACATCAACGTGAAAGAACCAGTAATGTATATTAATCATCAGTGTGATGGAAATATTGATTTATTGAATAGAACATTTGTAGCTAATAGAAATATTAATACCGGAGAAGAAATTACATTTGATTACAATAAAACGGAAGAAATATTAGCCGAACAATTCACTTGTTTTAGGTGCGGACAAATCGTGAAAGGAAAGAATTTCGCAGCTCAATATCCTTGTTCTAAAAATTAGCCCAAAAAATTTTATTAACAACAAAAACCCTAGTTTTTTTAGTGGTTTAGGAAACCCTTTGTTAATTTCGTCGTACAATAAAAAGTCGGTTTGCAGTCAAGTTTTTGATTTACAGACATATACGGTATAATAACTACGAGTTGAGAACTACTAAAGAGATTAAAAAAGGACTTTTGTTGGTCGTTTTACTTTGTCTGAACACAGTACTTTTTGGGCAAAAGTATTGGGTTGGCGGACAAGGAAATTGGGGCGACTTAAGCCATTGGTCATACACCAGTGGAGGTGCTTCCGATGCTTCAGCTCCGACGCTTTCAGAAGATGTTATTTTCGATGCCAATTCTGGGTTTTCAGATGGAGAAACCGTCAATATTTCTAACATTTCATATGCTAAAACGTTAGATTTTTCTGAACTTTCTAATCAAATCAAGTTAATTGGTGCTGAGTCAACTAGTTTAATTGTTTCAGGAAGAATAAATACTTCGGTTAAATTCATTAACGAATTTAAGGGAAGTGCTGCGATGACTGGAACTAGCAGTGATTATAAGTACAAGAAATTTGATGTTGGAGAGTTTTTTGGAAAACAAGCTTTTAATGACGTTTACAAGAATAAAATAGAAGGGGTTAAGCCTTTAATTGTAAGCTCGGTTGATACAACTATTGTAGATGCTACATGTGGAGCGAATGGATCGATCACATTATCTCCAAATGACGGAGTTGGTCCGTTTTCTTATGATTGGTATCCAAAACCTATCACTGGTGATGGAACAGCCTCAGTTACTGGTTTAGCTCCAGGTAAATATACTTGCGTACTATATGATTTATCGGATGGTTTACCGTTTATTATTTCGGATATTCAGGTTGATGGTCCTTCGCCATTAACCATAAGTTTAGTTCCACCTATTGATAGTGTAGATTGTAATGGAGGTTCAGATGGAGAACTTACCGTTTTTGTTTTTGGAGGAATTCAGCCTTATACATACGCTTGGGATGACCCAACAGCCCAGGCTAACATGACGACTTTGTTTATTCCGCCGAGCTCACAAAGACTTTCTGTTCCAGGGCTTTCTGCTGGAACATATGGTTTAAACGTTACTGATGATGTTGGTTGTTCGCAAGATGGGCCAGTATGGACAGTTGAGGAACCTACTTTATTAACTACAGCAATAACAGATACAACCCATGTATTCTGTTTTTCTGATTGTACGGGGGATGCTACGGTTACACCTTCTGGAGGTACTCCTGGTTTTACAGGATATACTTACGATTGGTATGATGCGCCAGGAACACCAAGCACACCGCAGGCTATTAACCTTTGTCAGGGAACTTATCACGTTGAAGTTACAGATGGAAAGGGTTGTTTAGATACTGCCGAAATTACAATCACTCAACCAACAGAGTTGGTAGCTAGTATTTCTTCTTTTACACATGTTCAATGTTTCGGGGCTAAAGATGGTACGGCAACAGCTGGAGTTGCTGGAGGAACAACACCTTATACTTACGATTGGTACGATAGAGTACCAACTGCAACAACACCTGCTGTTACAAATTTAGCACCTGGAACATATAATGTTGAGGTAACAGATTATAGTGGTTGTTTAGATACAGCTCAAGTTACAATCACAGAACCTACACTCCTAACATCATCTATTACGGATACAGTTCATGTGCTATGTAATGGTGATGCAACCGGAGAAGCAGAAGTAACTCCTGTTGGAGGAACATCAGGCTATACTTATTCTTGGTATGATGCTGCGGGTACTCCTACAGCTCAAAGATTAACTAATGTAATTGCTGGAACGTATAATATAGAAGTAGAGGATGATAATGGTTGTTTGGATACTTCTACTGTTACTATTACTCAACCAGCTTCTGTATTATCATCGAGTATAACAGATACAACCCATAATTTATGTTTTGGAGATTGTGATGGAATTGCAATCGTTACTCCTGCAGGAGGAACTTCTGGTTATAGCTATGATTGGTATGATGCACCAGGTGGAATTACAGATTCAACCATAAATAATTTATGTGCTGGAACTTATAATGTTGAGGTAACAGACGGTAATGGATGTTTAGATACTTCTGTTGTTAAAATCACTGAACCAACAGAACTAACTGGAACAACTACTTTAACGATGGTGGATTGTAAGAGTAATTGTATTGGTGAAATTGATTTAAATCCAACAGGAGGAGTTACTACCTATAACTTCGATTGGTATGATGTTCCGGGTACTCCAACATCTGAGGATGTAACAGGTCTTTGCGCTGGAACTTATAATGTTGAAATTACAGATAATAATGGTTGTTTAGATACTGTTACTGCGACCATTACTGAACCGGATACGCTTGTTGCAAGTATTATTTCCTCAACAAATATTCTTTGTAATGGAGATCTTACGGGAGATGCAGCTGTTTCCCAAACTGGAGGGGTTACCACTTATAATTATAGCTGGTACGATGCTCCTTCTGATCCTGGTACAGCTATAATTAATAATTTACCAGCTGGAACTTATAATGTTGAGGTGACAGATGGTAACGGTTGTACAGATACAACTCAAGTAATTTTAACTCAACCAGCCTTACCACTTACTTCCTCAATAACAGATACAGTACATATTTTATGTAAAAATGCTTGTACTGGTGTTGCAGAGGTTACTGTTGCTGGTGGGGTTACATCTTACAATTACGATTGGTATGATGTTCCTGGAACACCTACAACAGATAGAATAACAAACTTATGTGATGGTACTTACCATGTTGAAATTACGGATAACAATGGGTGTTTAGATACATCTGAAGTTATTATCCGTGAACCACTTGATGGTGTCACAATTGCGATAAACGATTCTTCTAATGCTAATTGTAATGGGGTTTGTGATGGTTTAGCATTTGCAACATATTCTGGAGGAACTGGTACTTTGGTATTAGATTGGTATTCAGCAGGAAATCAAACAACTGATACGGCATTTAATTTATGTGCTGGACCTAATTATGTTGAGGTGACAGATGATAATGGATGTAGTGATACTGATGTTGTATTTATCGAAGAGCCTGCAGTTATGGTTGTAACGATTAACTCGGCTACTTTACCAACTTGTTTTGGTGATTGTAACGGTGAAATGAGTGTTACTCCTTCAGGAGGTACATCACCATATTTGTATAGTTGGTATGATGCGGTTGGTACACCAACAACGCCAAATGCGGCTGGTCAGTGTGCCGGTTCATATAATGTAAGAGTAGAAGATAATAATGGTTGTGTGGATACAACATTAGTTATTTTATCTGAACCAGATTCATTAGAACATACAATCGATACTCAGGTTAACTTACCATGTAAAAATGAGTGTAATGGTATTGCTGCAATGACCCCAATTGGTGGAACATCTCCATATACAATTACTTGGTACGATGTACCAGGAGCCCCAACAGGAGATAGCTTATCAACCCTTTGTGCTGGAACATGGAATTTTGAATTAAGAGATGATAATGGATGTTTAGATACGGGTACAGTTACATTAACGGAACCGGCATTGGAGTTAACGTCTTCTATTACCGATACAACCCATAATCTTTGTTTTGGAGAATGTAACGGTGATGCAACGGCACTTGGAGTTGGAGGTACTGGTTTAATTACTTATGATTGGTACAACTCTCCTGATGGAGACACTGATCCAATTGCAGCAAACTTATGCGCAGGTACTTATAATGTTGAGGTTGAAGATGCAAATGGTTGTTTAGATACTGCTGAGGTTATTATAACCGAGCCAACAGATATTGTTTTAGTTGGTACTGTAAATAATTCGTCTTGTGGAAGTGTTGATACTAGTAGCGCAAGCGTTTCAGCATCTGGAGGTGTTAGTCCATATACCTATGATTGGTATGATGCAGGCGGGGAAACAAATGATACCGTTACTGGTTTAGCTGCTGGTACATACCATTGTGAAGTAACTGATGCAAATGGTTGTGTTGATACGCTTGAAGTGATTGTTTCACCTCCAGCATTATTAGTAACATCAATTGCTGCAGATACTATTCATAATGCTTGTTTTGGAGATTGTGATGGTTATGCATTTATTTTAAGATCTGGAGGAACTGAGCCTTATACTTATGATTGGTATAATGTTCCTGGTACACCAACTATTAGATTCGCTGAAGATTTGTGTGCGGGAACTTACAATTGTGAAGTAACGGATGCATTGGGTTGTTTGGATACTGTTGAGGTTGAAATAAGGGAGCCAACACTTTTAATTTCTGACGCGGATTCGGCAGAGGCTTCTTGTTTTGGTGTTTGTGACGGAAGAGCTTGGGTTGATTACTCAGGAGGAACTTCTCCTTACACTGTTGATTGGTTGAATGCTGGAAATCAAACTACTGATACAATAAGCTCACTTTGTACTGGTACTTACCAAGTTGAAATAACTGATTTTAATGGTTGTTTAGATACTTCTGAAGTAACAGTTACGGCACCAGTTGTAGTTACTTCTTCTATAACTGATACCACTCATTTAACTTGTTATAATGATTGTGATGGACAAGCTATAGTTACTCCTGCAGGTGGATCTCTACCATACACTTACAGCTGGTTTAACGCTCCAGGTTTAGAAACAGATAGCACTGCTAATAACCTTTGTTTTGGAACATATAACGTTGAGGTTAGAGATAATAATGGTTGTGTAGATACTTCAGAGGTTTCTATCACTTCTACTTCTCCTCAATTGGTTGGTAATATGGATTCGGTGCTAACACTTTGTGTTGGTTCTGCTGACGGTCAAGCAATTATTGATGCTACAGGGGGTATTGCTCCTTTAACATTAGATTGGTATGATGCAGGAAATCAAACTACAGATACAGCTACTGGTTTAATCGCTGGAGTTTACAATGTTGAAGTAACGGATTTCTTAGGATGTATTGATACATTCGATGTTGAGGTAACAGAGCCAGATACATTAAGAGCAATAATTTCAGACACTACCCACTTAGTTTGTTTTGGAGATTCAAATGGTGTTGCAATTTCAACGCCAATAGGAGGGAATGCTCCATATACATATAATTGGTTTGATGCACCAACCGTAAGCACAGATTCTACAGTTACAGGGTTACCAGCTGGAACTTGGCAGGTTGAAGTGACTGATGCAAACGGATGTGTAGATACAGGAAGTGTAACGATTACTCAACCAACAGTTTTAGTTTTAGGCTCAGATTCAATTCAGGCTACTTGTACTGGAATTTGTACTGGTGCCGCTATAGTTATTCCATCAGGTGCAACAGCACCGTATTCTTATGATTGGTATGACGCTGGAGGCGTAAATAATGATACTTTAAATCTAGTTTGCGCTGGATTATATAATGTTGAAGTAACGGATAATAACGGTTGTATCGATACTTTAGAAGTAGAGGTAACTGAGCCAGTAACAATCACAGCTACACCAGTTGATTCAAGTGCTGCAAATTGTCATAATACCAATGAAGGTTGGGCAGCAATTACAGGAGTTGGTGGAACTGCTCCATATAGTTTCTGGTGGGATGATCCATTAAATCAAACTAACGATACAGCAACAGCTTTATATGGTGGAGTATACCGAGCGGCAGTTACCGATTTAAATGGATGTTCTGATACGGTTTCTATTACGGTTAATGCACCTGATTCAATTTTACCAAATGATAGTTTAGTAAATATTTCTTGTAAAGATGCTTGTGACGGATTTATTCGAATTGCTGTTTCAGGAGGAACAAGAGGTGCTGGTTATACACATAGCTGGAATACAGCATCTGTAGACACCTTCTTAACTGCATTATGCCCTGGAACTTATGTAGATACGATTACTGATGGAATTGGGTGTGTGGACACATTCACATTTGTTATTACAGAACCAGATAGCTTATATGCTTTATTCTCAGATACAACACATGTTGCCTGTAGCTATAGTTCAAATGGTCAGGCTATTGTTACACCAACTGGTGGTACTCCAATTTATACTTATGACTGGTATGATGTACCTGGTGGAGACACGGATTCGGTAGCTTCAGGAATTTCTCCTGGAACTTACCATGTTGAAGTAACGGATGCAAATGGATGTATTGATACTGGTGAAATTGTAATTTCATCACCAGCTCCGATTGTAATGACTTCCGATTCTGTGGAATCTACTTGTTCTGGAATTTGTAATGGTATTGCAATAATATCTATTGCAGGAGGAACTAGTCCGTATACTTACGATTGGTATGAAAACGGAAACATTGATAACGACTCTATTTATAACTTATGTGCTGATACCTTTAGTGTTGCTGTAGTTGACAGCAATGGATGTAGAGATACGGCAGAGGTTATAGTAACTCAACCAGTTACTGTTACTGCAAGTATTGTTGATACTAATCAAACAACTTGTTATTTAGGGTCTGACGGATGGGCAGTAATTGCAGGAGCAGGTGGAACAGCGCCGTATACTTATTGGTGGAATGACCCATTAAATCAAACTAATGATACTGCTGTAGGTTTAACGCCTGGTACATATAGAGCTGCTATTACCGATTTTAATGGATGTTCGGATACAATAGATGTTGTTATTGAACAACCAGCTGCATGGTCGCATGTAAAAGATTCAACTGCTGCTTCTTGTTATGAAGTATGTGATGGAATAATAACTATTACTCCAGGAGGAGGTAATGGAGCGCCATATACGCATACTTGGTCGAATGGATCAAGCAGTCCAAGTATTATTGGATTATGTGATGGAATTTACACAGATACGATCTCGGATGCTTTAGGATGTTTAGATACAATTAGTGTTGAAATTACTCAGCCAGATTCTTTAGAAGCTCAACCTACTTTAATTCAAAATGTTGTTTGTTTTGGAGATAGCACAGGTTTTGTTCACGGAGCAGGAACAGGTGGTACTGGACCGTATTCATATGAGTGGGGTGATCCAATATTTGCAACTGGTGATACTATTAACATGGTCGCAGACACCATCAGAATGATCATTACAGATGCAAATGGTTGTAAGGATACTAATGGAATTAGAATAACTGAACCAGCAGAATTGATCACGAGTATTGTTGATACTATTCACGCAAACTGTATTTGTAATGCTGAAGCAATAGTTGGTGTTACAGGTGGGGTTTATCCGTATACTTATTTATGGAATGATTTAAATGTAACAACGGATTCGATTGCTGACAGCTTATGTACTGGATCATATTTCGTTGAAACAACCGATTTAAATGGATGTACTGATACTGCTTATGTAACTATAAGAGATACATCAGTATTCTCAATTTCAATTACTGATACAACACATGTTACTTGTAACAGTATTTGTAATGGTGGTGCGATTGTTACACCAATTTTAGGATCGGCACCATTTACTTATGCATGGACAGATCCTGCTGCAACAACTGATTCAACAGTTACAGGATTATGTGCCGGAGTAGTAAATGTTACTGTAACTGATAGTGTTGGTTGTATTCGTTTCGCAAGCGTTACTATTAATCAGCCAGATTCATTAATCGGTACACCTATGTTTACTAGTCCGCTATGTTTTGGTGATACAAACGGAGTTGCATGGGTTGATGTAACAGGTGGAACAGGTCCATATTTCCATTCTTGGGATACAACAAGTGTAGGTGATACAGTTTACAATATTGGAGTAGGGTTCTACACAGATACAATCACAGATGCTAATGGATGTATGGATACAGTAACTGTTGCAGTTACCGAGCCAGCATTGTTACAGGCAATGTTAGATAGCGCAAATATCAGCTGTTTTGGATCAATGGACGGGACAGTTTGGTCGGAACCAACCGGAGGAACAACACCTTTTACTTACGAATGGAATGATCCTTCATCTGCTACAACTGATACAGTAACTGGATTAGATATTGGAACTTATACTGCAATTGTAACCGATTTTAATGGATGTAAGGATACAGATAGTGTAGCCATCACTCAACCGCTTCCATTAGCATCAAGCATTACGGATACGTCTCATGTTGCATGTTTCTGTACAGGAGTAGCTTCTGTTACCCCAACAGGAGGAACTGCACCATATTCATACTTATGGAGTAATGCATCAACAGATTCAACTGCAAGTGCTTTATGTGCTGGTTCGTATTGGGTTGAAGTAACCGATTTTAATGGATGTACCGATACATCTTACGTAACGATTAGAGATACTTCAGGATTTGTAACAGATATTGTTGATTCGATCATGAATGGATGTTTCGGATTATGTAACGGATCTGCTTTAGCAAGAGCTGAAAATGGAGTTCAACCATACGATTTCCAATGGGATGATCCTGCATTAACGAATGACTCCTTGGTTAATGGATTATGTGCCGGAACTTATACAGTTACTATTACCGATTTAGTTGGATGTACTCAGATTCAAAGTGTAACTATTACAGCGCCTGATTCAATTGAATTAAGCTTATTAGATACAATGGTTAATTGTAATGGAGCTTGTGATGGATCCGCAAGAGCTGTATTAGCTGGAGGTACTCCACCATATTATTTCGATTGGTTAGATCCTGCGTTGGATGATTCTGCTTATGTTGATTCATTATGTGCTGGAGATTACATTGTTGAAGTATTAGATGACAACGGTTGTTTTGTAACGGATACTGTTACAATTGCGGAGCCAGCTGAGCTGATCGCGTTTATTAGTCCGTTTAGTCATGTAAGTTGTTTTGGTGAAAGCGATGCATCATTAACTGCCTTACCAACAGGAGGAACAGCACCGTTTGATTACTCATGGTCTTCAGGTGAGTTAACACAAATGATTGCTGGAAAAGGTCCAGGATTATACACAGTGACAGTAACGGATACTTTAGGATGTGTAGATGATACTTCATTAACTATTACTGAGCCTACTGTTCTAGCCTCAAGCATCACTGATACTGCTCATATTTTATGTGGAGGTACCTTAACTGGATCTGCAACGGTAACTCCAACAGGAGGAACAATGCCATACACTTACGATTGGTTCGATGCGCCAGGTACACCTTCAGATTCGGTAGCAACTAACTTACCAGCTGGAACTTACCGTGTAGCAGTAATTGATGCAAATGGATGTAGCGATACTTCAACAGTAACAATTACCGAGCCTACTGTGTTCTCAACAGCAATTACTAGTTCAACAACAACAAGTTGTACGGTTTGTGATGGAACAGCAGCGGTTACACCTACAGGAGGAGTTTTACCATATTCTTATGATTGGTTTGACGCTCCAGGAAGTATAACAGATAGTTCTGCAACTGCTCTTTGTGCAGCAATTTATAATGTTGAGGTTACTGATGCTAATGGTTGTGTTGATACATCGCAAGTTGTAATTACTGGACCAGGAGGATTAACTGCTGGGGTATTTGATACTACAATGGTTTCTTGTAACGGATTAAGTGATGGTATGGCTGTAGCAAATGGTGTTGCTGGAACAGCACCTTATACTTACTTATGGGATGATATTGCTACAACTGCTAACGATACAGTTGCCAATTTACCTGCTGGAACATTTAATGTTACAGTAACTGATGATGCTGGATGTATCGCTACTGCAATTGTAACAATAACAGAGCCAGATGTATTAGTGGCTTCTATAGCTGATACAAATGCAACCGGATGTGCGTCACCATGTACTGGTAGCGCAACTGCAGGAGTTATTGGAGGAACCGGTCCGTATGATTACTTATGGAATGATTGGGCTGCTCAAACAACTGTTACAGCTGTTAATATTTGTGCAGGAGAGTACATTGTAAACGTAACTGATGCAAATGGATGTACAGATACAAGTGTTGCTACTGTTACTGGTCCAGGAGGATTAACAGTTGCAATTGATTCGGTAGTAAACATTTCTTGTTTCGGTGCTTGTGATGGAAATGCTGCAATTACACCTTCGGGTGGAGTTAAGCCATACGATGTTATCTGGAATGATCCTTTATTCACGGCAGATACTGTTGTTACTGGTTTATGTGGAGGTATAGTTAATGCTCAAGTAACAGATGATAATGGATGTTTAGCGTTTGCTAATGTTAATATCATAGAGCCTACTTTATTAGAGGTTACTATTGTTGATAGCACCGATGTTACTTGTAATTTAGGATCAGATGGATGGGCAGCTGCCAATATTAGTGGAGGAACTTTACCTTATATTATTACATGGAATGATGCAGCAGTTACAACAAATGATACAGTTACAGGATTAGTTGCTGGAACATACACAATTACTGTAGTGGACGCAAACGGATGTTCTGAAACAGCATCTGTAACTATTGAACAACCAACTGCAATAACTGTATCAACTTCTGGAATTGTTCCTGTATTATGTACAGGGTTCTGCATCGGAGAAGCTACTTTAACTGTATCAGGAGGAACAATTGGTTCTGGATATAGCTACTTATGGGAGGACGGACAAACTTCACCAGCAGCAACTGGTTTATGTTCAGGTTTCCAAACATATACTGTAACTGATGGAGCTGGATGTGCTTTTGTAGATTCGGTTGAAATTGAAGACTTAAATGACTTTAATGTTACCATTACTGGAACTGCTGCTAGTTGTAGTGGTGATTGTGATGGTACTGTATTATCAACGCCAACGGGAGGAACCCTTCCATATACTCACTCATGGGATAATGGATCTACTAGCGATGCGCAATCGGCGCTTTGTCCTGGAGTTTATGTTGATACTGTTTTTGACGCCGGAGGATGTTTCGTTGTAGATAGTTTCAGAGTGGTTGATCCTAGTTTAATGGTTGTTGATATTATCGACAGTACTGATGTAAGTTGTTTTGGATTATGTGATGGAATGGCAGTTGCAAATGCAACTGGGGGAACAGCACCATATACTTACACTTGGTATAATGCCCCTGTAGTTCAGATAAATGATACAGTAGTAGGTTTATGTGCAAACGATTACTTTGTAAGAGCTGAGGATGCTGCGGGATGTACTGCAGAGGATACAGTTGTGTTATCTGCTCCACCTAGAATTACTGTTTTATTAGATGCATCAACTCCAGCTTCATGTTCTGATAGATGTGATGCAACGGCAGACGTTTCAGCAACGGGTGGTAGAGGTACTTTATCAATTACTTGGGAGGATGGTGATGCTAGTTTATCAAGAACAGCTTTATGCCCTGGAGAGTATGTTGTTTACGCTACAGACGATAGTTCTTGTGTTGATAGTGTAGAATTTGCAATATCATCTCCTGATACATTGTTCGCAATTATTACGGATACAACTCACTTAGAGTGTAGCACTGTTCCATCTGGAGCTGCTACTGTTGGTGAAGTGGGAGGAACTGGTCCGTATACTTATAATTGGTATGATGCTGGAGGAGCTACTGGTTCTGTTGTAACTGGTTTAACAGCTGATACTTTCCATGTTGAGGTAACAGATTTTAATGGATGTTTAGATACTGCTCAAGTTATTATTAATGATGATAATGCCCTAAGAGCAAACTTAATTGTAACCAACATTAGTTGTAATGGCTTATGTGATGGAAAGGTTGTTGCTGACGTAACAGGTGGTGCTGAGCCTTATGTATTTAACTGGGTTGAAACAGGAACATCTGGTGATTCTATCGAAGGGCTTTGTGCTGGGAATTATAACCTTACTGTAACCGACTTTAATTTATGTCCTTCTTCAGCGGCTGGATTAGTAATTGAACCTTCGGTATTAACTTCATCAATTGTGGATAGTAGCAACTTAGATTGTTATGAAGTTTGTGATGGATTTGCAACTGTTTCACCTTCTGGAGGAACTGGTCCGTACACTTACCAGTGGAATGATCCAGCTGATCAAACAGCAATTACGGCAACTGGTTTATGTGCCGAAACATATAAAGTTGTTGTTACAGATAGTAGAGGATGTTTAGATAGCTCTTATGCATACTTAACACAGCCAGATGAGATTACTGCGGCCATTTCTGTTAGTGATGCAAGTTGTTCAAACACAACAGATGGTTCGTTCGATATAACTTCTTCAGGAGGAACTCCAGGGTATACATATACTTGGACAAACGACGATGGATTTAGTTCAACGGATGAAGATCCTTCTGGATTAGCAGTTGGTAGCTACAATGTTACAATTCTTGATGCTAACGGTTGTTCAGCGATAGACTCAGCTACCGTAGGAGCAATAGTTACTATTAATGCTTTTGCAGGAAATGATACAACAATTTGTGATGCCGACAGTATTACATTTAATGCAACAGGGGGATCTATTTACTCTTGGAACGATGGAGGTACCTCTGCAACACATACAGTTGGTCCAACATCTACAACTCAGTACATCTTAACTGTATTTGATAGTGGTTGTACTGATTTTGATACAGTTGTAGTAAACGTAAATGATAGACCTGATATCTCAATTTTCACGGATGATGAATTAATCTTAACTGGTGGTTCGGCTCAATTAATTGCAAGTGGAGCAGGAGCAGGTGGAACGTACGATTGGGAACCTCCATTTGGATTAAATGATCCAACAATTGCAAATCCAATTGTTTCAGGAATTCAGGGTACAACATATATTGTAACCGGTACAGATGTGAATGGATGTGCGGATACAGCAATGATCTCAATTAATGTAGCAACAACAATTATATTCCCAGATGGTATTACTCCGAATGGTGATGGATTGAACGAAACTTGGGTAATTCAATTAATTCAGGAATTTCCAGATGCAGTAGTTCAAATCTTTAACAGATGGGGTCAGAAAGTATTTGAAAGTGTTGGTTACCAGGATGAATGGGATGGTACTATGAATGGAAAGAAATTACCTGTTGGAACTTATTATTATGTAATTGATTTAGGACCAGATCAAGAGAAGTATACTGGACCAATAACATTAATGAGATAACCTAAATTGGTAAAAACGAGTATTACACGTGTTGAGTAAGTTGAAAAATATAAAATTGATAATTGTTTTAGTGCTGGGAGCCTATGTTTCTCAGGCGCAGCAGTTGCCTATATTTACTCAGTATATTTTTAATAAGTACGTATTTAATCCAGCTGTTACAGGAACCGAAGATAACTTCTCTGCAACTGCAAATTATAGGTACCAATGGCAAGGTGTTACGGATGCGCCAAGAACATATATTATGTCTGTTCATGGGCCGCATAAATACAAAAGCTTTGGTTTAGGAGGTTCATTATACACGGATGTTACTGGTCCAACATCCAAAACTGGAATGTACTTTTCTTATGCTTACCACTTACAAGCTACCTCAACAACTAAATTATCATTGGGACTTAGTGGTGGTTTAATGCAGTACCGTGTAGATGGATCTAAAATTACATTGGCCGATCAGGGAGATATTACTTTAGCCAACTCATTATTATCTAAAACACTACCCGATTTTGGTTTTGGGGCTTATTGGTTTAACGATGATTTTTATCTAGGATTATCAGTACCTCAATTTATTCAAGCAAGGATCGATTTCTCAGATGATGGAACCCAAACGTTAAGTAGGTTAACTTCTCACTTCTATTTAAATGGAGGTTATTTATTTAGGTTTGATAACGACTACAGTGTGGAGCCATCTATGATGATGAGATATTCTTATCCTGTGAACCCACAGTTTGATTTTGTGGTTAAAGGAATTTATCAGGACAACTACTATTTAGGTTTAATGGCTCGTACACAGGATGCTTTTTCTGTAATGGCAGGATACATGACCACCAACGGTAAATTCACTTTTGGATACGCTTACGATATTACAACAGGTGGTTTAGCACCATATAGTAATGGTTCTCATGAATTAATGATTAAGGCCATTTTTGGTGAAATCAAACAAAAGCGTCCGCATACGGCTAAGAAAAGAAAGAAAAGAATGTCCAAGTTAGAGCGATTAGAGCAACAACTTAAAGATCTTGAACAAGAGGAAAAAGACTTAGGTGTTGAGCCAGATAAAACAGATGATGGTGGAATGAACCATTATGATGATCAATCAGAGGATAAGACTAAAGAGGTTGACACTAAAGAACCTGAGAAAACATTACAACAAAGGTTAGCAGAAGTTGAGCAAAAAGACCGTGAATTAAGAGCCAAAGTAAGAGCTTTAAGAGACGAAGCTGAGTCGCAAGGATATTCTAGTCCAAATGATCCAGGATTCCCTAAGAGGGCAGAGTATTTAGATGCCCTTGATCAAATTAAGGAAGTGTATCGTCAGAAAAAGGAGTTAGACGCGCTTTTAGATTAATTTCAACTCTCATTAAACCTTTTCTTAATTAGTTTGTCTATATACTCGATAAAGTGTGTTTGATGGGATTCATATGTCTTCCATATTCACACGTAGCCTTAAAATTTAACTTATTAATTATGAAAATTTTTACTCCTTTAAAAAAGCAGTTGACTCTTATGGCTGCTATTGGTTCATTGGCGCTTAATGCGCAAGAATTACCAGAAGGTATTGTAATGAAAAACTTGCCTGGAGGCATTTTTACAATGGGAAGCGCCCTAATAGCAGGTAATGAAGAGCAGCAAGGTGCAGCAACCGAACATGAAATTACATTGAGTCCTTATTCATTAAGTGAAGCGGAAATTACAAATGCCCAATACGTGGAATTTCTTAATTCAGCATTTTCCGATGGATTGATTGAAATTGTGATCGGTGGAATGGGACCAGATTCAGGAAAAAGATTGATACAAGGAACAGCAATTTCATCATACAACGCTAAAGTTCTTTATTCATTAGACGGAACAAGGGTTATGAAGGATCATGATGACGCTGATGGGGATGAAAAAGAGTGGACAGGTGATATTGAACCAGAAAACCCGATTAACACTTCTTACATTGATTTTAATGAAACTACGAATCAGTTTTATGTAAAGAATCCACATGATTTAAACGATTTCAATTGGTATGATATGTGCAATTATCAAGATTACGGAACAGTTGAAAGACAGCTTACGGGACCAATTTTAAATGATTTTGACGACTGGGCTGGAGCAGGAAATAACTATTCCGATGAGTTAGAAGGTTGGACTGCCGAAAACCCATCAGGAGCCACTAAATTGCCTGCCCAAGTGGAAGTAGCTGAATGGCCGGTTACCTTTATTAGATGGTGGGGTGCTCAAGCTTTTGCAGAATATTATGGATATACACTACCAACCGATGCCCAATGGGAATTTGCAGCCAAAGGAGGATTAGATTTTAAGTATGCGGTGCACGATGGAGAGGATGTAACAGATGCAAATTGGAATACTTCAGGGTTGGGAACTGTGGCTTATCATCACGTTAGGTCTGCTATTTCTGGAATACCAAACCCTTACGGGATGTATAATATGGCAGGAAATGCCTGGGAATGGATTTATGATAATTACCAGCAAGATTTAGGAACTTCGGCCGTGACTGATCCACTATTCTAATCTTTAACTCAATTGGGAAATTAATGTACATGGATGAAATAATAGATTCAACTAAAATCAATATTCAATATTGGGCAAATGGTGTTTACATCGTAGATGTTAACGGAGTCCAACAAAAGATAATTAAGAAATAAAAAAGGAGCTCAAACGAGCTCCTTTCATTTTAAAACCTTTCTGATAATTGTTTCAAAGCTTCATTCATTTGTTCAAACCCTTTTTTGGTATCATCCAATATTAAAGGAGTTAAAACACCAGATAATAATCCTGTAAAGTTTTCTCCATGAATGAATTTAACTTGGTTTTCGGAAATTTCTTCAATTTGAAAATAATGCTCTCCGTCAAACAATCCATTTACAAAAAGCTTTCCTTTCCATCGGAACTCCTTAGCTGTATTGTTGGTTAAAACAAGTGGTTTAAAATCCATTGACTTGTTCCCTTCACTTTGGACAGTCACCGATAAGTTTTCACCCGGTTGAACACCTCCTTCAATGTGCTTTACAAATGGGTTCCAAGTTGGGTAGTTTTTATGATCCATTAATAGGTTCCAAACCTTCTCTTTAGGGGCATTAATTGTTATTTCTGTTTTGATTGATCGCATGATGAATTGATTTAAAATGATTAATAAAACTGCTATTGATAATGTGATTAGTGTGAATTTGTATCTTCTTTTCATGTTTCAAAGGTGGAGCGATTCCTCCTGTTTGACTTGGCTTGAAATGCCAATTGTTTAACATTTCGCGCCAAAGTTCATTTGTACTATATTTAAGCATGGCTTTTAATGGAAGATTTGTATTAAACATGGCGCACTTGGCGGCTAAACAAGGTGCTGATATTCCTGAATTGATTAAGCTAAGCGGAAAAACTTCCGAGGAATTAGCCAATGAAGATTGTATTGTAGATGATGTGAATTACAATAAAGTTGTTGAACGAATTGTAGAAAAAACAGAAGATGATCTTTTTGGATTACATGCTGGTCAACATTTAAATCTTTCTGCTGCCGGATTAATTTTACAATTGGTTCAAAGCAGTGGAACTATCAAACAAGCTTATGAATTATGTTGTGAATTTGCCAATTTAGGTTGTTCCGCTCTTCCAATGGAACTTGTTCCAACAGATGACGGATATAAAGTGCTTTTTACGGCAAATCAAACTTGGAAAAACCATTCGGAAGTTGCTTTTCAACATACGGCTTTAGGTGTGATTGCATTTAAAATAAAGGAGTTTCATTCATTAACTTATATGCAACAATATCCAATTAAAGTTCACTTAGGTTGGAAATCAAAAAGTAATTATGCTGAATTGGAGCATGCTTTTGGATGTAAGGTTCATTTCGAAAAAGAAGAAGTTGCTATTTATTTTAAAAAGGAACACATAGAAGCACTAATCATAACATCAAATTATGGTTTACTGCAAACCTTAATTGAGCACGCTGAAGACCTATCTAGAAAAAAATCTAATCAACTTGGTTTTGGGGCTGCTGTCGCTCAAACAGTTTTGAATTTGGTAAAGCCTGAATTCCCAACAATCGAGCAAGTTGCATCGCATCTAAATTTAAGTTCGAGAACCTTACAAAGAAGACTAAAAGAGGAAGGGCTTTCCTTCAAAAAAATTATCGAAGAACTTAAAAAGGATTTTGCCTTAGGCTACATCAAAAAGCCTCATTTAAGCATAAGTGATATAGCTTATTTACTCAATTACACCGAACTCAGTGCCTTTACAAGATCTTTTAAAAGGTGGACTGGAATGTCGCCGGTTCAGTATAGAAACTCCAAAATCAAAAAAGGCCACTCTTAATGAGTAGCCTTGTTCCATTTAGTGACCCCGGAAGGATTCGAACCCTCAACCCTCAGAGCCGAAATCTGATATTCTATCCAGTTGAACTACGGGGCCAATATGTAGTATGGTGCCTAGTGAGACAAATCTCAAAAAGAGAGTTGAAGCAAAGAGCCATTTTGAATTAGTAATCTAACTCTCCAAAGATAGTTTTTATGAATTAAATTGAGAAAGGGGAAAGTTTTACTTTTTGGTGAATCTTATAGTTAGGCCAGCGTCTAGGTACAATAAATAATTTCCCGGTTTTAAATTGGACCCAAAGATATTTATGCCGCTTTCCAGCTTAAGTTCTTGGATAAGCTTACCGGAATAATCATATACGAAAGCGGACGAATTTTGAAGGGTGTTTATATAGAAAGTATTTGTAGATACACTAGGGAATAAAATTGTAATCTCTTCTGCTGGGATTTGGGTTTTAATGATTTTGGAATATGAATAGGTATTATCAAAATCTACTTGCTTTATACGGATGTAATTTAAATTTGATGAAATATCGTTTGTTAATGGGTAATTGTATTTTATTAAGCTTATGGAGAATCCAGCTGCTGCTGTTTCACCTAAAACTTCCCAGTTTATTCCATCTTCACTTCCTTGTATTTGAAAGTAATTGCTGTTAGTTTCTGATGCAGTTTCCCAATGTAAAATTGTTTCTCCCGAACCGTTAGATGTATATATTTTGGTATATTCAACTGGTAAGGCTGTAGTTGTGTATACAGTAATTCTTATATGATCTACCCTAGGTTTTGCGTTGTTTGAAGTGGCTAGAACTTGAAAAGAGACACCAAAATCAGGATCGTTTATATCAGATGGAGTTAGGGAAAGTCCCCATGTAATATTGCTTCCTCCAAAAGAAGTGTATACGTCTAAGTCGAATGGTGCCCAAACATCACCTTCCGATAAGTTTGTACCTACTTCTACTCCGGAAGTATTAAGTAGCTGAATGTTATTGTCCTGACAAGATCCAGATGCGATACTCCTGTCCATTTCTACAACCACTCCGGTAATCGTTTCGGATGCAGGGATACTAAACCCAAAACCTTTAATTCTAACCTTATCAGACGCTTGATTATCTAATTGAGATCCTGTTATTTCGCAGTACGCATCGTTTTGAGTATATGCGTTATACTCGGTATCCCAATTACTATTATCATGGTTTACTCCAACATAGGTGCTTCCACTTAAGGGCCCATATTGTGCACTTAGTTGAATTCCTGTTACTAGGAAAACATAAAAGGAAAGATATAGTTTAAAGTTCACGTGCAAATCAGTGGTTACGAATTTATAGGTCTTTTCGATTTTATGTTGAAAAAAATCGATAAGTTGTTATAAAATACCTGTTAATAACACTTTAAATCAATCATTTAACAATGATTATTTGAGTTTATAAACCATCATAAATTACTAGATTGATTTATTTGTTGAGAACTTTAACTCGTTGATTTGAAGTGATTTTAAAATTGTAACTAGTTTTGTGGAGCAAAATCACTTAATTAATGTTGCGGAAGTTAATCCTTGCTTTTGTTGTTTTATTTCTTTTTAATTCTGGACTAACTGCTCAGGAGGCTCACTCCTTGACTTTATCCTATAATCCTTCGGATTTTGGAAAAGATGGATATGTAATTTCCAACATGAAGTTTGCTTATGAATTTAAAAGTTGTGGTGGCGTTCCGGTTTTCTTGCTAGGTTTTAAGGAGTCTAATGCATCCAGCTCTCAATATCATTACAAGGGTACATATTATCAGCAAAATGAAATTGAATCAGGAATTTGGAAACCATATTGTGATGTTGTTAATCTTACTGCAGATCTGTACAATGGGAGTTTTTTACTAGGTTCCGTTAAGATTGATTATGCCACTGGATTTTTAGTGGGTTGTTTTGGTGACACCTATGATTTTTTCAAGCAATTAGGTTTAGATGGGACAGCTTATAAAAAGGATATAGCTAGTTTAAGAATTAGAAATTTAAAGCTGGTTACTGCTGATACCCAATCTTCAAAAATCAATGATTTCTTATCCGAAAAAGCTAAAAAATCCGAGTATGATCAATTCATTCAATCGGGGGATCAGTACATGGCTTCTGGTAATTATGAGGCTGCCAAAGAACAGTATGGAAAAGCGCAGTATATGGGAGTTGATAACGAATCGGCTCAGGCCAAATATGCTGAAGCAAAGGATAAAATTAAACAAGAGAAGAATGATAAGGCTGTAGAGGCTCATATTAAACAAGGTGATGAGCATTATTTTAATGGCGATTTTCCTGCTGCTAAATCTGAATATAAAAAGGCTTTAAGTTATGATCCCGACAATGCGGATATTAAGTCGAAAATTGAAAATATCGACAAGGAGATAGAGGATAAAAGAGAGGAAGAAGCGAAAAAGGAAGAGGAAGAAAAGGAAGAAGCCGAGGAAAAAAAGATGGAAGAAACTGAAACGAGTTCAACCAGCACTTCAACCTCAACAGCGAAATCTGAGCAACAGTTGGAATATGAGCGCCAGCAGCGAATGTTAGAACATCAAAAAAAACAACAAGAAATAACGAATGAAAGGTTAGGTTCTGCAAGTGAAATGGGGGCGGCAGCATTAATGTTGCATTATGCTATTGGAAAGCTGGTTTATGGGACGGTTGGTAACGATAACAATGAATCTTTTTACAATGGAAATAGCTACAAACTTGGTTTAAAGTATGGATACGGAGTTACTTCCGCTCCTACTTTTTACAACAGTAGTTATTCAGTGTATGATGGAAATACTTTTTCAACAAACGATCAAACCGAGAATTACCAAACATTTACTCTGGATTTTAATGGTGAAGTGAACTTTTGGGGAACGTTGGGTGAGAATTTCGGTTGGGGAGGTTATGCAAGAGGTTCGGCAGGACATGGAATTTTATTTGAAAATTTTCAAATAAGTGGTGAAGTAGGCGCCAGGGGGTATGTTGGTGGAAAGGTTCTTAGAATAAGAGGTGAATATGCATCTGGTTTTCATGATTTCACTGTTTCTTCATGGATTATTGCCGATGAACTGGGAAGTGGTGTTGATGCTTATTATGGCTATCAAAAAATTAGCTTAGGACCTTCTTTTGCTTTTAAATCCGATTGGGATGGAACTAAAAAGTATTCGCAATTATCTTTAATGGCGACGTTTTTAAATCCCGATTTTAATGTAAATGGATTTAGTAATACTCCGTTTATTTTGAGGTGGTCCAATGGGTTAAAATTGAATTATAATATTTCTCACCGACTAGATTTTTCGGTGGACTATATGTGGCATTACTACAGAGCTGGAGAAGTGGAGTATGGTTTTGATGAAGACGCTACTGCAAGAGGACATTTTGTGAATGCTACTGTCTTAAGAAATTTTGATGTTTATGGGAAAACCGCTCATGCTAATAGTTATAGCTCATCTAAAGCAGAAATGACTAAAAATAATCAATGGTGGATAAATATTGCAAATCCTGTTATTGGCTGGGCAAAACCAATTGACACAACAATTTTCACCTCCGCTCCAATGTTAGGAGTTGTGCCTGTAATGATAAGTAAGGATTTAGGTATAAACGATTGGTTAGGGTTTGAAATAGGGGCAGGGGCTCAAGTTTTTACTGGTGCCAAATTCAGAATACACAATGATTTTAATACAGCTAACCTTAACGGACAAACTTTTTCGCCAACCACTGAGATAAAAATGGTTAATTATGGTGCGCAGGTACCAATCATGTTTACTGCTTCTAATTATTTTAATACTATAAATAAGTATTGGATTAAGGGGGGAATTCAATTAGAGGGTAATTACAATCAGGTATTTTGGAAGGGTAATAGTGATGAGTCTACCTTCGAGTTAATTGAAGATACTGAGTTACCTTTTTTCCAAAACAAATATTTAATCGGTGTAGGAATGGATTATTTAGTTGGTAAAACATCCAAAATAAGAACAGGGGTAATTTATGCGGCCAATATGAAACCATTTACTGAAACGATAGCTCCTTTAACTTTAAACCAAGTGAGAGTTGTTCTTGCGCTGAACTTGAATTAATGAATATTAAGAAAGTCATACTCGTTTTAACTCTTTTCTCTGTGGTTTTCACAGAAGCTCAAAATGGTTTGGGTTATAAGTTTGAAGTTGGTCCTGGAACAGAAGCACTTTTTACAAGGGGAAGAAATAACGTTCTTACAAATTCGGCAGGATTTCAGGCGTTAGAAGATAGTTTGTATTTAACTCTGGGGGTAACAGGCGAAGCTAAAATAACTCCTATTTACCACGAATATTTTAGCTATGGTTACTATGGTAAAATTGCAAGAGGATGGTTAATTAATAATACAAGTAATTACTATTATCACGGTCATGACATTGAATTGAAATATGCTGGAAATAAATTGCTTTTTAGGACTCGCAGTGGTTATGAAGAGTTTTTTAGATATTCCATCCGAACCTCTTCCGCAACAAGTGTAACCGAGAACATAGGCTGGACTGAGTTTTTAAAAATTAAGAAAACCTATTTGGGTTACCAAAGGGATTTTAACGACAATTTATCCATTGCCGCTGAGGTTGTATTTAAATCAATAGAAAGTGATAGTACAGCTACAGGTTTTAATGTAACGGTACAGTTTCAGCAAAAAAACAGAATCAACCTAGAGCTTTACCCGAGCCACCCTGTATGGGGTTATAACTGGTCGAGCACAATTTCATCCAATGATTTAATTAAAAGAAGTGTATTCTTCAATTTAACTTACGCTCGTTGGTTTTCTTTTGAAAAGTACTATAAGGAATTGTTTTAGGAATTGCTAGAAAAAAAGAAAGGTCCGCAGAATGCGTGACCTTTACAAAACCCTTAACTATAAGAAACTACCTTATTACCATTTCAAATTTACAGCCAATTGGTCTGGAGTGATAGACAAAATTGATAAAGTGGGTAAAGTTGATACTGAAGTGACAGTTTCTAATACTCAAACGATTTAGTTTTTTCTTTATTGTAGTTTTCCGTTAATATAAAATGTAATTTTTTCTTGGATAGATTCTTGGTTGGAGTGGTTGTACACACTTATCCATAATGCATAAATTCCAGGTTTAATAAGGCCTCCACTATCTAGGTAGCCGTCCCACTGAATTACCCCCTTTTTACCAAATAATGCCCCTGAAGTTATAGAATGAATTGTAATTCCAGATGCGTTTATTACGTCGATGCTTCCTGTCCAATTTTCAGATTCAAATTGATACTTGAGTAATAATTTATCGTGGTATTCATCTCCATTTGGGGTAATAATATCATATTCAAAATCGAATTTTTGGGATGTTGATGTAATGGCTACGTAATTAGAGTTTTGATAACCTGGTGTGGCAAAGTTTTCGTAGGAAGAGGCTGATGTCCAATTGCTTGAGTTATTAATTCCTTGTGGGATGATTTTTTCTAAGCTCACATTTTCGGGATCATTAAGCTCCTGGTAATGCCAGTCTTCTTGGTAAAAAAGATGATCTATAATTTTACCTGATTTGTTAATTAGCACTAAAGAACCCTCATTGTTATTCATACTAGGGAGGGATGTTTCAAGTACATTTTTAGCGTTGGGAAACTGAAGGTTAACCCAATTTGGATTTGAACAAAATACCAAATGCCCCTCGGGTACAATTAGTTTTGGTAAATGATATAAAGGTTCGGCAGCTTCTAGTAATCCTTCATCATCAAACTTAGAGAACGAAAGTTGTGAAATATCAAAAGCTTTATTGGTTGGGTTAAAAACCTCTATGAAATCACACCCTAATGCATCTGGGTTAAAAAGGATTTCATTGATTACTAACTCTCCTGAATCAGCGAGATTAGGTAAGGCATACCTTATAGTTTGGTCTTCAAATGAATGATCGAAACATGTTTGAGGATTTGTAATGGTAAAAGATTGAAAGGAATTTGAATCGAGCTTTGGAATGGAAATATGAACGATATTTTCTGAAGTTGAAAATTTTTGATCCGTCCAAATTGAATCTATAGGAACATTAAAGGTTAGTTCTAATGTTGAATCATTTACAGGAAAGTATGTTTCCAATTGAACTTCAGCTATTTCAAGCGACCCATCATTACTGTTGATTGCCCCAGGCGATCCTCCTTTTTCATTTATGGATGATTGCCAATTGCCTTGGGTTAAACAAGGTTTATTAAAATCTAATAATTCTAAACTCCAGCCACCGTCTTCTTTAAAATCGGATTCATGCATTGAGGGTTTATAATCTACTTTGTGAACTAGGTTTAAATCATTAGTGATTTTGATAGAATCGCCTCCATTTTTTAAAGCTGGTATTTCTGGATCCCAAAAAACATAAAAGGAATCTGGAAGCAATAAAAAGCTATCGGGAACTACTTCTCGGTGCCCAACCCAAAGTTCGATATCAGCCAATTGAATTGGTGCCTCAGAGTCGTTGAAAATCTCTAAATATTCATCTTCAGGAAGCTCAACGGCAGGAGTTGGATCACTCATTATTTCTGTGATAATTAGATCGTAAGGTTGTACCGATTGCGAAAAACAGGCACAGGAAATTAGGCCCAAAGAGGCAGTTAAGTAGGCTATTATAGGTTTCATGTTTTCAAAGTTATTCTAAACCAGATATTTGAGGTGTTTTTTTCAAATATTAGTGTTGTAAATCATCAAATAATTGAAATCTTGGTTAAAAAGATGTTAATCAGAATAAAAAGCGTTATTTTTGGCGTCCAATTTTTATTTAATTAAGTATCATGAAAGTAGCAATAGTAGGAGCAAGTGGTGCAGTAGGACAAGAGTTCTTAAGCATCCTATCTGAAAGACCTCTACAAGGTATGGAGGAATTAGTTTTATTCGGATCAGCAAGAAGTGCTGGTAAGGAATACGACTTTAATGGAAAAACGCTAGTTGTTAAGGAGCTTAAACATAACGATGATTTTCAAGACATCGATATCGCTTTAGTTTCTGCTGGTGGAGGAATTTCTAAAGATTACGCTGATACTATTACTAAACACGGAGCGATCATGATTGATAACTCCAGTGCTTTCCGTATGGATTCAGATGTGCCGTTAGTAGTGCCAGAGGTAAACGCTGAAGCAGCTAACGACAGACCAAGAAATATCATTGCTAACCCTAACTGTACCACTATTCAAATGGTAGTTGCTTTAAAAGCTTTAGAGGGGTTATCGCATATTAAAAGAGTACACGTTTCTTCTTACCAATCAGCTTCAGGAGCAGGAGCTTCTGGTATGGCTGAGTTAGAAGAGCAAGTAAAGCAATTTGTTGAAAAGAAAGACTTAAGTGTTGAGGCATTTGCTCACCAGTTATTATTCAACGTTATTCCTCACATTGATGTTTTCCAAGATAATGGATACACAAAAGAGGAAATGAAAATGTACAACGAGACTAAGAAGATCATGTCTTCGGATGTTGAGGTATCGGCAACTTGTGTAAGAGTTCCAGTAATGAGAGCGCACTCGGAAGCTATCTGGTGTGAAACTGAATCGCCAGTAACTCCAGCTGAATTCAGAGCTGCTTGTGAAGCAACTGAAGGAATCACTGTAGTGGACGATTTACCAAACTTAGGTTACCCAATGCCTTACGACTTAGCTGGTAAGGATGATGTTTACGTTGGTAGAATTAGAGAAGACTTAGCTAATCCAAATGGTATCACTTTCTGGTGTGTATCTGATCAGATTAGAAAAGGGGCTGCTTTAAACGCAGTTCAAATCGCTGAGTACTTAATCTCACAAAAAGTAGGAGCTTAAATTTTAGGTTTCTTTTAGATATTTAAAAGTCCTGGCATTAGCTGGGGCTTTTTGTTTTTTTCTAGAATATGACTTGTTAATTTTCGCCCGCGGATCCCGCTAATCCCACAGATCTTTTTTGGAACAACAAAGTTGTTCTTCATTGTCTTTTTAAATTTGGATTAAAAGAGCTTTGCTCTTGAAGAAAAGATCTGTGGGATTAGCGGGATCCGCGGGCGAAAAAATATACAAAGTATGAGCGTCATCAATAAAAACCTCGGCGATTTTTAGATCGGTTGGGCGGGTGATTTTGATGTTTTCTTCGTTGCCTTCAACTAGTTGGATAGTTTCGCCGGCTTTTTCGATAACTGAAGCATCATCCGTGAATTCATCGGAATAATCTTGTTCGAAGCCTTTCATGATCACAGATCTTTGGAAAACCTGTGGCGTTTGAATTCTGAAATACTTTGATCGATCTGTGAGTTTGTTATTTCCATTTTCAACTACTCTTAAAGAATCGTTTACAGGAATACATGGAATCCCATTCCCATGATTTTCGGCAACATTATAACACTTTTCAATAGTCTCTTTACTAACTAATGGACGAACGCCATCATGAATCCCAATAATTTTTCCTGTAGTTTCCATTAGTCCGTTTTTAACTGAATGGAATCTTGTTTCTCCACCGGTTGTAATTTTAATTGGAATTGAGAAATTATATGTCTGTACCAACTCATTCCAATAGTTTTGTTGCACGGCTGGAAGCACTAAAACAATTTCGCAATTGTTGTCCCAATTGTAAAATGCGCGGATGGTATGCATTAAAACAGGTTCGGTTTTAAGCATCATGAATTGCTTAGGAATGTCACTCCCCATTCTTAACCCTTTTCCTCCGGCAACAATAACAACTGAGTTCATTTTTTATAATTCTCACGCAGATTTGTTCACCTAAAGGATTCACTTGTTCGTCGTTCCTCCTCGGTTTGCAGATTACGCGGATTATAGATTTGATGATCCGCGAGATCCGCGAGATCCGCGGGCGTTTCCACTAAATTAAGGATAATCGGTGAACCATTGAATGGATATCTTCTTTCTCAAGGTCTAACCATTCGGCATGAATGCCAGCCTTTTTGGCACCAACAATATGCTGAGGGCTGTCATCAATAAAAAGCGTTTCTTTCGGATTCAAGTTATTTTCCGAGATAATATGAAGGAACCCTTCGGGTTTTGGTTTTCTTATTCCAAGTTCATTGGAAATGTAAACCTTTTCGAAATAGTTATCCAAGTTATTAATGGCGTGATCTCTTTTTAAAATTTCGTATACCTCATTAATATGAATGGAGTTTGTGTTACTAAACAGAAATACACGATATTTTTGACTGAGTTCATTAACTAAATCAAGTCGAGATTTAGGAAAATCGAGTAAAATAGCATTCCACGCATTTATGATTAATTGGTGATCGTGATTTGCTCCAGCAAGTTGGTTGAACTCGTTTAAAAAATCAAAATCAGAGATTTTACCCTCTTCCAATCTATCAAACAAATCAATTTGTTTAGCCTTTGTAAAACCATTAGCTAATCCAAGTTTAGCTAATTTATCGTTTGTTTTGTTGTAATCTAGATTAATTAAAACTCCGCCTAAATCGAGGATGATGTTTTTTATGTTTTCCATTTACCAAGTGATAATATAGGTACATGATTGTCCGCTATTAGATCGGCACTCCTTAGACTCATCAATTTTTACATCGTAGTGAAAAGATGTTTTAGGCAAAAACTGTCTGACCATCCCTTTTATTAATCCTAAATCGAATTTTGATGGATAAGGATTTTTGCATTCCATGATTGCTTGTTTATTTTCTTCGTTGAAAGCAACAAGTTTATAGTAACCAATATCCCCGTTTCTATGGTTCATTTGGTAAGCAACATCGATTGATTTTAATGCTTGCTCAAGCGTTTGAATTTCAGGAGGAAAAGCAGCGTGTTGTGGGATTAGCTCGCCTGATTTTTCAATCATGTCGTCTCCAACTTCACTTGCAAGTTCTTTAAGCGCAGAAAGGAATTTTTGTTGAGGATACCATTGACCTTCGTTTAAATCCAATCCGTTTTTAAGCAAGATGTTTTTTCTTACATCTTCCCCAACAGGAAAGGCTTTTACGATAGCATAAAAAGCTTTTCCTAGTACTTCCACGTTATCATCAAATGGGATGAATTCGCTCATGTTTTTCGGTTCAAGTCCGGCTAAAGTCCTTAAAATTTTCGTTAAATGCAATGTAATACCATTGTTATGATTGAATATTGTGAAATTTTAATAACTTAACTTTACCTGAACCTTAATTTGTGCGATTACTTGCCCTAAAATTTAAAAACCTTATAAGATGAAAAAACTAGGATTAATTTTGATGTTGTTTTTTGGAGTAACAACTATTTCAAATGCACAAATGACAATAGAGGGACAGGTAGCTGATTCTACTTGTGCTTGTTTAAGTTTAGCTGATTCGGCGAAAATTGTAAATAATGCTTTAGCTGTAAAAATGCAGTGTTTTTCAGAAGCTGTTTATAAAAACGCTGATGCCATTAAAAGGAATTACCAAACAGAGCAAAGAAGAGAAGAAGACGCAGAAAAGTTAGGTATTGGAGGAAGTTTATTGATAAGTGTAGAGAATGAGCTACTAAAAACTTGTCCGATTTACCAGACAGTTGCCAACAACTTACAATCTTACCGTGAATCCGGTAAAGCCGCTGAAAAAATGGGCAAAAAAAAATAATTTATGAGTGATCAGGATAGAACAGAACTGTCTGAACTTGGAGAGTTTGGATTAATTGATATCATTAAAAAGAAAGTTGAAATCAGAAACGCCTCTACTAAACGTGGGATTGGTGATGATGCGGCAGTAATTAAATATGATGATGACAGTCAAACTGTTATTTCTACAGATTTGTTGGTTGAAGGAGTTCATTTTGACTTGAGCTATGTTCCATTAAAGCATTTGGGTTACAAAGCAGTAATGGTGAACATTTCTGATATCATTGCGATGAATGCAATTCCAAGACAAATTACTGTTTCTATCTCCCTTTCAAATCGTTTTTCTTTGGAAGCGGTTGAAGAAATTTATGATGGAATCCATTTAGCGTGCGAATTGTATAATGTTGATTTAATAGGAGGAGATACAACTTCATCTGTATCTGGATTAACAATAAGCGTTACTGCAATTGGCGAAGGAAAGGAAGATAAATTGGTATATCGTGATGGCGTTAAAGAATCTAACTTGCTTGTTGTTTCAGGAGATTTAGGAGGGGCTTACATGGGTCTTCAAATTTTGGAAAGAGAGAAGCAGATATATGAAGAAAGTCCTAGTGTTCAGCCGGATTTATCGGATTGTGATTACATTTTAGAGCGTCAGTTAAAACCTGAAGCTAGGTTAGATGTATTAAGAGAATTCGAAACTCTAGGTGTAAAGCCAAACGCAATGATGGATATTTCAGACGGACTTTCCTCTGAAGTAATGCATTTATGTAAAGCATCGAAAGTGGGTGTCTCAATTTATGAAGATAAATTACCAATTGATCAGCAAACATTTGATAGGGCAAGAGATAATCATTTGGATCCAACCATGTGTGCTTTAAACGGTGGTGAGGATTACGAATTAGTATTTGCAATTGATTTAGGAGATTATGAAAAAATAAAAAATCATCCAATGTTTACCATCGTTGGTCATTTTGTAAATGAGTCAGATGGTTATTCGTTAACTGCTAAAGATGGATCAACACATCCATTAGAAGCTCAAGGATGGAATGGGTTGAAATATTAATCCAATAATTTTTTAATTTCACCAAAACATTAAAAAGTCAACCTTTAAGGTTGGCTTTTTTTGTTTTTATCCAGGAACCTAATTTATTACTACGATATTTAAGTGCCTTTAAATCTATAGTTATAATGAACCAGGAATTAATTTATCGTCTGGCCCTTATTCAAATGCCTGGAATTGGGGATTTATTTGCTAAACTTTTAACCGATTATTTTAAGGGAGCCAAACATTTATTCAAAGCTTCAAAAAAAGAACTGAATGAAATTCCTGGAGTTGGGAAAGTTCTTCTGGGTACACTTTGTGATAATCAGTTAAAACGAGATTTAGTTCAGCGCGCCGAGCAAGAATTTACATTTACAAACAAGCACGGAATTAAGGTTTTGTTTTACGATGATGAAGCGTACCCAGAGAAGTTAAAAGAGTGTAATGATGGCCCCTTTGTCCTGTTTTACAAAGGGACAGAAGTTTTAAACTCTCCTAAAATTGTATCGATTGTTGGGACCAGAAAAGCAACTGCTTATGGTGAAGACATGACACGCAAGATAGTTGAAGAATTACGGAATCAAAATGTATTGGTAATAAGCGGTTTAGCATATGGAATAGATGCTTTTGCACATAAATATGCGGTTGAAAATAATGTATCCACCATTGGGGTGTTAGCGCACGGATTAGACAGATTATATCCTCAAAAGAATAAAGCTTTGGCGAGGAAAATGCTTGATAATGGAGGCTTATTAACGGAGTTTTTTAGCGGAACTAATCCCGATAGAGAGAATTTTCCGAAAAGGAATAGAATAGTTGCTGGAATGGCTGATGCAACAATTTTGGTAGAAGCAACCGCCAAAGGGGGATCTTTAATTACGGCAAATATCGCCAATTCATACAGCAGAGAGGTTTTTGCAGTTCCGGGTAGAAGTATCGATTTGTATTCCCAAGGTTGTAATCAATTAATCAAGTCCAACCGAGCTGCATTAATTGAATCGGGAAAAGATATTTTGGAGGCAATGAGTTGGGTGGAAGAGCAAACTAAACCAGTGGAAAAACAGTTGGATTTATTCGCTCAATTTAATCCTGAAGAACAAAGAATCATAAGTCTTATTCAAAGTAAAGGCATCTCCAACAAAGAACAAATTGCTAATTCATTAAACAAACCTGTGCAGAATGTTTCAGGATTACTTTTCAATCTTGAATTAAACGGAGTAATTAAGTCCTTACCAGGAAACAATTATCAACTAAAAGCATAATGGCTCAGCACAATTTAATTGGAGAAGAGGGAGAAAAAATAGCCGTAAACTATCTAAAAAGTAAGGGTTATTTAGTGCATCACACCAATTGGAGAATGGGTCATTTAGAAGTAGATATTGTTGCTGAGGACGGAGAGGAATTAGTTTTTGTTGAAGTAAAAACGAGATCTTCCGATGACTACGGAAAGCCAGAGGAGGCTGTGGATGAAAAGAAGGAAAAAGATTTAATTACTGCGGCAGGTGTTTACTTGGAAAGTTTATCGCTGGAAGTTGCAGCAAGGTTTGATATAATATCCATCATCTTAAATGAAGAGAAAAGCTCCCTTAATCATTTTGAGGACACATTTAGCGACATGTTAATTTATTAAATGAGCCTCTTAAGATTCTTTAATACTATTCCTAAGTAGGAATTAATTTATTCGGATTAAATTAGAAGTGTTAAGCCAAATTTATGAGAAAATATTTTTCAATTTTAGCCCTATTTATTTGTCAGATTTCCTTTGCCCAAAGTAATTATGTTTACCGTAAACCTTGGTTAAATTTTCAAAAGGCCTATGAACATATTGGAAAACGAGAAATTGAGGCTGGATTAGAATATTTCGATAAAATTAATCCAAGTGATTCTCTTTATGATTTCGCTCAGTTTAATAAAATAGTTACTTCATTCGCTGGCGAACTCTACAGTAAAACAATCGAAACCTGTAACGAAGCGATCGAAACAGAATCGAGTTACGAAGCAGATGCTTATTTCTACAAGATTAAATCTTTAATTGCTACAAAGGAGTTTAGTAAAGCTGATCAAGTGATTAAAGATGCATTTGAAAACTTTCCTTTAATGTTTGTTTACGATTATTTAAGGGCAGAAATGCTTTTTGAAAAGAAAGAACTTGATGCAGCAAAACAATTGTTAGAGAGTATTGTAATTAGTCATCCTCAACATTCAGAATCACATGCTCTTTTAGCGAATATTTACGCGAAACAATCCGCGGAAACGGAGGCTATTTTGGCTTATCAAATGGCAATAATTTCAAACAGGAATTCAGGAGCATTGCGAAAATCTTTCATTGAAATGGAAGATGTGATGAAGGATAATTTTGAAGTAACTAACCAAAAGAAAGACCACAAGAGCTTTAAGCAATTAAATAGTTTGGTTAACGCAAAAATGGCTGTCCAGAATAATTACAAGGCATCTATGGCCATTAGAAACTATTCAAACAATGTTACCGATTTAATATTTAAGCAGTTTATATTCGATGAAAATTCAACTTATTTCCCAATGAAATATTACGGGAAATTAATTCATAAAGTGAAAGAAGCTGGCTTAGAGAAGGGTTATATTTTATACATGTTGGAAGTGCTTAATAATCCTTCTGTAATAAAATATCAGAATAAGTACGGACATCAAATGGATGCTTTTGAAAAAGGGCTTTTTAAGTTTTTTAAGGATCAAGTAAATCAAAATAAGTTCCCAGTAAATGGGGAGGTTTTAGATAGAGATTATATCCTTAATGAAAAAGGAAGGTTGATAGGTGTTGGTAGCAGGGATGAAAACAACAAATCAACAGGTAATGTCACTTACTTTTATCCAGATGGTAAGGTCTCAGCGGATTTGAACTACAATGCTGAAGGAAAATTGGATGGTAAAAGCGTTTGGTACGATTCAGATGGTTTAATAAAAGAAACTGGGGAGTATGAGAATGGGAAGATAAATGGTGTAGGTTCTTACGCTAAACGGAACGGGGTAATGGTTTATGAAGGTGAATTTAAAGAAGGGACCTTAAATGGAGAAGCCAAAATATATTATCCAAACGGCTCATTGCACTTTTTGAAAAACTTCAAAGATAAAAAGACGAATGGCCCAGTGAGAGAGTTTTATTCTTTTGGAAAACTGTTAGCCTCTTTTTCCGTTGTTGATGACCAAATTGAAGGGTTGTATGCCTCTTTTTATCCTGATGAAGATACACTGGTTTCACAAAATTATATAGAAGGGAAAGAGGAAGGAAAGCACATAGAATACCATCCTAATGGCAAGATTGCAGTTAAAGGTGCTTTTAAACAAGGCTTGAGAACAGGTAAATGGTCCGACTATTATTACAGTGGGAATTTAAAGGCAACCTATCAATACAAATCTGGAAAATTAAACGGGACTTACATTGAGTTTTCAGACTCGGGAGATACGCTTGTAAAAAGTGAATATGTTAATGATCTTAAACATGGAGCTCACCATGATTACGGACAAAATAATACGCTTTTATGGACGCATTATTACAAGAAAGGAAAATATAAAAAGGTAGTAAGTTATAATTCAAATGGTTCCTTATTGAGAGAGGGTAAGAAGGATTATGTTTTAAATGACAGATACGGTTTTGATTATATCAGAGCAACCCGTAAAGGGAATATTTTTGTTGGAGAATACAAAGTGTATTGGAAGTCGGGAGGAATTAAAGAACATTGGTTATATGATAAAAAAGGACTGCTAAATGGTTATTCAATCACCTATTTCGAAAATGGTAAAAAGGACGAATCTATGTATTACTTGAATGGGAAATTGCACGGAGAATACTTTTCTTATTACGATAATGGCGAAGTTTTTATGGAGGGGTTTTATAGCTATGGAAAAGAAGTAGGAGAATGGAAAAAGTACCATCCAAACGGGGAGTTGCAACGAACAATGTATTATGATGAAGGCGAAAGAATTGGTCATGATTTGTATTACGACTTAAATGGCGTGAAAACTGCCGATTATGAAACAAAGGGAGGAATGATTTACAAAACCAGAATTTTTGATACTTCAGGAAAAATTGTTTGTGCAATAAAAACACCTGCTGGATCTGGAGATTACAATTTGAAAAACACTGAAGGGAGTAAGTATATCGAAGGAGAACTAGTAAATGGAGAGTACAATGGTGAAAGGAAAAAGTTTTATCCAAACGGACAATTAAAGGAGGTGTCCCTAATGGTTTTTGGGAAAATTCATGGGGCTTTCAAATCCTTTTATCCAAACGGACAAGTTAAGCAAGAAGGATCGCTGGAATATGGAGCAAAACAAGGTGTTTGGAAAAATTATCATCACAATGGAAATCTTTCATGGGAAGGGAATTATGAAAATGATTTAGTTCGAGATTCGGTTAAAAAATATTACTTAACGGGAGAATTGAGTGAAGTGGTATATTACAATAAAGAAGGAGATTTAATTAGTGAGAAGAACTACCATCAAAACGGTCAGTTAATGTCACATATTCCATACGATAGAGATTTCATCCATGGAAGTTACAGTAATTATGATCCATTTGGTGAAGTATTAATTAATAGAAAGTTTAATGGAGGAATTGAGGTAGGTTACAGCTACCAAAAAGATGGCAAGCTTATTGAAATGATTCCTATGCAAGCTTTCAATGAAGTAAAAGCATATTTTAATAACGGTAAACCTTCGTTTTCTTATACCTATGAAAAAGGTTTATACACCGGAGAATACAAGCGTTTTTATAGTAACGGGAACAAGTGGATAGAAGCTAATTATGAAAAAGATGATAATCAAGGCGAAAGAAAATCTTATTATCCCAATGGCAATTTGAGAAGAGTTGCTAACTATAAAGATGGTAGATTAAATGGAAGTTTAAATTATTACAACCAGGATGGACTCTTGTTATTGGAGGAAACTTATTTAGTTGGTAATAGAGAAGGCATTGCAAAATATTATGACAATAATGGTAAACTTCTTTACACTTTAACGTATAGAGATGACGTTGTTGTTAAAGTTGAATGATTTTAAAATATATTTCTAGTTATTAAGAAATAGTGTTGTGTTGATATGAAATTTAATTTTACTGCTGTATTAGCTCTTTTAGGAACCACTCTTTTTGCAGGAGAGGAATACGATTTTGAGCAATTAAAGCAAAAATATAAAGATGATCAGGCAATTTTTCTTTCTGAAAAAGAGCATGTATTCATCACTACAAAAGGGAACGAGTTTGAAATTTACAATGATGTAAGTTGGGAGATGCTTTATTTATCGGATAGAGGTAAAGCGTATAATGATCAAACAATTCAGTTTTCCGATTTTTCAGAGATTCGGGATATAAAGGCCTACACATACCTTCCAAAAAACGGAGATCCAACGAAACTGAAAAAGGAGAAAGTAACCAAGTTTAAAACCGAAGATGTTTATAACGGAAGTTATTTCTTTCATGATAATAAGCAAATTGCTTTCGATTTTACGGGAACCGAGGCTGGAACGAAAACAAGTTTGTCTTACCGAGAAGTAATAAAGAACCCTAAGTTCATGGGATCAGCTTTTTTAACAAGCTACTTGCCTACTTTAAAATCTGAGTACAGCGTTTCATATCCATCTAATGTTGAGGTTTTATTTAAGGTTTTTAATGCCGAAGGTCTAGATTACAAGCATACAAAAACTGAAAAAGGAGGTATCACAACTTTAACTTGGAAAACGGAAAATCAGGATGCTTATAAAAGGCATTCAAATGCCCCTAATTTAAGATATTACACACCTCATGTTATTGCCTACATTGGTAAGATTGAATTACAAGACACAACAATTCAAGTATTACCAAATTTAGATGGTTTATACAATTGGTATTACTCTTTAGTAAAAGAAGTTAATGTTGATGAGGATTCTACTTTAAAAGCAATAACTCAAGAAATTACAGCTGGGGTAACTAGTAAAGATGAAAAAGCGAGGATAATTTTTAATTGGGTTCAAGATAACATCAAATATGTTGCTTTTGAAGATGGAATGGGTGGATTTATCCCACGTCCGGCTGCAAGTGTTTGTAGAAAGAGATATGGAGATTGCAAGGATATGGCTAGCATTATTACTGATATGATGAGATATGCTGGAGAGGAGGCAAATATTACATGGGTAGGAAGTGATGAGCTTCCATACGATTACACAGAAATTGCCACGCCCGTTGTTGATAATCATATGATTGCATCTTACAGAAATGAAAAGAATGAAGTAGTTATTTTGGATGCTGTTGGAACATATACTCCATACGGTTATCCAACAGGATTTATTCAAGGAAAACAGGCTTTAATTGCTAAAGGGAAAGGAAAATACGAGGTTTTCAGAATTCCGGTGGTTAGTAAAGAAATGAACCAAGAAAACGATTTTATCTCAATGAGATTAAACAAAGGAAAGTTGGAAGGAACAGGGAAAATTGAGGCGCATGGTTACCAGAAGTATGGGTATGTATATAAGCTTGGAAACATGTCCAATAATGAGGAGCAGAGAAATTATATCGAGTCTTATTTAGAAAAAGGAAGTAATAAATTCCGTGTTGATGAAGCTTCTTTTTCTGGTTTGGAGAATAGAGATACTCCTTTAACTATCGATTATAAATTCAACTTAGATAGTTATATCAATTCTTCCGACGATGAAACATACGTTAATTTAAATCTCGATAGAGATTTTAAAAATAGTAAATTGGATATTGAAGAAAGAGATGGTGTTGCAAGGAAGTTTGATCATAAAATGGATATGAATTACACGGTTGAATTTGAAATTCCAAGTGGATCTTCCGTTTCTTACGTTCCCGAAAACGCCGAGGCCAAACACAAAGGATTTGGTTTTAGTATTAAGTATTTAAACAAGGGAAATAAGATTACCTTACAGAAGAATATTTATGTTGATACGCTATTCATTGAAGAAGGTCAGTTTGAAGACTGGAATAAAATGATAAAGCAACTTAAAAAAGCTTATAAAGAGGTGGTGATTATTAAAGAGAAGTAATCTCTTTTAAAATTAATTGTGTGTATATGAGATTTAAAATATTGTTATTAACCTGTTTTACTGCATTTGGTTCTTTTGCTCAGGAAGAAGGCGACGTTCCTAGTTTTGATGAAAATTTCTGGCAAGAAAATCCATCTTTAACTACTTTAACAGAGGAAGAAAAGAAGAGTAATGCGGTTTATTTAGCGGATATAAATGTTACTACCTATGATTTTGGATCTTACCTCAATAACTCCTCTGGTAATTGGGTAGATAACGCTTTTTTAGAAGAGAATTTATATTACAAAAGGATTCGATTAAACAACGATAAGGCTGTTGAAATTTTCAATAAGGTTTACATTTCTATGTTAAACGATAAAACAGTTTGGGACCTTAAAGCTCGTGCAATCACTAAGGAAGGAAAAGTGATTGAGTTTGATGAAAGTAATAAGAAGGAAATCGAGAATTACGAGAATTACGGTCCGTTCACCATATTCGCATTAGAAGGTATTGAGGTGGGTAGTGAAATAGAATATACCTACAAAACTAAAGAGCCATTTAGAGCCGAATATTTCTCGGTAGATGTGCAATCGAATTTCCCAAAAAGAAACTTTCACTATGAAATTAACTCTCCATTAGGATATAATTTTAAAATGAAAAGCTACAATGGTTTACCAAGTTTTATTCAGGACACAAGCGATGTTGAAGAAGCAAATAGGTATGTTTTAAAATTAGATCAAGTAGAAAAATTTAAGAAGGAAGATTATTCTTTGGAGGATGCATTAAAACAAAGGGCAGAGGTTAAGATTTTTGAAATTGAGCACATGGCTTTAAGAAATCTTAATGATTACAATAAAGCCGCAACAAGGAATTACACAAATATATACTCTGGAAAGTATCCAAAAGAAGTAAAGAAGGAGAACAAGGCTATTAAGGGCCTTATTAAAGCCAACAAGTGGGATAAGATTAAAGATCAGGAAAAGCAGATTATTGCAATTGAGCATTACTTAAAAAGAGAGTTTGACCAAGAGAGAACCGGTGAATTTTACGTTTATAAACCAATTCAATCCAAGGTTTATAGTCAGCAAAACGCGCTGAGAATTTACGCGAAATTGTTTAATCAATTAGACATCGATCATCAAATAGTAATTACTTGTAATAGGTATGAGAAAACTTTTGATGAAGATTTTGAAACACCAGCATTCTTGGATGGATTCTTATTGTACTTCCCAAAGTATGATAAGTTTATTTCACCGGTTAATGATTACATGAGGTATGGTTTAATACCATCAGCTTATGCCTACAATAAAGGGTTGTTTATTAAAACAATTTCGTTAGGTAATGCTACCTCTGCTTTACCTGAAATAAAGGAAATTCCAGGGACAGATCACACAGTGAATTTTGATAACATGTACATGGACATTGCTTTTGATGAAGATTTTGAAAAGGTGAAAGCCCATGTTAAACATGAGGCTAGCGGTTACAGCTCGGCATATTTAAGACCAATTATGCCTTTGGTAAATGAAGAAAAGAAAAAGGAAATTTTAGAAGAAAGATTTAAATCCTTTGCAGAAGATGCTGAGGTTTCCAATATAACTACCGCAAACGAAGAAATGGAAGGCAACATGCTTAAAAAGCCATTTATTTTTGAAGGTGATGTTGAGTCAAATTCTTTAATTGAAAAGGCCGGTAACAAATACCTATTTAAAATGGGATTGGTTATAGGACCACAGGTTGAAATGTATCAGGATACAGCTAGAAAATTTCCAGTTGAAAACTCTTATAACCACGGTTATTTAAGAGAATTAAATATTACTATTCCAGAAGGATATAAAATCACCAACTTGGAAGACTTAAACATGGATTATTCATCCTCTAGTGAAGGGAAGAAAACAATGGAGTTTACCAGTAAGTACGTTGTTGAAGGCAATGTAGTAAAAGTGACTTGTTATGAGTATTATAATGAAATTCGCGTGCCATTAGAACGTTATGAGGAGTTTAGAACAGTGATTAACGCTGCTGCCGACTTTAACAAGATAACCCTGGTTTTTGAGCCAAACTAGTATTTTAGAATACCTTAAATAAGGTATCAACCCTTCAAATTATAGGGCGTCTTTAGTTTAATTAAACACCTATAATCATGAAGAAAAAACTCAAATTAATTGTTGGAATATACGTATTGTTTAATGCTATAGTAGCATGTTGTCCAGAGCCCTTGAATCACGTTTGGACAATAAAAGATTTTACAGTCAATGAAGAAATTTATCATTACGATCGACCATTATCATTTACTTTTAATCCTGTTAGAGAAATAAGCTCTAGCTCATCTTTGTTGGCTCAATTAGGACCTAGTAAAACATATGCGCTTTCATGTGAAGAAGACCAGTATACCTTGGCAACTAAATTTACAGGAATTAGCATTATAAGTGATTCAACTTTTTCGGAAACTGAACCTGCAGGTACAGAACTTAAGCAACATTTTAATTTTTTTGATGGCAGGAGAAGCAAGTCTGCTGATAATTTCGAAGAAATTATGAATTTGCATTTCGGGAATACTTATAGGAGTAGTGAATTTTACTTTCGAGCAAATTTGATTGATAACCCTCCTTCAGGTCTTCTGCAGAATTTCACCTTTACGTTTTTTGTAGAAGACGGAGATGATATTGTTGTTAAAGGGAGTTTAACGGAGCTTTTTTAATTATTTGGTTACTCCACATTAAGCAGAGAAAAATGCAAATTTTTTGAAAAATTGGCCAAATAACCTCTAGAAATCCTAAGTAAAATATCACATTATAAAGGGTGAGTAGGACAACCGTAATTAATCCTAAAATGGATTTTTTGCGGTTTTTGTTTTTTAAGGTATCCATTAAAACCATTCCAACTGCAGGTGCACCTATAATTGATGCCATAATTATTAATTCATCATGAAAGGAAGAAAAAATAAATAGCATTGAAATAGCTGAAACTATTCCTGAGGTTTTAACATATACTTTTTTCGGCTCGGTCCAGGTTGAGTAATTGGCGTAATTGAAAAAGAATAATCCAACAAAAGAACTGATTGAGGCAAGTGCTGCCATTCCTAATATTTCACTAATTTCAAATCCTTTATATTCTTTAAAAACATTTTGAAAAAGATTACAAAAGAAGTCGGTAAAAGGATTGAATCCTTCTGGATGGAAAATGCCGGCTAGCACATAAAATATTATAAATAGAAAGGAGAAAATCTTCAAACCAAAGAATTTTAAAACAAGTTATAGAAAAAAGCAGACTTACTTTAGTTGGCAACTACAAAATCAATGTTAATTTTAAACCATGAGCGACGAAAGAATTAAACTAATTTGGGATTTACGAAGTATAGATGCAAAAGAGGTTGCTGAGCATCATGTAAAACATGTAAATGCATATATCGCAGCGAAAGGTATTGAAGATGCTTCTGCCGACTGTGAGGAAATTTTCCCGCATTATTACGTTGCTTACATATTAACTTCAAAAAAATACATGATTCAGCTAAGGGATGATCTTAAACCCCATAGAGGTGAATATGTATAATATGAATTGATAATTTCCTCCTCAAATAGTTGAATTTGCATTAAAATTTTACCTTTGCGCAAAGTTCAACTATGAGAATAGCTTTATTTTTTAGTTTTTTATCCCTTTTGTTGTTTTCGTGTAGTGAGAAGAAAACAAATGAAAAGGAAGTTTTAATTGACTTCTCTACTAACATTAGCTATGGGTCGGATTCTGATGAAAAGAACCCGCTGATCAAATCTCAGGATGATGATTTTAAAGTTGAAGTTGATTATTTTGATGGTGGAGTGAATTTTACCATTAAAAAGAAGAAACGGTTCCTAGGAAAAAAGAAGATCTCTCTATTTGGTGTTCTTTCTAACCAAAAGTCTATTCTGGAAAATTCAATTAAGCTTCAAGAAAGTCTTAAGGAAGCTAATTTAATTGGCTTTGAGTCTGGATTTAAAACAGTTCAGTTTTCAGATACTGTTGCTGAGTTATTTTTTCAGGAAGGAATTGAAAAGCAGTTAATCGAAAGTAATAGAAATAGAGAAGGAATCATTTTTTCAGAGGTTGAGGGTGGAATTAATATTTTGTTTAAACCTAAAAGGGCTAAGGATGCATCGGTTGAGGACCTTAAGCAAAGACATTTAAGATGGAAAAACGGTAGCTTAACAACAGCTTGTTTCTTTGATGTTGTTAAAACTAAACAAGTAATAAGTCTTTGGGAGAAAGCTAAGTTAAACAAGGAGTTAACGAGCGTAGCATTTTATTTAAACCCTGTTTCAAATCTTGTTGAACCACTTGTTTACTATTCAAGCGCAGTAAATGAATCATCTAAGATATTAGATAAAGAATTTCAAGTATTATTAAATCAAAAGGATTCTTCAGCTTGTTTTAGTAACGATAATTTCGAAAAGTATTTTGAGGAAAATGAAGAATCATTTGGTCTTAAGTCTGATGTAAAAGTTATTTCCGAGAATGTAATTATCCCAAGTGGAGTTCAAGTATCAATTACTGATAAAGAATTGGATCTGGTTGAGGGTGCTTTTATTTTATCGTTCTCTCCTGTTGCCCTGAATGGATTTTCATTGCAAAGTTCGGATTCAACAGGTAGAGGTTTTCATGTAATTAACGCTAGAGGCAAATCTTTAGTAAAAAATAGCAAGTTTAACGCCTTAAAGAGTTTAGCTTATAAAAACTGGAATTTACCAAGTGCGGTTACTTTTTATGAGTCGCCGGTTGATGTGTTTAACTCTCAATTTTTAAATAATGATTGTGAGGACGGATTGAACCTTTTCCGCTCTTTCCCATTTGTGTTAGATAGTTGTGTTTTTGAAAATACCTTCTCTGATGCCTTCGATGCAGATTTTAGTGATGGAACAATTAAAAACACAGTTTTCAGAAATTTAGGAAATGATGGAATTGATGTTTCAGGAAGTAACGTTAATATTTTGAATTGTGAATTTATTAATGTTGCAGATAAGGCATTAAGTTCAGGTGAAGCAAGTGCCATGCATGTAGATAATATTTTAGTGGATGGCGCTTCATTAGCAATTACTGCAAAGGATAAATCAACCATCGATATTGCTAATTCTGAAATTAAAAACTCGGAAGTTGTATTCTGCGCATTCCAAAAGAAAAAGGAATTTGGTCCATCCCAAATTGAAGGGAAAAATGTAAAATTCTCTGAATTTAAAAGAGATTTCTTGGTTGAAGAAAGATCTTCATTAACTATAGACGGTAAAGCAATCACTAAATTTGAAAAGGACGTAAAGAAAATTCTTTACGGAAATGAGTATGGAAAAGCAACAGTTAAATAACGTTGTAAACGTCCTTTCAGAGTTTGAGCCTATAACTTTAGGTGAAATGGATGGGGTTAGTTTGATGGATCGAACTGACACAAAGTTTGTTTTCGAGTTTTCGGAACTTACTACCATTCTTAACATGGTTATGCCATACTATAAATCTCTTGAAATAAACGGTAATAGGTATGCTAACTACAAAACCGACTATTTCGATACCAACGATTACTTTATGTATACTGCACATTCCAATGGAAAGCAGAATAGATATAAGGTTAGGTATAGAGAGTATGTTGGATCTGACTTATCGTTTTTAGAAGTAAAGTTTAAAAACAACAAGGGAAAAACATTAAAATCAAGAATTAAATCGTGGGTTGATATTAATGATATAGATCAAACAGATACCGAGTTTTTAAATGAGGTAACACCTTTTGATGTTAAAGACCTGACCCATATTTTAACTAATAAATTTTCAAGGATAACTCTAGTTAGTAAAACCGATAAGGAAAGACTAACTATTGATTTTTCTCTTTCTTTTGAAAAGAATGATGATTCGAAAAATTTGAATAATTTGGTAATTGCGGAAGTTAAGCAAGAGAAAGTAAACCGAAATTCAAAGGTGATGATCGCCTTAAAAGAATTGGGAATTAGAGAAGCAAGCTTTAGTAAATATGCTTCGGGAGCTACTTTGTTGAACGAGAAATTAAAATACAACAAGTTTAAAAAGAATATGCTCTATTTAAACAAAATACATAATGATTATGGCACTATTTGGAATGGAAACAATTGATGCAGTATTAGCAAGTTCCAAAATTTTTGGGATGGAGTTATTTAATGGAGGGGACTTTGGAAAGTTGCTTTTTAAGTTCTTCTTGAACTTTCTTTTTTTATTTATAACTGTTAGGTTCATTTTTTACAGAAATAATAGAGACAAGGATTACCTTTTCACTTTCATCATATTTAATATCATAACCTTCTTTATTTGTGTTCTTTTTAGAAAGACCAATATGCAAATGGGGTTTGCGTTTGGATTGTTTGCTGTTTTCGGGATCATTAGATACCGTACAGAGACTATCCCATTTAAAGAAATGACTTACTTATTTATTGTGATTGGTTTAGCAATGATCAACGCTTTAACAAGCAAAAAGATTAGTCATGTTGAGGTGCTTTTTGTTGATATAGTAATAGTTGCAATTACTTATGGTATTGAGACAATCTGGTTTAATAATCATGAAAGAAGTAAAACAATTGTTTACGAAAAGATTGATATGATTAAGCCTGAGAGAGAGGCAGAATTAATTGAAGATATTAAGCAAAGAACTGGTTTAGACGTATTTAAAGTAAGCATTGGAAATGTAGACTTCCTTAAAGATGTTGCTGAAATAAAAATTTACTATAAGGAAAAAGTTTAATGAAGCCCTTTCTATTTGCGTTAATTGCATTCGCTTTAATTTCCTGTGGAGGTGAAGGAGTTGGTGTTGAGCCCTTAAATCCATCTGCCCAAAAGGAAGAGTTGCCAGATCATGGTAAAACACCTTTTAAGGATGCTGAAGGGAACATTCAGGCGGTTATTGAGATTCCTGCTGGAACAAATCATAAATACGAATACAACTACGAAACTAAGAGTTTTGAGTGTGAGATAAGAGATGGAAAACCTCGCGTTGTGAAGTTTCTATCTTATCCAGGAAGTTATGGGTTTATTCCAGGTACTTTAATGGATAAGGAAAGAGGGGGAG
>JAYPYW010000012.1:55540-63865 GCA_038154685.1 Flavobacteriales bacterium | reverse complement strand
TCTACTCTGCTTGATATTATCATCAGTTAAAACACAGAACATTACAGGTTTGCTATTATGCAGGTTTACATCCTGGATACCTTGAGTAGCTCCTTGACAAACGTAATCGAAGTGAGCTGTTTCTCCTCTTATCACACAACCAATACAAATTACAGCATCAACATCTTTTGATTCTAATAAGAACTGAGCACCTAAGGGTAATTCAAACGTTCCAGGAACATATTCAACTAGAATATCTCTTTCATACGTACCACAAGTCAAAAGAGCATCCACGGCCCCTTTTTTCAACCCTTCGGTAATTTCTTCATTCCATTCACTTACAACAATTCCTATTTTCTTCCCTCTTCCAGATGGAACATTTTTAGGATCAAATTCCGATAAGTTTTTGTTTTTTGTAGCCATAGTATAAAAATAAAAAAGTGCAACCGAAGGCTGCACTTTTTCAATTAGATTTTATCGACAATTATTTCAACGATGCTTGTGCTCTAGCTAATAATTTTTCCATTTCATCTTTTACCGACTTAATAGATGGCGCTGCATCTTTTAAGTAAGTGTTCATAGCAGATTGATAAATTTCAACTGCTCCAGCAGCATCACCATTTTGTTCTAATAAAATCCCTGCTTTCTTTAAGTAGAAAGGAGAAACTGATTTAGAATCTAAAACAGATGCAGCTTTTTTGTAATTAGCAACTGCATCATCCACATTTCCTAACTCTGAATGACAGTCACCAATTAAACCAATTTTTAATCCAGGGAAAATTTTTCCTGCTGGCTCAAAATTTTCGAAAGAAGTTAAAGCATCTTCGAAATTCTCATTTTTCAATTGAGATAGTCCTAAGTATAAATTAGAAAGATTACCTGCTTTGGTACCTCCGTGCTCTTCAGTTAAATATTCAAACTCTTCAATTGCTTTAGCAACAGAGTCTTGCTCGAATAACTTTTGAGCTGGCCATATTTCTTCAAAAGCTGCAGATTCTGCAGGCTCAACCACCCAGTTATTATACATAAAATAACCTCCAATTAAAATTGCAATTCCAATTACAACTTTTGAAATAAGATCCTTATTTTCCTCTAACATTACCTCCGTTTTACTTAGAGAATCCTCTAAAGCTTCCGGAGTTTCAATTAGGTCTATATTTTTATTTTCTTCTGCCATAAGTCAAAATTCAATGCCTACCTAACGGGAAGGCGCGTTCAAAAATACGTTTTTTTATTTAAGAGAATAAAAGACGGAATTTGATCTTTCCTTTAATGTTTCTTAATTCTCCTAAAATGTGTTCGTCGTAACTTCTGTTTACATCAGTAATCAAATACCCTACTTTCTCATCAGTTTTAAGTGATTGCCCAGTGATATTCATTTCATACTTAGCTAAAATATTGTTCACCTCAGCCATTACACCACTAACATTCTCGTGGATTAGTAAGAAACGGTGAGCATCTTTTTGAGGAGCAACTTTTACAGGAGGTAAGTTAACTGCATCAAAACAAGTTCCTGTATTGATGTAAGCAATAATATTAGCTGGAACAAAGTTTCCGATATGCTTTTGAGCTTCCATTGTACTTCCTCCAATATGTGGAGTAAGTATTGTGTTAGGTTGCCCTGATAATTCAGAAACAAACGGCTCGTCGTTTGATTTTGGTTCCTTAGGATATACATCAACTGCAACACCTGCAACTTTACCTGAGTTTTGCGCTTCAACTAAAGCAGGAATATCAACAACAAATCCTCTTGCTAGGTTAATGAAGATAACCCCATCTTTCATTTGAGCGAACTCTTCTTTTCCAATTAGGTTTACATTTTCAGGACTGTCATCAACATGTAAAGAAATTACATCTGCCTCAGCAAATACTTCTTTCATTGAATCTCTCTTCTCAGCATTTCCTAAAGCTAATTTCTCAAGCTGATCAAAGAAAATAACTTTCATCCCCATTGCTTCAGCAAGAACCGAAAGTTGTTTACCAATATTACCATATCCGATAATACCTAAAACTTTACCTCTTACCTCTCTTGATCCAGCAGCTGTTTTCTTCCAAACACTGTTATGAAGCTCTCCACTTCTAACAAATGTTGATCTCATTAACATAATGATCTCACCAATTGCTAATTCAACAACAGATCTTGTATTAGAATAAGGAGCGTTAAAAACCGCAATCCCTTTCATTTTACAAGCCTCAAGATCAATTTGCTTTGTACCAATACAAAAAGCACCAACCGCTAATAATTTATCGGCAGCATCAACTACTCTTTGCGTAATTTTTGTTTTGGAACGAATTCCTATAACGTGAACTCCTTTGATTTTCTCAACTAATTCATCTTCTGACAAACTATCTGGAGAGTACTCAACATTATACCCCTCTTTTTTAAATGCCTCAACAGCATCAGCATGAACTCCTTCTAAAAGAAGAACATTTATTTTATTTTTTGGAAACGAAACTGCCATATCGTTTATAATTGATTTATTTTCAAAAATTCGTCTAAACTCGCTACAACGTGATCTGCGTTATCAGTAGCCTTCTTTCTTGATACATTCTCAGTGTAAGCAAAAAACTTATCAGCAACACCTTCTCTTCTCATTACGAAATCAGAGTAACCATCACCAATAATTTGAATCTCACCTTCGATCCCAGATCCTTTCAAACAATTCACTTTACCATTATGCTGTGAAAGTGGATTCTGGTCATCAAAACCAATGATTGTACCTTCATCATCAAACCTAAAAGTATTTGCAAAAACTCTATCGGAAGTAATTCCTAAATCAGCAACAACAGGATCAATAAACTCTTTGAATCCGCATGAAATCACATAAATCTGATCTTGGTACTTATCAAAAAACTCCTTATTTGCTTCAACTGAAGCTGATAATTTAGTTTTTAAAAGATCGATTAATTCGGATAATTGAGATTTGTTCGCTTTCAATAAAGCAATTCTTCTACTTAACGAATCGGTAAAAGAAATGTCACCATCAATTCCTAAATCAGTAATTTCTTGAATCTTCTTAACAACCTCATCTCTTTTTGGATTATTCTTTAACGAAATCTCCGCTAAAACATCCAACCCTTCAACCGAAGTTAAGGTGCTATCAAAGTCGAATACAAACTTTTTGTTTGACATAATGCTACACAAGTGTGAATTAAGGCGCAAAATTACTGATTTAAACTGTAAAAAGCTTGCTGAATTGAAAGAAAATATCGTTTGAGAAGTCATTAAACTTACAGTACTAGATTTAATAACATTTAATTGAAAAAAATTGCAAAACCCACACGACTTAATCCTCTCTTCTTGTGGGAATTAAATATCTAAACCCAAGCTGATAAACGTTGAACAATTTATTCTCGGTTGTTTCTAAAATAGATCCGGTAACTTTAATAGAAGCATCAAATTCTATATCATACCATTTATAGCCAATAGTAAATACCCCACCAGTGAGAAAAACCGTTCTATTTTCTCCATAATATTCATGAAAAAATAAATCAGATGATATCGTAGTATCCTGAGTTCCAAATCTACCTGAAGCATTGTATGTTTCCTCGTGTTTTACCTTATCAACAATGTTATAATTTACAAACCCACCTAAAGTTAATGTGATCCCATAATCATTGTAATATTTAAACCCTCCTAACAAATGCATATAATCAAGGTTTGCTTTTATCTCCCTCGAAATATTAAGTTCATTCCCTGCAGAAGTTTCTCCGGCGGCAGATAGGCGTTCTCTGTAGCCAGTTTGCCAGTAACTTAATTGAGAATGAAAAGCAAACCTTTTACTTAAGTATAAATCATAAGCTGCTCCAATAGAAACTCCGTGTCTGCCAAACACCCCTCCACTGGCAGCTATTCCATTATTAGCTAAATCCTGAATATAATCTCGGTAAAATTCAGCTCTTTCATTCCCGCCTGTCCCATTTAAAAATGTAGAGGTATAATCCAGATGAGCACTTAAATAAGATTGCTCTCTGTACCTCTTTTGAGCTTCCTCTGCAACAGGATTTTGACCATTCAATTTAGCAATGAACAGCATCAAAAGACAAAATAGTATGGCAGTTCTGTGCATCATCTTTTTAGGAAGAAATAATAGGCTGAAACCGACAGGGTTGTATTCCATAATTCTGGTCTACCATTTCCTTTTTGGAAAATCCCTTCATACAATGTTAACTGTGCTGAAACCGAGAACAAATCGTCAATGTGCGCTCCACCTCCAATTTCAAACCCAGCAGTAAAACCATCTGGTGATTCACCGTAGTAATCTTTCACCTTAATTTTCTCAGCACGATAAGTATTTTCCAAAGGATAATTTTGTAATCCATCATATACCTGATGGTAATCAATTAACCTATTCGAAGCCTGCATCGACAACACTAATCCCATATTTACAAAATAGGTAGACGTTGGATAAACCATGATTTTCAAGGGTAAATCAATGTAATTCAAATAAACCCTTTGTCGAGTTTTTAAAGTCCTATCATCATTCAAGAAATAGGTATGACTCGCTTTATACCCTCTAACATTGAAGTTAGGGCCTGCCCCAAAAGAAAAATATGGGTGGAACAAATACTCAAAATGAAAACCTAAATGAGGGGAATAAATAGTTGAAAACTGATTAGTAGCTGTTTCAACTTGCCACTCATCTGCTGGCAAAACTCCTTTAAATCCAATTAATTGATCTTTAGTACTATTCCCTGCTATAAAGTTGGCTTGCGCACCATACTTTAAACCAAACACCATTTTTGGTCTACTTGAAACATCAGGCGCATTTGTAAATGAAGCACAATCAGTTGGTTTCCTGTTTTTTTCTTCTTTAGCCTCGTATGGGAATCTGTAACCCAATTTGATCTCCGCTCCTATTCCGTGAAAGTAGGTTTTTATTGGCGCGTATTCGTAGTAACTTAACAATGTTGTTCTTCCGTGCGCCCGGATATTAATGAAAAAGGGTGATCGCGTATTCATATGAAATCCTATTCCTCCAACAGCAGCAATCCCCATATTCCCAGTTATATTATCGTATTCAATCCCGTTATATAATTGTCTGCCATTTACAGGCATTCCAATCCCCAAACCATAACTCACGAAGAAATGGCGGAACATATTGGTTAATGAACTTCCCGTTTTCCTTCTTGCTAAATCAAATTTATTAGACCTTCCTAATCGCTGACGGACGATTAAAGGGATTTCTAGAATATGGTATTTGCTGATTACCGTTTCGTTTTGATTTTCTATTCCAAAACTTTGAATTAAACTAAAGTCTGTAAAGTTACTCGCCTGAACCGCTGTTCCTGCCTCAACTAATCTTACTCCAGATTCTAAATTGAATCGAGAATTAACCCTATAGTCGAACAAAACACCAAATGTTTTCCCTGGGAAATAAGGACCATCAGCAGCATTCCTTTGTTCTAGATACTGCTCATCTGTTAGCGTTAAATTGAGAGTAGTATCCAGATTAAACCTTTCTGCATCTTGTAAGGTTCTAATGAAATATTCAACGGAACCAGTAATTCCAATACTAAAGTTGCCAATTGGGCCACCTTGAGAAAATCCTTGATGAACAAGAATCGTCATCAATAAAATCAATAATATTTTAAATTTTCTTAAGAACAATGCTGGTCAGCTTTGGCACGTAAAATGCTACATTAGTTAACTGCAAAACTAATCATTTATTATTTTGTGGGTATCTTCACGCGTTAGTTACTATTTATTGCCTTATGAAGCTTAAAAACATACTACTATATACTTTACTAATCTTTGTTTCTTTTTCTGTTTTTGCTCAAAAACATAAAGGACCAATTAATTGGCTTTCTTTAGAAGAAGCTGATTCATTGTACAAAATCCAACCTCGTCCAATGTTTATTGATGTTTACACTGATTGGTGTGGATGGTGTAAAAGAATGGATGCAAGTACTTTCCAAGATGAGGCAATTGGGAAATACCTAAACGAAAACTTTTATCCTGTTAAGCTTGATGCTGAAACGAAGGATACAATTAACTTTTTGGGAAGAGAGTTCACCAATACTCAAAGTGTTAAAGTTAAAGAACTCCTATCTCAGATAGATGACCAGATCAAGTTAAAACAGGACACTATTAAAAATGGCCTTCATAATGAAAAGTCAACCAAAAAGTTCAACGATGCTTTAAATAAGAAGAAAGCCCAAAGTGATGCTCTTGATAAAAACACAAAGGACAAAAACAACAAGAAGTACACTGAAAAATCTGCCAAACTTGCTAAAGACATAAGATCTCTGCAGGACACATTAAAGTACGGAACACTTGGCGCTGCCAAAGTTAACCAGCTGAAGCAAGAAATAAATTCCCTGCGAAAAAACAAAAAGAACTACCAAAGAAGGGCTCGTAAAACTTCTCATGATGTGGCTATAGATTTATTAAGAGGTTCGATGTCCTACCCTACTTTTATTTTACTTTTTGGAGATAGCTTGAAGGCAAACATGCCTCTAAAAGGATTTCAAAAAGTGCCAGATTTATATGGATACTTAGCTTTTATTGCTGAAGGTATTTACAACACTTCCAGAAATGTTGCTGGATTTGTTGGAGACTTTAAAAAAGTTTATACTCCAGGTTATGAAGCCGATCCTGAATTAGTAAAATGGCTCGGATTCGAGGAAGCAGTTACTGCATCGGCAAGGGATAAGAAGAAGACATTTATTCATATCGCGCATCCAAATAGTGTTGCGTCTAACCTAATGGACAAGATCGCTTACCGTGATCCTAGCACAGCGAAAAAAATTAACGACAATTTTAATTCGGTAAAATTTATAATTACTGAACAAGGAACCATTAATTATAATGGTCAGGAACTTAAAAATGTCGGAGGGATTCACCAATTGGCTATGGTGCTTTCTCAAAATCAATTACAATTCCCAATGTTTGCCATTTTAGATAGTGATGGAAATCTAATCACAAAAGTCCCTCAATACTTCTTTAAGACAGAAGTTAATCCTGTTCTCGATTTCTTTATAGAAGAAGGTTATAGAAATGGGACTTATACGGATTGGATAAAGACAAAAAAGAAGTAAATTTGCGATCGTAAATTTTCAATTAAGAAACACACATTATAATGAGTACTGTAGAAGAGTTTAAAAGCTACGTTGCTTCAGTTGAAGCAAAATCAGGATACAAAAAACCTTTAGCGTTTGGTTTAGGAGTTAAAAGAAGTAAAGATGATAAAACATTAGATGCTTATTTCCCATTAATTAACTGGGAAGGTTCTTATGGAACTGCTGCTGTTTTTGCAGATGTAGCGGACATTAAGTTTGGAGAGAATGCTGAGTACGTTTTAGACATCGAAAAATTAAACGATGCTTACAACAAGTTTTCTGCTTTTCATGGTGATATTTCTGGTCACGGAAACATCATTGCGATTAAAAACTTCTTGGATAACTACTCTAACAATCACTCTTACTATAACTCTGAAGTTATTGTTTATTTCTTATTTGACAAAGATCAAGATGTTGCTTCTGCGACTGAAGGATACTTCAAATTACAAGCTTTATCACAAAGATGTGTTGAGCCTCACGGATTAAACTTAAATGGTGCGTTTGGTAAATTAACTAACGTTGCATGGACTAACAAAGGACCTGTTTTACCAGAAGATTTATCTGCTGAAATTTCAAAATACATCTTCACTGAGCCGTTGCAGGTTTCTCATATTGATAAGTTCCCATATATGGTGAACTACCACGCTCCTACTGGAACTAGAGTTGTATCTGGATCGCAGGTGAGATTAGGTGCTTACTTAGGTGAAGGAACTACTGTTATGCCAGCTGGATACGTAAACTTCAATGCTGGTACTAAAGGTAACGCCATGGTTGAAGGACGTGTTTCTGGAGGTGTTGTTGTAGATAAAAACTCTGATATTGGAGGAGGTGCTTCTATCATGGGGACTCTTTCTGGTGGTAACAAAAACGTTATCTCAATCGGTCAGGAATGTTTACTAGGTGCTAATGCTGGTACAGGAATTTCATTAGGATTTGGATGTACTATTGCTGCAGGTGTTTATGTAACTGCAGGAAGTAAAATTTCTCTTTACAACTCAGAAAACCAACCAGTCAACTTAGCTAACGAAGTTGTTGCTGAAGGTGAAAACATTGTTAAAGGAATGGACTTAAACGGAAAGGATAAGTTATTATTCATCCAGGATTCTCAATCTGGAAAGATTGTTTGTAAGCCAAACCCTAAGACGATTGAGTTGAATGCTGCATTGCATTCGAATGCTTAATTAGAACCTTACGAAGATCTCACTGATTATATTATTAGCCCAGCTTTTCGCTGGGCTTTTTGTTTGAATAAGAGATTGCCCCGGCCGCTCACCAACACCATCA
>JAYPYW010000012.1:49933-55530 GCA_038154685.1 Flavobacteriales bacterium | reverse complement strand
GAATTAGAGATTGCCACGTCGTACAACCACGCAAAGACGCAGGCTTGTTAGCCCATATTTAAAGGGTGAAAAACAAGAGTTCGTCATTGCGAGGAGGTACGACGTGGCAATCTCATCTTTTAATTTTATATAACTACAATTCAAATTTAATCCCTTGAGCAAGCGGTAATTTTTCACCGTAGTTGAGTGTACAAGTTTGTCTACGCATATATGCCTTCCAAGCGTCAGAACCAGATTCGCGACCACCTCCTGTTTCTTTTTCGCCTCCGAAAGCTCCCCCTATTTCAGCTCCTGAAGTACCAATATTTACATTGGCAATTCCACAGTCGGAACCAGCTGCAGAAAGGAACTGTTCACTTTCACGCATGTTCAAAGTGAATATACTTGATGACAACCCTTGAGGAACTGCGTTTTGTAATTCGATTGCTTCCTCTAAGGTGGAGTATTTCATTACATAAAGGATGGGTGCAAATGTTTCATGTTGCACAACTCCCATGTGATTTTTCGCCTCGATAATGGTTGGCTTCACATAACAACCTGAAGCATATTTTTCACCGGATAAAACCTGATTTCCTGTAAGAACTTTCCCTCCTTGATTAATTGCTTTTGAAATCGTTGTTTTATAAGCTTTCACAGCATCCGAATCAATCAACGGTCCAACATGGTTATTTTCATCTAATGGAGAACCAATTTTAATTTGTCCGTAAGCCTTTACTAATTTATTAATCATGGTATCATATTGCGATTCATGAATAATCAATCTTCGTGTTGAAGTACAACGTTGTCCGCAAGTTCCAACTGCTCCAAAAACAACGGCTGGAACTGCGTGTGATAAATCGGCGTTTTGAGAAATGATAATAGCATTATTCCCGCCTAATTCCAAAATTGACTTCCCTAGTCTTCCCGCTACAACCTGAGCAACACTCTTACCCATTCGAGTGGACCCTGTAGCTGAAACAAGTGCTACCTTAGGATCGGCAGCCATTTGTTCTCCAATATCTCTTCCTCCAATGATTACTGAACAAATTCCTTCCGGTAACTTGTTCTTTTTAATCACCTTCTTCATGATTTCCTGACAAGCTAATGCCGTGAAAGGAGTTTTCTCAGAAGGTTTCCAGACACATACATTTCCACAAATCCAGGCTAAAACTGTATTCCAAGCCCAAACTGCTACTGGGAAATTAAATGCGGAAATTATCCCAACGATTCCGAGTGGATGCCATTGCTCCATCATTCTATGTTCAGGTCGTTCGGAATGCATTTGCAGTCCATATAACTGACGAGATAATCCTACTGCGAAATCACAGATATCAATCATCTCCTGGACTTCACCCAACCCTTCCTGCAAGCTCTTTCCCATTTCATAAGAAACTAGCTCCCCAAGGGATTGTTTTTGTTTTCGAAGCTCTTCTCCAAACTGTCGAACAATTTCGCCTCGTTGTGGTGCTGGCATTAATCGCCATTCTTTAAAAGCGTCCTTGGATTTCTTTATGATTTTACTCCAATCGGCTTTTGTTCCTCCTTGAACTATTCCAATTTTCTTTCCATCAACTGGCGAATTAATAGTAAAAATATCACCATTTCCCTTCCAGCTTTTTTTACCCGTACTCACTCCTAAGAATGGGGCCTTTAGTTTATTTTTATTTAGAATATCTTTCATATTATTTCATTTTTATTGTCACACAGATTTTTCAGATTACACAGAATCTGAAAAATCTGTGTAACAACATTAAGTATTAGCTTCCTGTATCACCCGAGATATAATATTTACCGTTATCTGTTTCGATTAACTTATCATATGGAATTTCTTCTTGTTTGATAAATCCACTTGACGGTAAGTCTCCATTGTCAACCATTTCGATTACTCCAGCAATTGAAGCAGCGGTTGTCCAAGATATGGCTCTCCATTCTTTCCCTTGAATCTCTTGCGGATAGAATGCCTTGTAATATTCATTTCGGAACAACTTATCTCCTTGCCAACCTTCAACTACAGCATAAATGTATACCACATCTTCTTTCACTGGCGGTTTAGCATTTTCTAAAATTTTAGTCAGTGTTTCCTTGTCATCCTTCATGATTAATTCACTAATCAAGAACTTCATCAACTTTCCATGACCTGGGTATCTAATAGACTTATAATTCAGTGTATCAACCTTTCCTTCGTAAGTTTCACACATTGTCCCTAATCCTCCTGAAGTTGTAAAAGCTTCAAACTCTCTTCCTCCGATATTTATATACTCAAAACCGTTAAGAGAAGTAACCATCTTCCTTTCTCCATTATGAATTGCTTCGGCATCATTAATGTATTCGTTAATTACCCCTGCAGGTGACCAAGTGAAAGAGTAGGCCATTTGTCCGTTAGGATATCTTGGTAATGCCCCTACCCTTAATTCAATATCTCTGACTTTTGTAAAATCATTAGCTAAATGAGCTCCTACTATCCCAATAAAACCAGGCGCTAAACCACATTGCGGAGCCATAACGCCTTTTGATGTTTTACTTAGCTCTCTAATGTAATTAGTAGTTTCTACATCTTCTGTTAAATCGAAGTAATGGATACCTAAATCGTGTGCAATTTTAGCAATTGATTTATTCAAGAAATATGGTAACGCCGATACAACAGCATCCTGACCAGTTAATATTTCTTTCATAAAAGCCTCATCAGTTACGTCTCCTTCAATTACCTTAAAAGGCAGTTTAAAGTCATAATGGGGCTTTTGTTTATCAACTCCTATTACATTATATTTTTTGCTTAGTAACACTCCTACAAGTGTTCCTACTTTACCTAATCCTAATGTTACTATGTTTTTCATATGCTTTTCTTTTTTGTTTAATTCAGAGAATTTTGTGACTTGTTTTTCATCCTGCCCTTCGACTCCCTCTGCTCTACGACTCCGCTCAGAGTGACAGCGCGCAGGGGTCACTCTGGGCGGAGTCGAAGAGCGAGGGGGTAAAGTCAACCACGTTTTTTGGTTTGATCTAAGTAAGTGCTTTCGAAGATTTTGTCGGCATTCCCCGTTTCAAAACCATCTCTTCGATGTTCTCTTTTGATTTCCTCGGTGACCAGATGCTCAAACTGAGGCATTACTTTTCGTTCACAAAACTCTACATATGAACCCGGAATCATTTGTTTGACTCCTCCTTCAAATTCAGCCTCAACCATTTGAGAAACTGTTGAGCTTTGTTGCAATAAAGTATCTGCACTTATTTTAATCTTCCCTCCTGAATCATTAAGGACGACTCCAATTGATTCCAAGAAATTATTAAACTCTCCAATTGTATTATAACCGTCTTTTAAGTCATGTACTGAAATTGTATAATGATTTAGATAGTATCGATTGTAAATTACCCAAGCCGCATATTCACTCACTGCCTGTAATTTTTGAAAATCTTCCCAGGTGGGAACTCGCCAAAGCGGCTGATGTAAAAATGCATCAACTTGCTCTCCATTATCTAAATTCAAACCATCAACTGGATCTGATTTAACCTCATCTGTGTATGATTTAATAATACCTTGAATCTCTTCTGGCATATCCTCCACCCTTAATTCACTAATAAATATTCTAGGATATTCTGGACTTGGTGGAGCGTACCAACGAGCATTTAACCTTTTCCCTTCAAAGAAAAACTCATCTCGTTGCTCGTAACCATGTTTTATAAAAATCTTTTCGAATGATTGTATTCCTAACTGAGGTACACCCATAGTTCGGAAAGCAACGTGATCGTTACTTATATCTGCTTGGGATTGAATGATTCCTTTTTCAATTAAGGCTTGAGTTACCTTATTAACATCTGGCACCCGTTCCTTATATCGCCTCATCAATCCTCCTAAAATCTTATCTAACGTTTTCATAGGCTGTGATATTAAACGGTATATATTTAATAACACGAAAACGCCGAATTTGTTTCATCACTCCTCTTAGAGTGCAATAAAAACAGAAGATTTTAATTAAAATTATGATAAAAAGCGATCGTCGCTCCAAAGGTCCCTGTTTTCATGGCTGGGTTCCAAATCATCGGATCATGAACAGTATTATCTACCCAAGGTTGAATCCATTTAATTTCTGGGCTCAATCTCCACTTACCAGTCCCGAAACTATAACCAAAATGCGGAGAAAATAAAACGTCATCTTTAAAAGGATCTGTAAAATCATAATCAGAAACTACATTGAAATGACTTTGAAATCCTGCGTACAAAAACATCTTCCATTTAGGATCTCCTGGACAATCGCAATCAAAATGAGGATCGCTTTTAAAGTGCCAGTAAAGGTTCATGTCAAATTGAGGGAAGAAATTGAATCCGCCATCTTTATTATCGGTCATTAAATTAGCTACCACATTAGTCGTTAATCCCAGTTTACGGTCACTCCAATATTTCCATTCTTTTAAAACTCCGAGCTCTCCCGCAAAGTACCCATCAAACATTGGAGATATCTTTACTGCCGCAAATCGTGTTTGTTTGTCTGATTTCCCATAAGCATATGAAAAATCAAAAAGCGGAGCAGGCATTGCTACACCATCTTCCTGAACAATAGGCCCACCATAGGATAAGCTAATAGCCTTCTCTTTTCTATTTAACGGCACAACATACCTACTTGGAGCACAACTCGCTAAGACTACAATTGATATTAGAATAACTCTGATCAAACTTTTAATTTTTTAGCAACTACTTTATCTATGGGAAAAGTAAAGTCATTTTCCATAATATCGGATAATTTCATCCATCTGAAACATTGTGGTTCATCTGTTTCAAATTTAAACGGTTCTTTTACAGTTTTGTATTCCCCTTTAATATGCTTTACAAAGTAATAAACACTTAACAATTGATCTTCCTTCCTGAATGAAGATGCCTGTAAAAATTCATTGATATAGAACAACTCGCCTACTTCAACCTCAATGTTCATTTCTTCCTGAAACTCTCGCTTTAACCCATCAGCCAATCCCTCTCCAAATTCCAATCCGCCGCCAGGAAACTTTGTCATTTTAGTTCCCAAACGAATCTCATCTGTAATTAAAACTTGTTCGTTTTCAATTAACAATCCGTAAACCCTAACATTAAAGTTATTTAGTTTCATGGTTTTCTCGCTCTTAACATTTCTCTTTTACCTGGTGGACCAGGAACTTTCTCTACCTCAAATCCAGCTGCAATCATATTTCGTCGAGCTTGTCCCTGACAACAATAAGTCACCAATACTCCTCCTTGATTCATGATTTTGAAAATCTTTTCAAACACCTCGATCTCCCATAACTTAGGTTGTTTGTTTGGGGCAAACGCATCAAAAAAAACAACATCTTGACCTTTAGGCAATTCATCAACCAACAAATCAAGTTCTAGTTTCTTAACAGCAAAATACTTGGTTATTTGTTTTAAAGATTCCCATCCTGCAGAAGTAATTTTATTATATAAATCAGGATCACCTAATAAGTCACCATAGTTTAACAAACTAAATTCATCTGAAGAAACTGGATACTTTTCAATTGAAGTATAATTGATGACCTTGTTATTTCTGGAAGCCCAATCGGCAGTTAACAAAGCGTTTAACCCTGTACCAAAACCAACTTCGAAAACATTAATTTCTTTTAATGAGGCTTTAGAA
>JAYPYW010000012.1:29684-49923 GCA_038154685.1 Flavobacteriales bacterium | reverse complement strand
TTAAGAAAACATGCTCAGCTTCTTGTTTAGCGCCGTGAACGGAATGATATTGTTCATTCAATTCAGGAACTAATAAGGAATGAGAACCATCGTTAGTTATTATTATTTTGCGGTTTTGGGAAAGATCCATCCCTAATTAAACAGGTTATTATGCCAAGAGTTCTTAGCTTTAGTTTCCCAATTATTTAAGAACTCTGCCTTAGAGGTAACTAAGTTATTAAACACTACCATGTCAGCATTAAACTCACCAGATTGTGCCTTCCCTTGGAATTCGGCCATTTTAATATTTTTAACCTCTTCACCTTCTTTGTAGGTAAGATTCATTCTGTCTAACAAGTCAACACCATACTTTCCTTCAATAGATTTCACTAATCCAACAGACTTATCTATTGAACACCCTGTAGCTTCCTGTACAGACTCATCTACATAAATCACAATAAATTGATTGTAGTAAACTTCTATAGCACTATTTAAATTAGTCCCGTGAGCCTCCCATGAAAGGTTAAACTGATTTAAGGTATCTTTCAATTCCGCTACCTCTGAATCAGTAAAAGATCTATTTGATTGATATACCCAAACTCTTGAAGTATCCGGTAAATTATTTTGTACTTGAACCATGGAATAAAATTACAAATTTTGCAGGAGCCTTGAGAAATGTATTGATAAGCAATTATTAACTTGTCATTTTCAAATCAAAAAAAAACCGAAGCAGAAACTCTACTTCGGTTTAAAATATCTTTTAAATAATTCTATTTCGTAATAGCAACACTAGTTGTATATCCTATTCCTTCAGAGACAACCTTTACAAAATAAAGTCCTGCCTTTAAATTTTTCGCATCAATCTGAGTAACATTTTCTGATGCCGCGCTAGCATTTTTAGACATTACTAACTGTCCAACAGAGTTGTACAATTCAATAACGCTGCTATGTGGATTCAAATCTCCCAACTCAATATTAACAACTTCATTTGCTGGGTTTGGATAAACCGTAATTACATCTGTTGTAATCTCTGAAACATCAGTAGTAATTCCACAATCTTCTGTTACATCTACAGTTGCTCTACCACAAGCTCCTGCTCCTCCTGCAACAAAAACCCAGTTATACATACCAACATGAAGGTTAGTTATTACATCAGGGTAAGTACCTGGTTGGAATGGCTGGTTAACTCCAATAATTTCAGCAACACCAGCTACAGAATATCCTGGATCTGAATAACCAACATCTGTTGAAGCTCCTTGACTAATAACCTGAACTGTAAACTGACTTCCGATAATAGACATTTCATAGTTCCCTTCAGGTAATTCCATTCCTAATTCAGCAGTATTTAAAGGATATGGAGCCCAAGTACTTGTTTCAATATCACTAGTTAATTCAACTGTTTTAGACTCAACTACTGTATTTGTTCCATAGTCATATACTGTAACTACTAAAGTATATGGTCCTGCAGCCTTGTATCCGAAAACAAAATCAATTGATTGAAGTGTAACGTCTGATAAAGTGTTAAAAACCATTCTGTGATCATTCCAACCGAAGTCTGCTGAGAAATCAGTCCAGACAACATTTGATTCATAAGCAGAAGTAGCTCCTACTGTTACTGGCTCACCTCCTGTTTCTTGAACATAGAAAGTCTTAGTTGTTCCTTCTGCCACGTAACTATCATTTACAGTGAATGAAGCACCTGTTGAAAGAGGAGTACCATCTGTTGCAACATCATAAAATTCATATTCTCCATCACCACCAGTAACTGTTAACTCAACGCTGCTAGGAAAAGAGGATGCACAGAATATTCCACCATCAGAAGCAGTAACTTCTAACTTTTGCGAACCTCCATCAGCAATTGTAACTTCATCAGATCTTACACAACCGTCAGTTTTTGTAACCTCAGCTTTATAATCCCCATAAGTTGTAACAATATAAGTTGTTCCTGAAGTTCCACTGATTTCAACGTCATCCTTGTACCATTTCAATGTCTCACCAGATTCAAGTGTAACACTTGCATCTAAGGTAATTGTAGTACCAACACAAAGACTAGCACCATCTCCTAAGTCCGGTGTTGAACATGTTGTTTCTGCAACAACAACTTCATCTTCGCTAGTACAAGCCGTACCGTTACTTACAACAACTTTATAAGTACCTAGAGCAGTTGCAGAATAAGTTGTGCCACTAAATCCCCATTGCTGAACTCCATCTTTATACCAAGCAATTGTTTCACCAGTTTTCAGAGTAATTCCAGCGTCTAATAAAACAGGATCTCCAGTGAAACTTTTGTCACTTCCTAAATCCGGAGTAGAACAAATAATTTGAACTAACACCTCATCTTCTTCTACACAATCTGCACCAGTTACAACAGCTTTATAAGTACCAACAGAAGTTGCAGAATATGTAAGTCCTGTAGCTCCCCAAGGAATAAATACATCATCCTTATACCAAGCGATTGATTCACCATCTTGGAGAGCTGTGATATTTGTATTTAAAGTAACAGACCCTCCAATAAGTTCTACATCTTCACCAAAAGCAGGCTTTGAACAAGTTGGCCCTTCTCCTTCGTTATAAATGATGATTTCATCATCACCATTACACCCTGGTCTTGTAGTAACCGCTTTATACGTTCCTGCTTCAGTAGCCGTGTAAGTTGTTCCTGTTGCTCCACTAATTAAAACATCATCTTTAAACCAAGCGATTGTTTCACCATCAGCAAGTGTAATGTTTGCATCTAATACTGTAGACCCACTTACTAACTCTTTATCTTTTCCTAATGAAGGTTTTGAACAAATAAACACTTCAGCAGAAATGATTATCGCATCTTCCTTAGTACAATCGGCTCCAGTAACAACAGCTTTATAAGTTCCTGTTTCAGTTGCAGTATAGGTTGTTCCTGTTTCTCCACTAATTAAAACGTCATCTTTATACCAAGCGATTGTTTCACCATCTTTAAGTGTAATGTTCGCATCTAAAGATGCAGTACCTCCTGATAATTCTTTATCCACCCCTAAAGCTGGAGCAGAACAGTTATTAACTACCACATTTTGGAAATCACAAGATATGTACTTAACCATAGTACCTCCACTATTACATAAAGTAGCATAATCACCTAAATCTTCATTATCAATTTCACTTGATGTAAATCCAACAAGTCCCATATAATACTTGTAAAGCTTTGATCTTAAAAGAGGTTTTGTATTACCAGACGAACGACACTCCACGTCTCCGTTAATAATATTAACAGTGTGTAAAAAACCTTTTTTAGCCATTAAAGCACTAGAGTAAGAAGTAGCTGATTCGTCATAAATTTCTTGCATTACTTGGTGACAAGAAGGTTTTGGACATTGTGGAGTCATCCAGAACCAAAGTGCACTCAATAATGATAACTCACCATCTGTTTCTAATAAATCTGGATTAGATACTAAGCTTGTATTATTATAAAGAAACTCACTGAAATTTCCATAATTATAAAAGTATGAAATTTGAATAGGACCTCTTCCATAATAACATTTACCAGCAACTGGAGAATAATCATCTCTTGAACCTGTTGTATAACAGTTAGAAGGCTTAGCTGTAGCCGATCCACCAGGACCTAACTCTCTTAACCAATATAATCCCCACTTCCCGTGATCACCTGCAGTTCCAGAACCTGGCTCCTGCCAACCTCCAGTTGTTTCCTTAGTAATATTAGCGAAAAATGCCGCTAATTCTCTTTTATCATTATTGTCATCACCTGTATTACAGAATGTTGAATAATCAACCGTATAATCATCTCCAACCCATGATGAACTTGTAATTACATATGTCCATGACGACCCGTCTGTTTTAGACACCGCTACTGCAGTACCTGCTCCTCCAGGCCCTGCAGAAAAGGTTACCGAATATTCAGACAAAGTATTTACTGCCGCAATAAATCTTGCGTAAGAATAAAAATCATCTGTCGCCCCCTGAGGATGGCCAGCGTTAGCCCTATTTGGAAAAATTGCATCCCAATCGGATGAACTTATCAATTTAGGAATATTGTCGTTAACAGCACTAGCGCTGAATACAACTAAAAAAGTAAGTAAGGTAGATAGTAATTTTCTCATTGTGTCCGGTATTGCACCCGCAAATGCAGGTAAGTTCGATTCTTTCAAAGCTACGATTTAATCATGCTGAAGTAAAGTGATTTGGGAAGGAAACGAAGGTATCTAAAACACCTTTGAAAATAACTTTAAAAACTACTTAAGGTATTCAAAAACAAACACTTAAATACAAAAGACAAAAACTTGATAACAGTCTTTTTTTAGTAATTTTGCCGCTTTACATCAAATCAAACCTAACTAGACAAAACAACTAGTAACAAACAAAAAAGCAGACCAATGGTCTGCTAAATATTTTATAATCTGACTCCTAGATTCAGGCACCTCTTTCATTACAAATCCGCTGCCTTAGCAACTAATTCGGCTAAATCCATAACCTTAACTTCTCTGCTTCTATTTTTCATTTTAACACCATCTGTTAACATGGTATTACAAAACGGACAGCCTGTAGCAATTAAACTTGGACTCATTTCTAAAGCCTCTTCAGTTCTTTCGATATTGATATCCTTATTCCCTTTTTCTGGTTCCTTAAACATCTGAGCACCTCCTGCCCCACAGCACAAACCTTTAGCTCGGCTACGTTTCATTTCAGCCAACTCGGTATCTAACTTTTCAATTAAATTTCTTGGCGCCTCATAAACATCGTTAGCTCTTCCTAAGTAACAAGGATCATGATAAGTAATCTTCTTTCCTTTAAACTCTCCACCTTCTACTGCAAGCTTACCGTCATCAATTAACTCTTTGATGAACTGAGTATGGTGCATTACTTCGTACTTACCTCCTAGCTCTGGATATTCGTTTTTAAGTGTATTAAAACAATGCGGACAAGTAGTAACGATTTTTTGAATACCATATCCATTTAAAACTTGGATATTCATCATTGCTTGCATTTGGAACAAAAATTCATTCCCTGCTCTTTTAGCGGGATCACCAGTACAGCTTTCCTCTTGTCCTAAAACAGCATATTTAGTACCAACTTTATTTAAAATTTTAGCAAAAGCACGCGTAATTTTCTTTGCACGGTCGTCGAAACTTCCTGCACATCCAACCCAAAATAAAACATCAGGTTTTTCACCTTTAGCCATATAATCGGCCATTGTAGAAACTTGTAAATCTGCCATAATTCTTAATCTTCTTCGGTTGCCCAATTAAACCTATCTGCAGCAGGGAACGCCCAAGGTGCTCCGTTATTCTCAACATTACCAAACATGATGTTTAATTCATTTGGTGCCTGAGACTGCTCCATTACTAAATATCTTCTTAAATCAACGATAACAGCCAAAGGATCGTTGTTTACAGGACATGCTTCAACACATGCATTACATGAAGTACAAGCCCAAAGCTCCTCTGGAGTGATATAATCGTTTAACAATGATTTATTATCTGTTGCATCTTTTCCAGCCTGATCAATTAACTTTCCAAACTCTTCGGCTCTATCACGAACATCCATCATAATCTTACGAGGAGAAAGTAATTTACCAGTTTGATTTGCCGGACACTGATCTGTACATCTACCACATTCGGTACATGTGTAACCATCCATAATACTCTTCCAAGAAAGATCTGTAATATCTTTTGCTCCGAATGGTGCTGGAGCTGGTGCATTTGGATCTGGTTCTGGTGGAGCAGCATAAGGATCAGCGTTTGGATCCATCATTAACTCAACTTCCTTCTTAACACTTTCCATGTTATCGAATTGCCCTTTAGGAGTTAACCTTGAATAATACACATTAGGGAAAGCTAATAAAATATGAAAGTGCTTTGAGAAAGGTAAATAGTTTAGGAACGCTAAGATCCCAATAATGTGGAACCACCAGCAACCTCTTTCAATCATAAATAAAGCATCTCCACTAAAAGTTCCCATTAAAGGACTTAACAATCCACTTATTGGGTAAGCGCCTGCTTCAATATAGCCTTCGTATCCAATATCTTGTAGTTGTGAATCAGCAGCGTTCATTACTAAGAATGCTGTCATTAAAGCAATCTCAGTATATAATATAATTGCTGCATCATTCTTTGGCCATGAAGTCATTTCAATTCCATCAAACCTTTTAATTTTTTTAGAAAACCTTCTTACTAAGAAGATCACACAAGCAACTAAAACACCTAATGCTAATATTTCAAAAGATGCAATTAGGAAATCATAAAAACCTCCAAGGAAGTCTGCGAACAGTCGGTGACTTCCTAAAACCCCATCTAATACAATTTCTAAAACTTCTAAATTGATAATTACAAAACCAACATAAACAATAATGTGTAAGGCTCCTGCAATTGGCTTTTTGGTCATTTTACTCTGACCAATTGCCACGTTAAACATGTGTTTAAATCGCTCTGATTTGTTATCGCTTCTATCATCTTCTCGACCGAGTAAGATGTTTCTTCGAATCTTCTTTACCCTCAACCCAAAAACTACAGAGGTTGTGATGAGTAAAACTGCAAAAATGATGTTTGAGATGTATTCCATACAGTTAAAGTAATTCGTTCGAACTAGTTACTCCGTTTTACTAGAAATTGTTACAATTTCCAGTCTATATGAAATAGGAAAGCTTAATACTTCTCTAAAATCCTTCTAAGCTTAGCCGTATCACAAGGAGTTGTCCCACATGAGTCTTTAATTTCCTGAGCTAATCCACTTAAAGCTTTCTGACTTAATTCATCAACCGTGATTAAATTTTGTTGTAACACTTTATAATCAGCCGAATCCCAGTCATTAGCAGGCTTTTTACGTTTACTTCCAAAATTAATCAACGATAAATTCAAATACCTTCCTGGGTTTTGTTTTAAATCTAATAGCAAGAAATCTAAATCAGCAGAAGCTAAAACTAAATGGTCGTATAATTCTTGATTATTTAACAACTGACCAACTGTTCCCTCACCATTGTTAATCTTAGTCATTATCGATTCCGTTTCAGCCAAAACAGCCTCAACTCTTGCAACGGTTTGTTTAACATTAGACTGCGCTAAACTATCGGTAATGTTATTAAGGTTCTCAATAATAGAAGTGATTTTACCACTATTGTTATTTAACGTTTTAGTTAAAGATTCAATGTGATCAACAATTCGCTCAACCTTGGCATTCTTTAAATCTGTAGTAATCGAATCCAAAGATTTAGTTGCATTTAAAATATTAGAAATTGCAGCAGGAATTTGCTCAAAAGAACGCTTAATATTGTTTTGAGTTTTGTCATCCATAACGGTAACAAAAGTGTTAATCAAGGAATCAGCAGACTCTACTAATAAGTCTATTTTCTTTTGAAGCGGCCTTAAACGCTCATCTACTTTATCTTGTAGAGATTTTGATAAAACTCCATTAATTGTATCTCCTGGCTCTAATCTTTTAGCTCCTCTTCCAATCTTAGAAAGATCGATAACCATAGTTCCTAATAAATCTGCTGAAGCAATTTCAGCAACACAACTATCCATCAAATAAATACCATCAGTTGAGACCTCAAATTTCACAACCCAGCAAAAACTATCAACAGCAGTAGTATCAAATTCAATTCCTTTAACCGAACCTACTTGCATCCCTTTATAATTAACTCCACTAGAAGAAGTTAACCCATCGAGGTTTTTGTATCTAGCGTAAATTGCGTTATCAGGTGAAAAAACATCATTCCCAGTTAGGAAATTAGCACCCCAGTACAACATAAAAATTGCTGAAGTAACTACCAATCCTATTTTAAATTCCTTGCTCACTTAGTATCTTTTTTATTGTTTCCCCTCGGCTATCAGTTCTTTTGCTTTCTTAACTGACACCCTTTCTCCTTTGTAAAACGCAACAACAAACGCATCATTGTACACTTTAGCTTTTACTTGCTTTTGCAAGGTAGCCGCCTCGTCCATTGTTACACAGTTTCCAACTGCATACTTATACATCCCATTGCTCTCATATTCAAAAACATTGGGCATGTCCTTAAACTTTCGTGAATTTAAGGGTATTTTTTTACTTGATGAAGTTATTTGAACTCTAAACAGCACATCATATTCTTTAGGATCACGCTTTACAACTTTTGCTTCTTCTTCTTTTTTTGAAGCAATTGCCTTTTCTACAGAGTCCTTACTCGAAGCAATTCTTTCTTCAATCTCCTTTAATTTATCCTCTCCCACTTTAATTTTAAGCACATTTGCCAACGTTGAATCCCAGTTAGCAAAAACCTTTGCTTCTTCTAACGCAATCTTACTTTGAGGGATGCCTTCCATTTCTCTTTTATATTCTATGAATGCTCTAAACATAGCTCCTGCAGTTTCTGCTTGTCCAAGCTCTTCTTTTAATAATTGCTCATTTGTTTTATTGGTTAAGAATCCAACCTCAACCAAAACACTTGGCATTGTTGTACGGTACATTACAAGCAGTACCCTTTGACGAACACCTCTACTGTGACGATTGTTTCTTGATTTAAATTGATGCTCAACTTTGGTAGCAAAATTGATGCTCGACTGTAAATATTCTTGCTGATATAAACCAAGAATCATATTAGTCATTGGACTATTAGGATCATATCCATCATAGTTTTTTTCGTGATCATCTTCTAAGAGAATTACCGAGTTCTCCCTTTTTGACATTTCTAAATTCCTATCAGTATACTTGGTACCCATAACATAAGTCTCGGTTCCGTAGGCCGCCTTATTTTGAGCAGAGTTGGCATGAATACTAATAAAAAGATCCGCTTTATTCCTATTGGCAAATGCTGCTCTTTCGTGCAGTTTCACAAAAACATCCTTATCTCTAGTGTACATTACTTTAACATCAGGGAAATAATTCTCAATCAGCTTCCCCAACTTTAAGGCTGTACTTAAACAAACGTGTTTTTCTTGAGTAGACGAACCCAAACAACCTGGATCATGACCACCATGACCTGCGTCAATAACAACAGTTTTAACTTTAAAAGTTTCCGTCTTAATACTATCTGATTGAGCTGAACTCGAAAAAAAAGTTAAAACGCACAATGCCGCAACAACTTTCCATACCATCGGCCGTTTAGCCACACGGGTACAATTTTTGCTGCTAATCACTGAATTCGCCCTTAAAATTTGTGTAATTTTGGACACTGCAATCTTTTTTAATAAACCATTTCCTAACGGAAATATTATAAGTTTGATAACAAAACTAAATATTACATCAAGGGTTTTAGTAGTCCTACTTGGATTATTAATTAACAATGGTTTTTCAAAAACACCGTTTTTCTCTGGTGAATTCGAGTTTGAAAACGACTCCACAAAAGGCCTTAAATTACCTTTAGGAATTCCTGATTCATTAAAGAATGATTCGGTTATTAATGATGAAATTTCAAAAGATGCGCCATCTTTTCCTGTTAAGTACATTGCTAATGATTCTATTGATTTCGACAACCATAATCAAATAGTATACCTTTATGGACAAGCCAAAGTACAGTACGATAAAATATCTCTTGAAGCAGACCGCATCAAAGTTTACATTGGAAAAAACGAGGTACATGCATTTTGTAAAAGAGATAGTGCTACAGGAAAAATTTTAGAGAAAGTTATTTTTAATGATGATGGTGAGAGTTTTGAAGCTCCAGAAATGAAATACAACTTCAACACCAAGAAGGGACGAATAATTCAAGCTACTACCCAAGAAGGTGAAATGTATTTGCTTTCTGATGTTGGTAAGAAGATGCCAAACAATGATATTTTCCTTGAAAAAGGAAAAATCACAACTTGTGATCACGAACACCCCCACTTTTATTTCGAAGCAAAAAAATTAAAGGTGATACCTGGAAAAAAGGTTGTAGTTGGACCAACGAACCTTGTGATTAGAGAGTTAAGAACTCCAATTTGGGTTCCTTTTGGAATTTTCCCTAACAACCAAAAAAGAAAATCTGGAATATTAATTCCTGGTTATGGACAAAGGGATGGATATTTTGGATTAGACCAACTTGGTTTCCATTGGGCGATTAACGATTTTATTCATGCCGAATTCTTAACCAATATTTACTTCTCAGGAACATCTCTTTTCACGGCCGAGCTTAAATACAAGAAAAAATACAAGTACAATGGTCAGTTAAGATTTAGATATAATAATGTTGTACGAGGGACAAAAGACCTTGCCGATTACAGTATCACCAGAGACTTTAATGTTGGTTGGACCTTTAATCAAGATCCTAAAGCACATCCAAAAAGCTCATTTAAAATAAGTATCGATGCTAAATCGCCTACTTTCAACCAAACTCAAAACTTAAACTCAGCAACTGCAATCTCCTCTGTTCAAGGTCAGAACAACTCTCAAGTTAGTTGGGGATGGACAGATAAAAAATGGAGTTTAACCACTACTTCCAGCTTAAACCAAAACTTCGCGCAAAACAGAGTTAGCATGACTTTACCAAACGCTAACTTAAGTGTTAGAGCAAAAAAATGGAAACTCTTTGGTTTAGAGGGAACTCTTGCAGGAAGTGCTCAAGCTCGAAACTCAGTTACAATGGGCGACTCTACTTTCTTCACTAACGAAACATTCGAAAACTTTAGAAACGGTGCGAAATCCAACATAAATATGAGGATTACCAAAAGAGCTACTTTATTCAAATATTTAAACATCACCCTTCCTTCTGTTAACTGGAACTCTTATTTAATGACCGAGCAAATTCAAAAGGTTCAAGCCGAATCTGGGTTATCAAATGACACTATCGACAGCTTTAGATACGCGTATGATTTATCCCTTGGTAATGTTGGTTTAAACACTAAAATATTTGGTACTTATAAATTTAAAGAAGGGATGTATGTTAAGGGCTTCAGGCACACTATAACACCTTCGGTGAACTTAACATACAGTCCAGACTTCTTTATTGAAGCTCAAGACATAAACCAAGTTGCCATTGACACAGTTACTGGAAAAGCAACTGAATACAGCAGATACGAAACGAGTATTTTTAAACCAAATGCAAGTAAAGCTGCCAGAATCAACTTCAGTTTAGATCAGAACCTACAGTCGAAAATTAAAGACCTAATGGATTCAACTGGTTTAGGATCAAAGAAAATTAACATAATCAATGCCTTCCGATTAAATACATCCTACAATTTCTTAGCCGATTCCCTAAATTGGAGTGACTTAAGTTTCTCTTTAAATACAGCACCAGTTTTTCTTAAAAACTTAAATATTAGCGGAAACTTCTCCCCATACGAAATAGACGAGTTTGGATTGAGATATAACAGTCTGATTTGGGAAAAAGGAGAGTTAGGAAGGCTTACAAGTTTTAGAGCACAAACATCGGTTAGTTTAAACAGAAACCAATTTGTAGGCTGGTTATTTGGTCTGAAAGATCAAAAGAAGGATGATTTCGGCTGGAACATGAACATCAACTACACTTACACATATAACAAACCAACATTTGATGTTACCACTAATCAATCACTTGGCTTGGGAGGAAATGTGAACCTAAGTGAAAATTGGAAGTTTAATTACAACCTTCCTATCAATATGGAGAACTATACTTTCGCGCGAAACGGTTACATTAATTTCACTAGAGGTCTTCACTGTTGGGAAATGTCCACCAACTGGTTCCCATTCCGAGAAGATGTATGGTTTACTTTCTCAATTCAACCTAAAGCAGGCTTATTACGAGACCTGAAATACGACAGAAAAAAACAAGGATCAAATTTTTAATTTTTACTATGGCACAAATAATAAACACAGAAAAGGCCCCAGCACCAATTGGACCTTACAATCAATCGGTAAGAACAGGAAACTTATTATTTGTTTCCGGACAAGTTCCATTTATTGCAGAAACAATGGAATTAGTTACTGAGTCTGTTGAAGCAGAAACTCACCAAGTAATGAAAAACCTAAAAGCGATCTTAAATGAAGCTGGATTGGATTTTAAAAACATTGTTAAAGCTTCCATCTTTTGCAAAGACCTTGGTGATTTCGCAAGAATAAACGAGGTATACGGATCATACTTTGACGGTAACGAACCGGCTAGAGAGTGTGTTGAAGTTGCAAGATTACCGAAGGATGTAAATGTAGAGATCTCTGTTATTGCTGAGTTTGCTTGAGAAAACTCTCCGAATTCGCAGATATTTGAGGCTAGTCTAATGAATAGCCTTTTTTGTTGTATTTTTCAAGTATTGTCATCCTGAGCGGAGTCGAAGGGCACTAAACCTCAAACCCGCCCTTCGACTCCGCTCAGGATGACCAGACACACTTTTTATTGAAAGATCTCGCAACAAGTGCGAGGATGACAACTAGCCTTTAACCAACAAAGGTTTCCAAAAATAAAAAACGCCCGGGCATCCCCCCCGAGCGTTCTTACAATCTAACATAACTAACCTAATACGCTAGTACTATTTCTTTTGAATCTCCAATACTTCCTGGCTTCCCGAAGTGAATTCTACCTTCACTAAATAATTTCCTGGAGCGAATTGAGACATATCAATTGTTGAAGTAACACTTATAGCGTTGATTTGTGCTACAATTTTCCCACTAACTTCAGTAATTGTTAATTGACTAATCCCTGATCCATTAACGGTTAAAACATCTACAACAGGATTTGGAAAGGTTGAAAGTTCCACAACTTCTGTTTCCTCAGTTGAAGTACAAATATCAACCACAGCAACCACTTCGTTTGAAACAACATCATTATCATCTATACATTCTAATGATGAATTTAAAACTGCAGTTAACTTATCTCCATTATCTCCAGAAAATTCGAAAGTACTTCCAGTTCCTTCATCAACACCGTTAATTTTCCAAGTTACAGTTTCAGAAACACCTCCTTCTTCAGTTGTGGCTTTCAAATTAATATTGTCACCAATACAAATTGGCCAAATTTCACCATCCCCAAGATCAATTGTTATTGAAGGGGAAACAACTTCCGTTAAATCCACAGTAATTTCATTTGAAAGATCCCAATCTGGAACAGAACACTCATCATCCGAAGTTACACCCAGACTAACTCTTTCTCCATTCTCCAAAGTTGATGAACTAAACGAATCACTTGTTCCTACTGCAGTTCCATCAACCATCCATGAATAAACGGGAGAACTACCTCCATTTTCAACCGTTGATGAAAAGATCATTTCATCGCCAATACAAGTTGGACTATTTGTTAAAACAATATCTGCACTAACCTGTTTACTTGGATCAAGTGAAACCATCATATAATTGGATTTAGATTCAGTTACACCATCAACTGTTAATGCTACCGTTTTCATTCCAGCATTTAAATACTTCACGGTATGAGGTCCTTCGCCTATAGCCGTTGCTGGAGAAGCATCTGCACCAAAACTCCATGAATAGCTTGTTGGTGTTCCACCTGTAACATTAGCTGTAAAAACTATATCATCACAATGATTTACAACTTGCTCATCCGAACTAAAATCAACCACTAAACTTGATCCAAAACAAAAATCATCCTGCTTTGGAGAAGTATAATCCTGAACCTGAACTTCAAAATAAGCACTTTCACCAACTTCATTTAAACCGTAAACATCTGTATCATAGGTAACATTACAATCTCCTATTTCAAGCCACATATTACCATCTGGAGTACCTGGCTCATTATTCTGTGTCCACCATTGAGCTCTATATTCTTTACCTTCATGTGATACAACTTCTCCAGTACCAGTTCCGCCTGAACCAGCATCACCTACATAAACCGTAGAAGCATTCCATGCCGGTGTACTACATCCTCCACTACTAAAGGCTTCTGAAATCACAAAATTGTAACAACCCTCTGGAATACAAACACTTTCATTTAACTGATCTCCTACAACAGTAGCTGACGTATAATTCCCCGTTCTAATTATAGTTCCTCCATCCTCGCGAATGTACCATGCTAAGGTATTACTAGCAGATCTTTCATCAATATAAAAAACATGCTCAGTACCAAACTCTACACTGGTTGTTGCAGAAACTTCATCATTCGTATCTTTTTGATCTGTTTCTCCATTTGGTTCCGAAACCACCACAACAATTTCATTACTTCCTTCAGCACTATAAATCACTTCGGATAAAACAACAACTTCCTCCTCACCTTGCGCTAAATCACAATTATGAGTGATTAACTCCTGAAGTGTACCTCCTAATAAAACAGCTATCTTAACGGAAGTTAATGTTTCTGATCCATTATTAGTGATCTTAACCGTTGGTGAAACTGAAGCCCCACAAATTGCAGATGGTACATTCTCTAAATCAGAAACAGCAACATCATATTGGTAAGTTACATCTGTATATAAATCACTTTCCCATAATCCTCTACCATATGTTCCTGCAAAAATGGTGTTTGATACATAATTGATTTCTAACTCTCTAACTGAAACCATCGGCAATCCATCCCAGAAATCAACATAATTATCCATTCCATCTTCTATATAAGATACGAACCCTAGCCCTCCTACATACAATCCATTCTCAGCGTTATCAGCCCAAATCGCACACTCATAATTAACTGATGGTAAATTCTTAGTATAATTAGACCAATTACTTCCAGCATCTGTTGAAATATAAATCTCCCAACTTGTCACAGCTACAACTCTATTTTTATCTCTTGGACTAACGTGGATATAATTAATTGTTCCTCCTGGTGAAATATCACTCCATGAGGTTCCTCCGTTTTTAGTAACTCTTAATGTCCCACCGTCAGCACAATAGATATAATTATTGTCAGTCGGAGCAATCTTTAATTCATCTAATGACCCTCCGCCAAAACTTGAAATTTGAGTCCAGCTACCTCCATCATTCGAACTTTTAAAAACCTCATTATATCCTACATAAATTACAGATGCATCAATTGGATCTTGCTCAAACGGTGTTACCCAAGCACCATCTCCTGACGGTCCTGAAATTCCTGATCTTGAATTCCCTTGATTAGTTGATTTATACATCGACCCATTTTGAGATGTACCATAGAGTTTGTTTGGATTACTCCAGTCTACAAAACTTTCCATTCCATCGGCTCCTAACCAACAAACCCATTCTCTGCTCGCTCCTCTCATACATGAAGTACCGTTATCTTGAGAACCTCCAGTTACTACATTTGGATCTGTTTTTGAAACTCCTATTCTGTAAAACTCTCTACAAGAAATACCTGTAGTTTTATCTATATACTGCCCCCCCTTGTCGGTTGAAGTATAAACACCTCCATCAGTTCCGGCAAAAACTTTCCCTGAGTGCCAAACTAATATATCTACATCAGCATGATTATAACCAATACCTCTCGAAGACGCACCTCCTGGAGTCCAATAGGTATTGATAGAAAAGCTAGAACCTCCATTAACAGATTTCCAGCACTGGATCCCAGCTAGGATGATAATGTTTTCATCAGAAGGATCTACAATAATATCCATATCTCTTGGAGCCTGCCCTCTATCATCATTACCTGATGCATCATATCCAAAGTAGTTATTTGATGCTCCTGTACTAGACTGGATTTTAGAGAATGTAGAACCCGAATTTGTTGATTTGTATAATCCTCCAAACTTCCCTGATCTTTCTTCTAAAACTAAAAGTAGATTAGGATTATCTGGAGTAACAGCCATCATTTTAGTCTCTGAAGTACTAAACCCACCTGTTAATTCAGAGAAAGAACCTCCAGTATTTGTAGACTTATAAACCTTGTTTGCAGAATAATAAACTACAGATGGATCACCTGGTTTAAATTCAATATCGTAACCCGCATCTGCGTGAACAGAGGTCCAAGAAGCTCCTCCGTTTGTACTTTTGTATAAATCATTAGAAGCAGCAAATATTATGTTAGGATCTGTTGGATGTATAGCAATTCTTCTAATTGTACCAGAACCCGGAAAAGTAAGTTCTACCCAAGTACTTCCTCCATCAGTTGATTTAAACATATCACCAGCATTAGATCCCCAATAATAAACATCGGCATCATGCTGACTTATTTCTAACGACCAGACATTCAAATCTTGAAATCCATCAGTAATATTCGTCCAATTAGCCCCATCATCAGTTGTTTTCCAAACTCCACAATTAGGCCCTCCAACTATGTAATGATTTAAATCACTTTCGTCGATTCCAATTGAAGTAATCCTTCCAACTCCAGGATTCCATCCACTTGTCCCGTTTTTATATGTTGGTCCCAAATCTTGCCAAGTAGCAGTGCTGGAGAAGCCTGGTTTAGCTATACTTTTATGTGATTTCTTATATGAACGTAAAGATTTTAACTGTGCGTTTTCAGAAACTAAAACACCATCAACCTTTCTATTTCTTGTTGCGTTATAAAGCCACCTTTGATATTGCTTGTAACCGGTACCTTTCCCTCTACCAACTTCATCAAAATACTTATCTGCAGATTTCTCAATTTGGTTTAATGTAAACGTACCTTTATCGATCATATCGAGGTACTTCTGACCATACATTAGGGTGCTCACCGACAGTAAACCGGCTAGTAATACTTTTTTCATAATAGGATAATTCTTGTTAAGGTGTCGTTAAGTTACTGATTTACTGCGGCTTTTTCAATAAAATAAAATCTCACACAAGTCTTTTTATTATTTCTAACAATTCATAACTATAATAAACCTTCTTGAACGCCCCTAAAAAACTGAAGCCAACATCTTTTAATTAAAAATTACACATGTTTTTGAAAGTTGTTTTTTAAACAAAATAAAATTTGATGACCTAAATCGTTTTAACAAACAAGCAACACTCCTGAAAACACCATTAATTAAAAGGATTTAGAAGCAAACACATCTAATAAAAACCTTTTTAAAAACCACATAAAACCATAAAACAAAAGTTGACAAAAGAAAAGGATAAAAGTATATTTAAGACGGGTTACAAAAAATTGGTTACTGAAAAGAACCAATCAAAAAGGGATGTTATGAAGGTATTTTTCAAACGTATCCTTCACAGCTTAACAATACTTTTCTCGCTTTTCTCAATATCTGCTCAAGCAACACACGTTTGGGGAGGCGAACTTGAAGCAAGTTGTGATGGAAGTGGTAATTACACTTTTAGTTTAACGCAATATGTAAGTTGCGATCGTGTAGCAGGTATGGCCGCGACTTATACTGTGAAGGTTTTTAATAAAGATGGAACTGAAAACAGGACACTTACTCTAAATGCTACAACAAGAGATACGCTGCCCACTGTTCCTAATGCTTGTGCAAAAACAGTTGCTGGAACTTGTATTGGTAGAATAATTGCGACAGGTACAACAAAACTCCCATTAAACACCGATGGATACATCTTATCATACAGTTCGTGTTGCCGAAATTCCAGCATAGAAAACCTTGTTGACCCAGCGAATACCAGCCAGATTTATAACATTGAGTTACCAGGAAGCGATAATGTCACTTCTTGTAACTCATCTCCTACTTTCAACTCCTTACCTCCTTCAGAAATTTGTACTAATCTTCCAGCAGAAATCGACTTCTCAGCATCCGATGCAGATGGAGATGTTTTAAAATACAAATTCGTTCAACCATACGGATCTACTTCAGCATGGAGCACAGATCCAACCCTAGTAGACAATGCTTCTCCTCCTTTTGATCAAATTATATTTTCAGCGGGATATGCTTTCGACAACCCAATGAATTCAGGATTAACCATCGATGAAAACACCGGAATTATTACCGGAACACCTAAAGCTTCAGGATTATTTGCTTTAGGGGTAGTTGTTGAAGAATACCGTGGAGGGGTTTTAATTGGAAGAAAAGTTAGAGATTACACCTACACTGTTGTACCATGTATCCCTACTTTAAGTACAGGTGAACCTTCGGTATTAACATGTGCTGACGAACCAGTTTATTTTAGTTTTGATTTTGATGGTATTTTAAAAGCTGGAACAACTCCAATTTGGGACTTTGGTGACCCGGCTTCATCTGAAAACAGCTCTACATTATTCGATCCAAACCATAAGTATACTGCTTTAGGGTCATACATAGCAACTGTTACAATTGAAGATTCTTGCGGGAATAAGTTAAACGACTCAATAAAAGTTGATATTGTTGAAACTATTGCTAATGTTAAAGGTCCTGATGATGTTTGTAAGGGTGATAATATAACTTTGACTTGTACCGACAATCCTTGTGATTTAACTGAATGGTACGATTCCGACACTTCTACTACCCCTATCCATGTTAGTTGTACTTATGATTTTGTTTTAGCCGCTGAGGAGGAATGTATTTATTTCGAGCCATTTGTAGATCCAAACGATTACATTGTTGGGGCAACAGGGGAACAAGGATGGGGTACAGATGTGGTAAACGCAACCACTTTCGATGCAATCACGCCTCTTACTATTGAAGGTTTTACTTTAATGGGAGATCAATATTGGGATGGTTGTGCTAATTTCAACGCTATGATTACCGTTGAACAATCCGGAACAGTAATAGCCGGTCCTGAATTTTTAACGGTTGATTGTGATGGAGAAACTGTATTCTCTGGATTAGCTCTCAATATTCCACAAGGAACCGGCTATGAACTAAAAGTTTCTGGTGCAACAGTAAGGCCTGGAACTGGCGGACCAGTAAATCAAGTTGGTTTAATTCGAGTAAATCCTGGCGGGCCTTTCTACAACATCAATGTACACTCTAATCAAAAATGTGCTAGACGAGATTCGATTTGTTTTGTCTCTAATTGCCCATGTCCAGACACATCATTAACCTTTCCTCCTAATTTTTGTGCTAACCAAAACTTTGATCTAAACACTTTAAAAACAACAGCAACATCTCCTGGAAGCTGGTCGATTAAATCAAGTCCAACAGGAACTAATCCAGCTTTAATTGAAAACGATTCTATTTTCAAGGGTGACGGTGTTGATGCAGGTGTTTACACTATATTTTATAAAGTTGAGGGTACTTGGCCTGGTTGTATAACAGAAAATGAAAGAGAAATTGAAATCTACAGTGTCGATTCTGCCAAAATCCTTGATCAGGTAACTTTTTGCGAATTAGAAACAAGAACTACTGTGGAGCTATCGTCAACCTCAACTACCGGCGGAGCATGGTCTTCAAGCACCGCTGGCTACATTAACAACGCTACAGGAATATTTGACCCTTCAGGTTCCGGACCAGGAACCCACTGGTTATTTTACAACTCTCCTAGCCTGAATTGTCCAGCTAAGGATTCTATTGAAATAACAGTATTTCCAAGCAAAGAAGTTGACATTATAACGCCAGACACGACAGTATGTGTTGGATCTGATAACTTTGTAATTAGAACTTCTTCCAATACTGATGTTGGAACATGGAGTGGGACTAGTATAACAGACAGTTTATTTACCCCGAGCACTTCAGGAACTTTTAAAATATTTTTAAAGGCTAACGGAGCAACAACCCTTTGTAGCGATTCAGATAGCGTTATCATTACTGTTACACAAATGGATACGGTAAAAATAACTCCGGATCAAGGACCTTTTTGTCGACTAGGAGGAACTGTGAATTTGAAACTAGACACTACTTCTGTAGTTGGATATTGGACTTCAAATACGACTGGAGCAATAACAACTGATGGAATATTTGATCCATTAACGGCAGATTTAGGAGTTCACTTAGTTAAATATACTTCAGGTGGATCTTGCCCTATTGCTGATTCTGTAAACATTGAAGTCATAGATGCTCTTTCTGCTCAAATCGCTCTACCTGACACAACTGTTTGTTTAAACTCTTCATCATTTATCATCAATAAATCTGCTGGTGTTGCTAATGGTGGAAAATGGATTGGAAATGTAACCGATAGTTTATTTACTCCTTCTACCCCAGGAACATTTAAAATTAAATATGTTTTAGAAGGACTTACAGCAGCATGTAGTGATAGCAATTCAATTGAAATTACAGTCCTTCCTAACATTAACGCACTAATAACTCCTCCTACTCCAAGTGAATTTTGTACAGGGGATACCGCTATTCTGTTATCAAACGCCGACACCTCTAATACTGGAATGTGGTGGAGTTCACCAACAGGGAAAATAGGAAACGATGGAACGTTCAACCCTTCAACCAGTGGAGTTGGTGATTTTAAAATATTCTATGGAACCTCTGGCATGTGTGGAGATACTAGCGATATAAATTTAACTGTTCACAGAGTAAAAGACCCAACTATCACTCCTCTCGCAACCTATTGTGAAATTGCCGAAGATCAGACTTTGAAAGCTGTTGAAACCGGAAGCTGGACGATAAATGATTTACCAAACGATAGTATTTTCAGTCCTTCTAAACTTGGTCCTGGAATCCATAAAGTAATCAACTCTATAAATGAT
>JAYPYW010000012.1:29398-29674 GCA_038154685.1 Flavobacteriales bacterium | reverse complement strand
GTCCTGTAGCAGATACAATATTAGTTGAGGTAAAGCCAAATCCTGCAAGTGCCATTGATGCAGATACCCTTGAAGGTTGTTACCCGATGGAAGTAACATTTGAGGACTTATCCGATTCCAACGCGCTTTCTACAGTATGGACAATCATGCAAGAAGTGGATACAATTTTTGAAACCAATAAATTAAACAGTTTAGAATATGTGTTTAGTACTGCTGGTTGTTATGATGTATCAATAGCCTCACTATATGAATATGGTTGTGCGAACACCACTAAAC
>JAYPYW010000012.1:0-29388 GCA_038154685.1 Flavobacteriales bacterium | reverse complement strand
TATCAAATCTGTACATTCTCACCTCCTACCGCAGATTTCCTTTTTGAAAGCAATGATGTAACCACGAAGGATCCAAAAGTAACTGCTATTAACCAAAGTACAGATGGAAACATTTTCACTTGGAATTATAATGGCGGACGTACAATTTTCGAAAACGAGGAAACAGTAATGGTTGATTACAACACTAACGAACAAGACACGGTTGATATAACCCTTTACGCATCCAATGGATGGTGTATCGACAGCATTACTAAGTCCATAATTATATGGGACTTCTTTACCCTGAATGTGCCCAACGCGTTCATTCCAAATGGTGATGGAATGAACGAATTATTCTACCCAATGGGAAAAAATCATGTTGCGGATGACTTCGTATTCATGATTTTTAACCGCTGGGGAGATAAAATTTTCGAAACTACAACTCCCTACACTCCTTGGGATGGAACATCTCAATTAACTGGAAACCCAGTTCAAGAAGATGTTTATGTATGGAAAGTAGTTACAACGGATATTTTTGAGAATGAGGTTGTGAGAAGAACTGGGACGGTAGCTCTAATCAGATAATATGAAATAAGGAATAGAAAAAAGTCTCAACCTATTACTTATTACCTATTACCTATTACCTGAAAATAACTTTTCCCTAATTTCCCCCGTTATAGATTTATACGCTCTTTAAATCTATTTACTATGGGAAATCAAATAACGCAAGAGTTAATTGATGAAACGATTCAATTAGCCAAAGAAATTCAAGCACCTAGAAGAGACACTGGGGCTAATCCTTTCGCGGAAAGAATGGCGCCCATATTAGACTTCCCGGAGAGTAAACACTTCTTAATTAGATTAATGGATGTGGCTTTTCGAAGTAATAATTTCGACAGAGTATCCGCCTATGTTTTAAGGTTGTTTAATTCCACCGATGCGTATAAACCGTTATTTAATACAACAGAAAGCATCTTAGTTAGATTATTCCGAATTATAGGATACAAACTCCCATCGGTTAGTATTCCTTTGATGTTAGATCAAATTCAGCAGGTAACAAGCCCAGTTGTATTTTATACGGGAACACAAAGATTTAAAAACCATGTTGAGAAAAGGAAAAAGCACGGCATCACTTTAAATATCAACCCAATAGGAGAAACCTTAATTGGAGAACACGAGGCACAAGAAAGATCTCGTAAATACATTAAAGTTTTAAATAATGAAGAGGTTGATTATGTATCTGTTAAACTTTCAACATTACACTCTCAAATCATTACCATTGCACATGATGAAGTAATTGAGGAATGTATTGAGCGAATTTCTGTTTTATACAGAGAAGTGCTTCGAATCGAAAAAGAAACTGGAGTTCAAAAGTTTGTCAACCTCGATATGGAGGAATACCGTGACTTATCGATAACACTTGAGACTTTCATGCGAACGTTAGACCAGCATGAATTCAAAAATTTACGCGCTGGGATTGTTCTTCAAGCTTATCTTCCTGATACTTTTAAAGAAGCTATTAGATTAAGGGACTGGGCTAAAAAAAGAGTTAAAAATGGAGGAGCACCAGTTAAGGTAAGGATTGTAAAGGGCGCCAATTTAGAAATGGAAAAAACCGAAGCATCCATGCATGGTTGGTCTCTTGCGCCCTACTCTACCAAGTTAGATACTGATGCTAATTACAAAAAGATCTTAATGGAATTACTCCAGTCTGGATCTGCAGAATATCTAAATGTAGGTGTGGCTTCTCATAATATTTTCGATTTAGCTTTTTGCTTAAACCTTGTCTTGAAGAACAACCTTCAAAATCATGTAGATTTTGAAATGTTGGAAGGGATGGCTAAATCTACAGCTGTTGAAATAAATAAAAAAGGCGCCAACCTAATTTTATATACGCCAATTGTTGAGAAGGAAAATTACCTTAACGCAATTGCTTACTTAGTTAGAAGATTGGATGAGGGAACTCAGCCTGGCAACTTCCTCAAAGAAGGATTTAACCTGGACATTGGATCAGAAAGATGGGACTTCTTATTAGATCAATTTAAAAGCTCACTTGAAAAAATTCAGCATGTTCAAACTACTCCTAACCGATTACAAAATAGATTAAAGGAATCTTTCTCAATTCAAGAAAGTTTTCGAAATGCAGCCGATACAGACTGGACTAATCAGTCTAATCGCAGATGGATTCAACAAGTAAAGGATAAATGGGAAAACCATGAACCTTTATCGGTAATCCCTGTTGTTGGGTTAGTTGATAAGAGCCACCGAAAAACATTGCTTCAGAACAATTGGAGCGGCCAACTTCCTTGGGTTTACGAATTAGCAGAAGAAGAAGATTACGAAGAAATGATTTATACCAACTCGAATTGGTACGAATTAGACAATTTAAAACGGGCTGAATTATTAAAAAAAGCGGCTCTATTAATGGCTGAAAGGAGAGGTGATTTAATTGGTGTTACAGTTGCCGAATTAGGGAAACTGCCATCGGAAGTTGATGTTGAAGTATCTGAAGCAATTGATTTCGCGAATTACTATGCGCAATCAATTTCAGATTTGGATCAAGAAGAAATTCCATACAAGAAAAAAGGAATCAACCTTATTCTCTCACCTTGGAATTTCCCAATTGCAATTCCTATCGGAGGAGTTTTAGCAAGTTTAGCAGCAGGAAAAAGAGCTATTTTAAAACCATCCCAAAACGCAGCTGCTTCTGGGTACTTAATTAGTAAGTGTTTATGGGACGCAGGAATCCCAAAAGATGCATTTTCCTTTTTACCTTGCGAAGAAACTACGCTTGATAAATACTTAGCGGCAGGAAATAAGTTTGACGCTGTAATTCTAACAGGAGGAACCGAAACCGCTCAGTTCTTACTAAAAAGAAATCCATATTTAAACCTATTTGCAGAAACCGGAGGAAAAAATGCGACTATAGTTACGGCTTTAGCTGATAGAGAACAAGCGATTAAAAATGTAGTTAACTCGGCATTTGGAAATAGCGGACAAAAATGTTCGGCTACTTCCCTGCTCGTATTAGAAAAAGAAGTATTTGATGATAAGAATTTTAGGGCGCTTTTAAAGGATGCTGCTCAAAGTAAAACCTTTGGAAATCCATGGGATTTCCAAACTCAAATCGGTCCATTAGCAGTTCCAATTAACGATAAACTAAAATTTGTTTTGGAAAATACCCGACCAGAGGATTGGTTATTAAAACCTGAGTTAAAAGGCAATTTCATTTTATCACCGGGAATTAAATGGGGAATCACTCAAAATAGTTACGAGTATAAAAATGAGCTTTTCGGACCAATATTATGTGTAATGGAAGCAAAAGGATTAGGTGAAGCAATCGATTTTGTAAATGGGACACCATATGGTTTAACAAGCGGAATTGAATCATTGGCAAGGGAAGAAGTTAGGTACTGGAAGCAACATATTAAGGCAGGGAACCTATACGCCAATAGAGGAACCACAGGAGCCATTGTTCAGCGACAACCATTTGGTGGAATGAAGGCTTCTAGTTATGGTTTTGGAATGAAAGCAGGAGGACCAAATTATGTTCGACAGTTCATTCACATCGAACCCGTTGTTGCATCACTTTCCGCAGTTGAGAAGAGCTACAATGAAACTTGGCTAAATCATTTCAAAAAAGAAATAGATTATTCAAAAGTACGCGGACAACATAACATCTGTAGGTATTTAAAGCCTACAAAGGTAATTATTACAGTAGACGAGACAACACAGGAACGCAATCTAAAAATGGTATTATTAGCCTGTAAGGTTCTGAAATTACCTTTTGAAATTTACACTCAAAACGAAGACATTCATTTAGAAGGTTATAAGATCAAACAAGTTTCCAGTTTCAATAGAATTTTCAAAGATTTTAAGGAAGGAACAATGATCAGAAGTTTGGTGCTTAAATTGCCGAACCTTTTCATGAAGGAATGCCACAAAAATAACCTGCATGTATATTCAAGAGTTCCCCATACAAATGGACGGTTTGAACTGTTAAATTACTTAACTGAACAGAGTCTATCAATTAATTATCACAGATATGGAAATTTAATGGGAGAAAACCCAATGAAATAAAAAAAATGAGATTGCTTCGTTCCTCACAATGACCTGAAATCTTAAAACCAAAATTAAGAACTACGTCATTGTGAGGAACGAAGCAATCTCTTACTTTTTTCAATAACAAAACGACAAGCAATAACCAGCAAAGATTTATCTTTGCCTTATGAAATTAACTGTGATTGGAGGCGGAAACATGGGCCTTACGTATGCTAAAGGGATTCACAAGGCTGGATTGATAGGGGAATCAATCTCTATTCTTGATAAGGGTGATGGATTTGAAAACTTAAAAACCAACGAACCTGATTTTAATGTATTTAATTCAGCTAACGAATGTATTGCTGATGCTGATATAATTTTAGTTGCTGTAAAGCCTTTCCATGCACAAGATGTTTTTGATGAGATTAAATCATTAACCAACCAAAATCAATTGGTAATTTCTGTAATGGCCGGAGTTAAAATCTCAACCATTGAAAATGGGTTAGGTTTAACCAAAATCGTAAGATGCATGCCTAATCTTCCTGCAATGATTGGAAAAGGAATGACAGGATTCACTTCATCTGATTCGGTTTCAAAGGAGGAAGAGGAAATGGTTGCCAAACTATTAAGCTCTACTGGTGAAGCTGTAAAAGTTGAAACAGAAGAAGATATTGATAAAATTACTGGACTTTCAGGAAGTGGTACTGCTTATATTCTTTATTTCATGGAAGGACTAATGAATGCAGCCAAAGAATTCGGATTCTCTGATGAAACGGCGAAGCAAGTAGTTACACAGACTTTTGATGGAGCAGTTGAATTGTTCAGACAAAATGAACTTACTACAGCCGAATGGATTGATAAAGTTTGTTCTAAAGGTGGAACAACTATAGAAGCAATTAAGTCGTTTGAAAGTAACAATGTAAAGGATTCCATAAGAAAAGGTGCAAATGCCGCATATAACCGCGCAGTTGAGCTTGGGAATTCATAATTATTTATAGAACTTTAGAACATGATATTTTCTACTGAAACAAAAAATAAGGCGCTGAAGGATTTAGCGTTATTAATAGCTGAAAATAAAGAGGCTATTATTGCAGCAAATAAAGTTGACTTAGAAAACGCTGGAAACATCGACCCCACTTTAATCGACCGTTTAAAGGTGAATAGTAAAAAGGTTGATGGAATGGTTTCGGCTGTTGAAGAAATTATATCAGATGAAGATCCTCAAGGAAAAGTTCTTCATGAGTACGTTCACCCAAACGGGATGTTAGTGCAAAACAAGGTAGTTCCTTTTGGAAAGATTCTTATTATTTACGAATCTCGTCCAGACGTAACTATTGAGGCAGCTATTACTGCTTTTAAAGGGGGAAATAAGATTTTATTGAAAGGAGGAAAAGAGAGTAAAAACTCAAACCTTTGTTTAGTTGATCTTTGGCACAAAGCTTTAGAAAAAAATGGAATTCCTACTGATTTTGTTACTTATTTAGACATTAACAGAGAGGAAACGCAAAAGCTTTTAGCTGATAACACACATAAACTAGACTTAATTATACCAAGAGGTGGTGAAGGTTTAATTAACTACATCCGTCAAACTACCTCAGTTCCATTATTAATTAGTGGAAGAGGTAATAACTTTATTTACATTCATGACAAATGTGATTTTGACATGGCGGTTGATTTAGTTTTAAATGGAAAAAGTAGACTAAGTGTTTGTAATGCGATTGATAAAGTATTAATCAATAAAAACCTTCCAAACTTCCAAGAAAAGGTTGAGATTTTAATCAGAGAATTAAATCAAATCAACATGGAAATTTTAGCCGATGGTGCATCTATCGAATCATTAGGTTATGTTTCTAAAATGAAGGAAGACGTATACGCTGAAGAGTTTTTAGCTGCCAAAATATTATTAGCAGAAGTTAATGATATGGATGAAGCTATTGAAAAAATTAATGAATACTCAGGAGGACATTCTGCAGTTATTGTAGCATCAAACGATGCTGTTGCTGAAGACTTCCAAAATAGAGTTGATTGTGCTGCTGTTTACCAAAATGCATCATCAAGATTTACAGATGGTGGTCAGTTAGGATTTGGAGCAGAAATCGCAATCTCTACTCAAAAACTACATTTCCGAGGACCAGTTGCTACAGGACAATTAGTAACTAACAAATGGTTCATTAAAGGAAACGGACAAGTAAGAGGATAATGAAACCAGTTATTGTTTTAAAAATAGGTACTTCCACCCTAACAGCTGGAACTGATAATATTTCGAGAGGAAAAATCGAAGATATTTCTCGTCAGATTTTAGAATTAAAGGAAAAATACAGTGTTATCTTGGTTTCTTCCGGAGCAATAGCTACTGCTCGTCAGTTTATAAAGTTGAGTAACTCTGATAAAAATATCGAAGTTAAATCTGCACTTTCAGCAATTGGGCAACCAAAGCTAATGCAGATATACATGGAGGTATTTGCTGATTTTGGGTTAAACGCTGCACAGTGTTTATTAACTCACTATGACTTAAACGGAGAAGAATCAAGAGCTAATACAAAGGCTACAATAAGCGATCTTTTAAAACATGACTATATTCCTATCATAAACGAAAACGATACCGTAGCGGTGGAGGAAATCATATTAGGAGACAACGACAAATTATCGGCAATGGTTGCTGAATTAGTTGGAGCCGAAAAATTAGTAATCGCTTCTGATATTGATGGTATTTTCACTGGAAACCCAAAACTGGATCCAAAAGCAAAACTAGTTGAAGAAGTTAACAGTATTGAAGAGATGAAAGGCTACATCCAAGAGTTAGATAATGGTTTAGGAACCGGCGGAATGCAATCTAAAATTCACGCGTTAGAAATCTGTGAAGGAAATGGCATCGAAGTTTTGATTGTAAATGGAGGCGTTCAGTTTTTCTTGAGAAAGGCACTGAATGGAGAGATTAAGTTTACTCGTTTTGTGGGGTGATCTTTTCTCTCCCTTCTCATCTATTCCTCATCAATTTTCCTAAAAATCTTAGCTTGAAGATTATAATACTCCCACATATCTTTATCAATAACCGGTAATAATGCATCGAAATATCCAATAATTAAAAAACCTCCTGGCTTAAGAGCATCGTAGAACTTATTTAACATTTGAATTTTCAAGGTATTATCAAAGTAGATCAATACATTTCGGCAAAATATGATATCAAACTCTCCTGGTGCATCATCGGATACTAAATTCCCTACCCGATAATCCACATGCTTAGTTAAATTCAAATCCATTTGGAATTGCTTTGTGCCATGCGGTTTGTAATAGCGCTCCAATTTTTTAAATGGATTATATTCTTCAAACTGCTCTGAGTTTTGGCGTAATGTAAGGTTATCATAAATTCCAGCCTTAGCCTTCTCTACACTTTCCCTATTCAAATCAGTCGCAACAGCACGAGTTCTATCTTGAATTTTTAAATCATCTAAAACGATCCCTAGCGAATAAGTTTCTTCTCCTGTTGAACATCCTGCGTGCCATATATCAATTGGCTCACCATCTTGTTTCATTGTCATTAGAAGATCGTTTTTTAAAACCTTCCACATTTGAGGATCACGAAACATAGAAGTCATACCTACTGTAATTTGATCAATAAAATCAAACACAAAAGACCTATCAGAAAGAAGTTTAGTCCACATTTCCATCAGGTTATTAAAACCAAAATAGTCTATAGCACGAGAAACTCTTCTTGAGAAAGATCTTGGCTCATAATGCGTAAAATCAATCCCATGACGAGTTAAAATTGCGTTATTTAACGCTTCTAATTCTTCTAATGTTAAATCCTGACTCATTTAATTCTTTTAGAACATTGAAAGTGCGATCATACAAATTTTTGTACCTCCATCTTCCTCACTACCTAGAATTGGAGCGAAAAGAACAGTTAGATTTTGATCACCCCCTTTTCCTTTTAATACTATTTCTTCTTGGAAAACATTTGCTTCCCCTATTCCTTTTATCAAGGTACCAACCTTATCTTCATCAACATTTAAAAACTCAGGGAAAAGTTTACCAACTAATTCAGTATTCTCATAACCAAGCAAAGCTTGCATTACCAATGTAGAGTTTTCAATTGCTGTAGTCTCCTTGTTAATAATTATGATTGGCAACTTATTCTTTTCAATTAAAGCATCTACGCTTAAATCACCTTGATTTAATTCTTCAAGCGCATCATTTAAAGCCACCATTGCGCCTTGCGTATCTTTTTCCTCATCGGCAACTTTAATCATAGAATTATTAAGCGCAGCTTCTAATTCTTCTTTTAATGCTTTTTCTGCCTCAACTTCTTTAGATATATCTACTAAAACACAAAGGATTTTAATAACTTCTCCTTTAAGATTTTTAATTGTAGAGAAATTTCCTTTATAATATTTTTCACCACCTCCTTTCTTTTTAAAAGTTAATGATTGTGTCACTGTATCTCCATCGCTTAATCCAGCCCAAAGATTCTTAAAAGCCCTACCCTTCATATATTCCTCTCCTGTGAACAACTCAAATGGTTTATTTCTTGTTTCTAAACGCTTGTAGCCTAAATCACTTAATATAATACCATTAACACTACGAAGTTTTTTCTCCATATCTAATTCTATCACCCCTACAGACTCTTTAAGTGCGTTTAATTTACCATTAAGGTCTAATTCTCTTTCTTTTTCATCAGTTGTAAAAGAGGCAAACTTGATGATTTTATAAGGAACATTCTGAGCATCATGAATTGGATTGTAGGTTCCATTCATCCAAACATCTTTACCACTTTTGCTTAATCTCTTAAATTCACCGCTAAAATATTGACCAGTTTTTAGAGATTCCCACATCATACTATGCTGAGGAGACTCTTTTTCTTCTTCAGGTAACAAGAATGATTCAGGCATTCCTATTAAATCATCTTTCTTAAACCCCATTACCCCAAGGAACATATCATTTACTTCAATAATATTCCCTTTCATGTCAAACTCAATTGCAGCGTTAGTTTTATTAATGGCCTCTACAACCGACATAAATTGAGCTGTATCCTCTTCATTCTGCTTTAGCTTTTCTGCTAACTCATTCTGGATTTCTTCCATTTGTTCTTCCTTACTGCGCATTTCCTTGTTGGCCTCTTCTGCTTTATCCAAAAGAGTTTTAGTATTCATCGCCATTTTCACAGAGGAAAGCGTGGAAGCAATACTTTCAGATAAGTCCTCAACAAACTTTACCTGATAATCTTCAATATTCTTAAAGGATGCAATTTCAACAACTCCAAAAATTTCTTCATTAACTTGTAGAGGAACAATAAGAATTGAACGAGGAGTAGCTTTACCTAAACCAGATGTAATGTTAACATAATCCCCAGGAACATCATTTAAATAAATCGTTTCTTTCTCAATTACACACTGTCCAACTAAACCTTCCCCTACAAATACCTCTTTAACCTTGTATTTCCTTTTTTCATAAGCATAACAGGAAACCAATTCTATTTTTCCTTTAAAAAGAGCATCTTCAGCACTTACTGCATCAGCACCTTCATAAGGTTTATAAGTGAAGAACCCTCCTTGATTTGCACCTAAATATTTAACAAGGTTTTTGATTACGTTGTAACCTAATTCCTCTAGATCGTCCTGATTATTTCTAAGCAACTCACTAAACGTTGCCAAACCTTGTACGGCCCAATTTCTTTTTTTCTCTTCTTCAGCTACATCTTTCAACTTGTCCCTCATATCCAAAAGGGCTGTTGTTAAAGCATCATTTTCATTCACATCTCCTGCTTCACTTTCAAAGTTTCCTTCTCCAATTTCTTGAGCAAAAACAGTTGCTGATTGCATGTTATGAAAAACCTCATTCATGTCTGTTGCGATATCTGCAACCACCCCAAAGGATTTAACCTTCAGGTCTTCTGAAGAACTACCTTCTGATAATGATTTTACCGCTTTGGAAACCTCATTAAGTGGCTTTACCACCGACTTTTGATAAGCCACAAAGGCTCCTATAATGGAAATCGCCAAAAAAGAAAGAATCACCAAAGTAAGCGGGCCTGCTAATTCTGGATCCAAATTCAAATTTTGTAGAACGATTGTTAAAATTACAAGGATGATACAAACAACCCCCATAATCGTAACGATTTTCTCTGACTTAATCTTCATGTAATTGGTTTAACTAAATATGTAGCTTTCCTTATATGGGTTAAAGTGGATTTTTGTTACCAAAAAAAAGACTAATTCAAAAAAAAGTAGCCATCGGCTACTTTCTCTTATACTCTAGTATTTTATGATGTTTCTTATTATTCACCATATCCTTTATGGCATTGAGGAAAACCTCGGAGAATATCCATACAAACTGGGGTTTTATTGTAGATTTTTCTGACAAAATATAAGTAAGGTTTGTTTTTACAACATAAAACTTTTCACTTTCATTTTTGGCAAAATTATCAAGATCATTTTTCACCAACTGATTCACTTCTCCCTCTTTTAATTTTTGCATCGAAGGAACTCCTCCATACATAGGGATATTCATCAGGTTAGAAAACTCAGTAATTACAGCTGCTGCTAACATGTTGTCAATTTCCAATAAAATTGCGTCTTCCAGCATTTTTCTTTGTTCACCTTTTATTTCTTTAGGCAATCCCACCTCATGTATATATTCGGTTTGCTCACTATCAAAAAGTAAATAACTTTTACCTGTCATGCTTCCCATTATAGAAGTCTCAAGCGCTACCCAGTCGTCTTGACCAGTAGAAGCAATTTGAAAATTTTCGGCATCTTGATCAATTTCAAACATAATTGGCTCAAACAAAACAGTTTGTTTGGCAATAGCCGAAAATGAATCTGCGCTATTAGCGAAAGCAATATTCAAAAGCTCTCTAGTAACATCGAACTCATATTCTGATAGTATCTCACTCATTTTAATAAACTTTTAAACTCTTGCTACAGCCGGACTAAAAATATGCTGAACAATTGATATTACATTAATAACTAAACAAACATTTCCGTTTCCTAAAATCGTAACACCACTAATCAACTTCACTGTATCAACCGGTTTCATTAACGGTTTTTCTACTATTTCTTTTTGTTGTAATAACTTATCTACAACAAAACCTACGTCCTTTCCATTGTAATGAACAACAACAACATCTAACTGCTTATCTTCCGGCCAACTATCAAAGCTTTGGTGGAAGGTAGCTCCTTTGTAGTTATCGTACTCATCATTCAATTCGAATAAATCTCTTAAGAATACGATAGAAAGTGTTTTATCTAAATAGGTCGCCATTAATCCCTGACTAACCTTATGAATTTCATTTTTCTTAAAAGAAACTACTGCTTCAGTGTAAGAAAGCGGAATAGCATACTCTTGATCTTCCAACTCAAACAATAAGGCACCTTTTACTGCCATCGAAGATGGTAAAAACAATTTAATAGTAGTTCCTTTTCCAATTTTTGAATTTACTTGAACTGTACCTCCGATCGAATCAATTGATCTTTTTACCACATCCATTCCTACCCCTCTTCCTGAGATCGCGGTTACAGTCTCCATACTTGAAAAACCTGGTTCGAAAATGAACATAATAATATCCTGATCCGTCATATGCTTAATCAACTCTTTCGTTGTTAAACCTTTTTCAATCGCTTTTTTAGCAATCTTTTTCGGATCAATCCCTCCTCCATCATCAACTATTTCAATAACTACATTATCGTTCTCATTTCGAGCTTTTAATGTAATCGTACCTGTTTCACTTTTACCTGCTTTAACTCTATCCTCTGGCTTCTCAATACCATGTCCAACACAGTTTCTAACTAAGTGAATCATCGAATCTGAGATAATAGAAAGAACATTTCTATCAATTTCAGTATCGGTACCTTCTAACTCAAGGTTCACCTTTTTGTTTTCAATATTTGCAGCATCTCTAACAACTCTATGAAATTTATTGAACAAGAATGAAACTTGAACCAATCGAACATCCATTACAGAGTATTGAAGATCTGATGTTATTCTAACTAATCTTGAAAAATCAACTGTACTTCTTTTCCCTTCAGCTGCTGCATAATCATTTGATAGTTGCATAATTCTATCACGCTCAATAACAAGCTCACCTACAAGATTCATTAATTCATCCAACTTCCTTACAGGAACCTGAACTAAATCCGAAAATGTAATGCTTGGAGTATCATCTTCAGCTTCACCATCCTCTTCATCCTCCTCTTGTTCCTCCGCCTCAATTTCTTCAACCGGGGCATCAGCTTGAGGAACAACATCATCAAAATTAACTTCTTCAGCTACTACTTCCTCTTCAGCTCCTCCCTCTTTTTTAACGTCTTCGGATGTTGATTCTTCAACTTTTTCTTCCTCCTCTTTGGCTTTTTTAGTGGTAACTTTCTTCGCAGCTGTTTTTTTCTTTGCCGCTGGTTTTCCCTCCTCTACAGGTTCTTGCGTTTTCTCTTCAGCAGACGCTTCTCCAGCAGCTTCTGCTTGCTCTGCTTTAGCATTTCTAAGTATTACCCCCAACTTGGTTTTAATACCTAAATATTTTACTTTCTTTCCTGATTTTAGGGCGTCGATAAGTTCGGTAAGTGTATCTAACCCCTTATATAATTCATTAAAGATGTCTCCATCCAACTCTAACTTTCCAGCCCTAATTTCACCAAAGATATCTTCGAGTGTGTGAGCCATTGCCCCTATGGCTTTGAACCCCATACCAAGGGCATTCCCTTTTAGAGTATGTGTAATTCTGAATATCGCGTCGATAGACTTTTTACTCTTGTGGTCTTTCTCCAGAACAGTAAAAAGCCTATTGAGTTCCTCTTGGTTCTCATTCGCTTCAGCGTGAAATATTTCTCTGTATTCTTCTTCTGTTGCCATTTTCCCTAAAGAGATAATTGATTAATCTGATAGCACACTCACCATGAATGCTGCTATATCTTTTAGTTTAACTTGGTGTGTTACTGCTCCAATTTTAACCGCTGCTCCTGGCATACCATTTACAACACAAGTTGATGCTTCTTGAGCAATTGTAAAACCTCCTTTCTCCTTAATTTTAAGCATACCAGTGGCTCCATCCTTACCCATTCCAGTAAGCATAACAGCTATACATCTTCCCCCGTACACCTCGGATGCTGCATCAAATAAACAAGTTACCGAAGGGTTATTAAACTCATGATAGTGGTCACTATTGGATTTAAATTTCACATTAGGACCAGATTTTTCCAATTCAGTGTTAGCATCACCGCCACACACATAAATTTTACTAGGTTTTAATCTTTCCCCATATTCTGCAACACTTACTTCCAAGGGAGTAATTGTATTTAAACGTTTAGCAAAAGGACCAATAAAATTCTTTGGCATGTGTTGCGCAATCACCACTGGAACAGGAAGGTTCCCTGGTAACTTCTTCAAAACCTCTTCAACGGCAGAAGGCCCACCAGTTGAAGATCCAATCACTATAGCATCGTATGGAAGTTTTGATGCAAAGACGTGACTATTGGTAACACTTTTTCCAACTTCAACACCTGCTCCAAGTTTAGCTTTCGCTAGCTTTTTAATAGCATCGGTCAATTTGTAATCCATGTCCCTAACTTTAGTGGCTCCCCCCTGAGGCTTCTCCATAAAATCGGTCGCACCTGCTTGCATCGCGTCAAAAACCATCGAAGAACTACTGTTTGCGGCACTTAATACCATAATTGGCACACGACTCGTTTTCCTGATTTCTTTAATGGCATAAATACCATCATAATCAGGCATAACTAAATCGGTAATCACAACATCCGGATTAAACTCGCTAACCTTCACGGCTCCTTCCTCACCATTGTTTGCTGTTGCCATGATATTTAAATCTGGATCAGATCTTAAAATATCAGACACAACAAGGCGCATTAAAGCCGAGTCTTCAATTAATATGACGTTTACTTTTCCCAATTAATTAACCTAATGCTTTACCAACAGCCTCAACTAATTGCTCTGGAGTAAATGGCTTAACGATATAATCCGTTGCTCCTAATTCCATTCCTTGCTCGATTACAGATTGCTGACCAACCGCAGAAATCATAATTACCTTTGATGGTAGTTCTTCATCCTTGTAAACTGCAAGAATATCAGTACCAATCATATCCGGTAAAATGTTATCCAAGGTAATTAAATCAGGTTGCAAATCCATTGCTAAATCAATAGCAGCTTCTCCATTGGCAGCCTGACCAACAATATCATATCCTGCCTCCTCTAAAGCATCCTTGATAACTGTTCTCATGTAAAGAGAATCATCTACGATAAGAATTGACTTTCCCATATTTGAATATTTAAATTATTATTTATTAGTTGCGTTATTAATTATTTCCTCGGTCATCACTTTGAATATATCAATCAATATGATTAACCTATCCTCTACCTTAACAATTCCCTTGATGTAATTCTCATCCATAGAAGAATCGTGAACTATATTTTGCGATTCATCAATATCATTATCGGAAGCAGCTAAAGTTGTTGGAACCTCTCTTACCAAAACTCCAATCTTTAGGGTGTCTGATTCTATTACTAATGTATACTGACCTGTTTTTTCTTTTTCTGCCTGGGTAAGATGAGCGTTAACTCCAAATCTCTCTTCTAAATCAACAATTGTAATAATGTTCCCTCTAATATTAGCAACCCCTTTGATGAAGTCATCCGTTTGAGGCATTTTTGTAATACTTGGAGTTAATACAATCTCTTTAATTTGATCGATGTTTAATCCGTACTCTTCATTACCAAGCTTGAAGACAATTAGTTGATGTCTTTTATAACTCTTATCAACCTCACCTCCTTTATCGGCAATATTTGTATTATCTGTTGTCATTTATAACTTAAGTTTAATACAAGAGTGGGAAAGCCCACTCTTTGGGTTGATAATTTTATGATCTTCTTCCTCTACCTCTTCTAGCTGGCTTAGCATCATCAGTTGTTGCCGGTGCAGAAGTAGATTGATTTAATAATGTAAACTGACTAACTCCTGCCTGAAGTTCTGCAGCTACTGCAGCCATATTATTTGACGCTCCTTTAACATCTTCCATTGCTGCATTTAACTCAGTAGCTGAACTTGCAACTTCCTCTGTACCTGCAGCAGTTTCTTCTGCAACAACTACAATTTGTTCGATATTCTTAACTACTTCGTTAATTGTTTCAGTTTGCGATGCGGTAGCTGATGAAATCTCACCTGCATACTGTAACGTTTGTCCTGATTGTGTATTGATTTCTTCGAAGATAGATTGTGCTTCGCTTGAGGCGTTGTTACCGTTCTTAACAGCAGCTGTCATCGTATCAATTGCTTTACTAGCTTCTTGCGTATCTCTTTGTACCGAACCAATAATTGTTTCAATATTTACCGCTGCATTCTTCGAATCTTCAGCAAGTTTTCTGATTTCCTCAGCAACTACCGCGAATCCTCTTCCTGCCTCACCAGCTCTAGCTGCCTCAATTGCGGCATTTAATGCTAATAAGTTGGTTTGTGCTGCAATATCTGTAATTACATTTAATGTTCTTCCAATTTCTTCAGCTCTTTCAGTTAAGACTTTAATTGACTCGGCAGTTGAACCAGCAGATCCTTCGATCTCACCCATATCCTCCAACAATCGCTTCATGATCTTCAGACCTTCACCACAGCTTGCCATTCCTTGCTCAGCAGCAGAGTTGATGTTTTCAGCTTTAGATGACATATCATTTGCTGAGTTCATTACTTCTTCAATCATTCTTGATGACTCATCAGTCTTCTGAGCTTGTTCTTGAGCACCTCTCGCCATTTGAGTAATTGCTCCTGCTACTTCAGTAGTAGTTGCGCCCATAGCTTCTGATTGCGATTCCATTTGAACAGCAGTTGATGCTACAACTCCAGATGACTCAGAGATATTTCCAAGTAAGTTATTTAAGTTAGCAATACAAGTGTTCAATGAATCTCCCATTGCTAGGATATCTCCTTGAGCAGCCATTTCAAATCTATTAGTAAGATCTCCACCCGCCATTCCAGTGATAATTCCATTGAATTCCATCATTGGCTCAGCAATCGATTGCATTAACATGTTCATTGAATCAACAAGAGCTCTCCACTCCCCATCAACTTCAGTTAATTGTAACCTTGCACTTAAGTCTCCTCTTTCACCAGCAGCCTCAACTACACCATTAACTTCACCAATAATATTTCTTAATGTATCTCTTAAACCATATAAGTTTTGGATTACTTCCCCAGTCCCTTCGTCCATAGCCAGACCTTCAGTCTCCATTACTTCATCAAAGTTACCAACAGCCATAGCATTAATGAATTTAGTTGCTTCACCAAACGCTTCTCTGTTTGCTCTTGCTGTGTTTACATCTTTAGCAAACGCTGTGTAAAGAACCTTATCTCCAACTTCAACTTTAGAAAGGGATAAGAATGCCCAAATTACCGAACCATCAGGCTGCACAATTGGCACTTCTCTTCCTGTACCAACTATCTTATTAACTCCAGTTTTTACGTTAGCATCTACATAACTATCATGAGCTGCTTGAATATCATGAGGAACTAAAATCTTAATATTTTGACCTAAAACATCTTCTCTTTTCTTCTTCCACAATCTTTCTGCAGAAGAGTTCATGAAAATTATTTCTTTAGTATGACCATCAATCGTAACTACAGCATCAACTGCTTGTTCTAAAGTTTGCTGGTTAATTTCCGCAACTTCCGCAGCCTTTTCCTCTGCTAATTTTGCCTCGGTTATATCTTTAATAAAAGCTGTATACTGTATATCATCACCAACAGCCACCTTGGATAAAGAAAGGTTAGCCCAGAATTGAGACCCATCTTTTCTTGAAACAAATAAATCTCTTGAAGATCCAACAACTTTATTTACTCCCGTCTTAATGTTTTCATCTACAATTTGATCATGCCTTGGACGAATATCTGCATTAACTAACATTTTAACGTTTTGCCCAAGCAGCTCCTCCTTTGAATATCCAAACATTTTAACAGCTGAATCATTCACAAAAATGATTTCCTTAGAAATACCATTAATAGTAATTACAGAATCTAAAGCCTGATTTAATGTTTGATTTATTACTTCTTGAGCCTTTTTTTGCTCTGAAATATCTGTCGCAATTTTAATCACCCTATCAACTTTTCCACTGGCATCTTTTACTGGTGAATAAGATGCTTTAATCCAAATAGACTTTCCATCTTTTGTAAATCGCTCAAAATCTCCAGAATTCACGTGACCTGCTGCTAAATCTTTCCAAAATTTCTTATAATCTGCAGAACCTACATAAGTTGGATCACAAAAGATTTTATGATGATTACCAACAATCTCCTCACTCTTATAACCTAAAGCACTTAGGAAATTATCATTCGCCTCCAATATTGTACCATCAGGTTTGAATTCAATTCTTGCCCAACCAGAATCAACTGCTGATTGTAACGCATTACTTTCAACTGCTTTTGATGCTGCAGTTTTTCTTGCTCCTGTTCCCGAAGCTGGTTTTTTAGCATTATCTCCTAAAGCCATAATTATTGAGTTTTAATTGATAGAATTTTGTTTATTATTTTGCTTAACTTTTAATTTATTGTTTGTCCTGATACGCCACCTTATTTTTTTTGGTTACGCATTTTTTTGAATTAATATTTCTTTTGAAATTTTAGCAGGCACCTTGTTTAATTTAACCTTTAAATACTTTAACATTCTTAAAGTAAGATCAAACTCATTCTTATTGAAACAAACCATTTGGTCTAATAGTTCGTTTGTTTTAAAAATGGCATCAATTTCATCATGCACATTCTTCGTTTTATGTACTACTTCTCTTTCTTTAATAAATTGAATTAAATCCTCCCATCCTTCTTGAGCAATAGAAGCGGCAATATTCAAATCTTGCAATCTCTCCTTGATGTTTTGCTTTGCTATTTCCTTTAAATCATTAACCCCGATAAAATTCACATTTGGCAATAACTGCACCTCACTACTTGTATCGGCTGGAACGGCTAAATCCAAAATTTTATAACTCATGTTAGGATTAATTTTATCCTTTGTAATTATAGGCTCTGTTGAACCAGTACAGGAAATAATTACATCCGTATTTTCAATTTCATTTGATAATTTATTAAAATCACCGATTTTAGTACCCGAGATTATGTCAACTATCTTTTGGCCATTCTCTTTAGTTCGGTTCAAAACTTTAACTGATTCAAATTGATGATTAACTAAATATTTAGAAACCAATTGAATTGTTTCCCCAGCTCCTATCAAACTTACACTAGTGGATTCTACTTCGGGAATTAGCTTTCGTAATTCATGACAAGCAATAGAAGCTACAGAAACCTTTTGATTAGCAATAGTGGTTTTAGAGTAAACAGCCTTTGACACCTCTGTTATTTTTCTAAATGCCAAATTCAAATTCTTACCGCAAACTCCTAATTCCCTTGCCTTAACAAAAGCCTTTCTAAGTTGGCCAAAAATTTGTCTTTCGCCTACTACCATCGAATCTAAAGAACATGCAACATTAACCATATGTAGTAATGCCAAATCTCCTTTTAGTTCAAAAAAGTCCTTCTTAACATTAAGAAACTTTCCAAAACAATGCCCACTAAAAACTTGATTTAATAATTGGTTCTTTTCTAAACGACCATTAGCATAAATCCAAATCTCAACTCTGTTACAAGTTGATAAATAAACAACCTCCTCAACCCCATTTGATTTGGAAAGAGTTTTAACAACAGCATTATACTCATCAGGATTAACTGTAAAATCACCAATGTTTTGAACTTCGGTCGCTTTGTGGTTTATGGCTAAAACGTAGTAGTTGTCTAAATTCATTTTGAATGAATGTGATCCTTTTACGCTGGAGTTTTAAAAAGGTTTGTTCCTTAAGCAACTTTTTTCATTTATAATATTTCAAAGACATTTTTGGAAAACCTTTTCACAAAACACTCGTACAGTTCAACTCAAACCGTTTCCGATGAAAAAGTTTATTAAGAAATTAGGTATTTGGGGTTTCCTTTTCTTTTTATTGAAAGGAATTATTTTATACATTGTAGTACCCTATTTTGTGGGGACAGGAATATTTTAATTTAGAATATGAAATTAAGAGCACTTATTGTTGAAGATGCTATTCCAATGACTATCGTATTGGAACACACACTTAAAGAAATTGGTTTGGAAGTAGTTGGCAAAGCTGCCACCGGTGAAGAGGCTATTAAATTAGCTATAGAGTTAAAACCAGATATCATTACTTTGGACACAGTTCTTCCTGATATCATAGGAATAGAGGTGTTAAAGCAAATGAGAAAACAAGGAGTGGAATCTAAGGTTATTTTTATTAGTGCTGCAGGTTCACACACTTTAATTGATCAAGCAATGGAAGCTGGCGCAGACTCATATTTACTTAAGCCAATTAACGCTGAAAAATTATCAGAAAAAATAAAGGAGGTTAAATAACCTCCTTCTTTTTTATTCTTCTAAAATACTTTTTAACGAGTCACTCAAATTTTTGAGTGGCTCTTTTTTGGGGCTTAATGAATCTATCTTAATTTCTACTTTTGAAGAATCTATTTCAATTAATGAAGATTCCATTTTCAAAGAATCACTTTTCATTTCGGGCTCAACTAAACTAGAATCCAAAACACTTGGCTCAACTGAACTCGGCGATTTAAAAGTGCTATCCTTTTCAACTTCAAAAGAAGCAGGAACTACTTCATCTTCCTTCAAGGCTTTTGTTTCCTCCTTGATTTCTTTTAATTCTTGTTTAACCTCTTTTTGTTCTTCTCTTAAGACTTTTGACTCCTCCTTGAATTCTTTCTTAAGTTCTTTTTGCTCTTGCTTAAGCTCCTTGGCCTCCTCCTTCAGTTCTTTAGCCTCTTCTTTTTTCTCCTCTACCTTCTTTTTTTGTTCTTCCTTCTTTTGTTGAGCTTTCTCCTTCTTATCCTCAGCCTTCTCTTTTTGCTCTTCCTTCTTCTCCTCTACCTTTTCTTTTTGCTCTTCTTTCTTTTCTTGAGCTTTCCCCTTCTTATCCTCAGCCTTCTCTTTTTGCTCTTCTGCTTTATCTAACTCTTTTTGCTGATCACTAATTATCTTTTCTTGCTTCTCTATTTCTTTCTTTTTCTTCTCTTCAGATAACTTGTTATTCTTTTCTAATTTTTCCTTTTTCTTTTCAGCTTTTTCTTTCTTGGCTTTTGCCTTTTTCAATTCTCCATCCTCTCCCTTGAAAGTAAAGTTGATACCAAAGCTGGCATTTAAAAATTTTGCATAATCAACTGCAGCTAAACCAAAAGCATTATCAAACATCCCATATACCTGGAATGCTCCTAAATGCAAAACAAGTCCGGCACCCAAATTATCAAACGTTCCGTTAGCTCCACTGTAAGTAAGTTTAGTTGTTAGCCATTTTTTAACATGGAAATTCCCCGCCAGCATATAACTTGGATAAAACTTATTATTAAACACTCTACCATGAACCATCCCTTGCCCATCGAAAAAGTCATTCAACTTATATGACGCTCCTGCAAAAATCCTTGTTTTTAATCTTGTTGTATAGCTAATTTGTGATCGCTCAAGTTCAAAAGTATTTGATAAGCTATCTCCTAAATCACTAAAGAACCCTGATTCTTCCTCGGAACTCCCCCCACTATCATCACCCAATAATTCAGCAAAAGGAATACCGTCAAATGTAAAAGATGATCCGTCATTACTTAAAGACTCTCCGTAATCAGCCCATTTAATAAATCCAAGATCAACTACACTAGCAAATAGGTTAACCTTTTCATTGAGTTCATACTCCCCTCCAACATCTAATCCAAACCCAATATTAGAAAAATTCACAGCACTTGGATTCCCTAACACTTCGGCAATACTATCATTCGCAAAGAATGCGCCATATGCATTAACACCAAATTCCGAAGTAGCGGTCAAAGCATAATCATCAGGATCGGTATACAAACTTATACCATCGAAATTACCATTGATATTTGCTAAACCTAAAAGCAGCTTAACTCTCCCCCCTACATTCAACTTTTCATTTACCTCTCTGGTATACCCAATACCGGCCTCAGTATAGGCCGTAATATCAAAACCAAAACCATCTAATGATATGTCCTTTCCTACGTATGCTCCATTTCCATTTGTAAGAAAATCGAAAACAGCCTTATTATAGCCTAAGTTAACATCAATTTTTGGGCTTAAATTGAAGGAAAAGAAGTTTTTACCAGACTTAAACCCAAGTCCAAAAACATCAAATCCTAAACCTACATTTAAGTAGTTATTGTCGTTTAACTTAGGAACTAAACCTTCCATTTTCATTTTCCCATTCTCAAACATATCATTCCAAGAAAAGGCACTATTAGTTCCAGTTACTCCCCAACCTGATAAAGCAGGAAAACTAAAATATCCGCTGTACTCTGGAAAAATACCAGGACTCAAATACTTAGCTTGCGGTAAATCACCATACAACGCTTGTTGGTTTGCATATTGTGCGTTAACCCCAAAAACAGAAGTAACGACTAAAACGATAAATATTAAACACTTTTTCATCTTATTATTCTTCCTCTGAGTTAGTAGATATATTAAAATTGAATTTCCCTAAAATCCCAAGCTTAATACTCATAGCTTGGTTGGAATATATTTTCACATCATTCCCTGAATTACCAGTATTTAATGTGGCAAATATCAAAAGCTTGTTCCCTACATTTTTAAGCAAATTAATATCCGCTTCATCTGCAATTAAATCTGCCTGTCGGAAACCCTTTGAAACAACATCTCCTGTAGCAGGATTTACTGTTGCGGCTGAGATAAGAATATCATTTGCATCGGCAGAAGTAAGTGAATCTAAAATCACATAACTTTCATCCGCTATGTAAAACTTCACTTCACCTTCTAATGGGAAACCATTGTCTACATTAGTTCTTAAGGAAGCACTTACCACATTTTCAAAAACACCTGCTAAAGTTGAATCCACCTCAATGGTGTCCACATACCCAAAACCTTCGATAGCTCCATAAAGTGGAAGCCTTAAATCCAAAGTAACATCTAGTCTGCTTGTATCTAAAGCAAAATTGTATGTCTCACCGTCTGGATTAATCGATCCATTAATCCCCGTTACTACTTCATTTGGCCATAAATTAATCAGATCAGCAATATTTGTAGTGTTATCTAAAACCAAATTAGAAGTAACCATTTCACCAATAGCGGCGTAATCTGCTCCTGAAATTTCAAAAGGTATTTTAGATCCTGGTGCTAAAGTTGCCGAATCTTCATCATTCTTCATTTTTAAATTAAGAGAAGAAATCTCCATTGGAATCCCAAAAGAACTATGAAAACCAAGCGTAATTTCCGGTTCTGCGAAAGTCATTTTTTCAAATATTTCAGCAGATCCAATATCAAACGATTGTGTTTCTTCATCAACTGAAATAGTTTGAGCGCCAAAATACCCGTCCAAGAAAGAAGGATCAGCACTTGTCATAGCTACCGTTGCGTTAACAGCATTAGCCGTATCAAATGAAACAGGAACACCAGAACTCACAACATTAGCTCGAACTCTTGTCTCGATAGAATTAAATCCAGTACCTCCTTTTGTTAAATCAAAACTGTAACCCGACAAATCAAAACTAGCAGTTTCGGTTGTTGGTCCGGCTCCGATTGAAATAGAATCTATAAACGAACTACCATCTTTAGTTGCGTAGGGTAACTCAATATAAAGTTTTGCTGTTTCTTGAATTTCGTAATCTAAATCAAGAACTAAATCACCGTCTTTTAATACAAGTGTTTCTAACTTTTCACCAACCCCTAAATTGATATCAACAGAAAAAGTGTCATTCAAAACTTCCTGATCAGGAAAAATGGCGGTTCCAGCAACGATAACGAAGTTTCTTCCAGAAAATTTAGCAATAATTGAATCATTATCATTTATACATACAGGACTTGCTGTTCCTGGGCTAGATAACCTAATGAATTCAGCAACCATGTCAGCCTCCATTGTCTTCCCTGCTAAATCCACACTATCTGCTAAAGATGAATTTGGAGGGATACTTGCATACCTTAAGGTATCAATTGAAACTCCATCAGAAACTCTTTTCAAACTCAATTCAACATTAGTTAATTCTGTTGCCCATTGATTTTCTAATTCAAGCTTTAAGATCCCTTCAGAAAAAGTGGCAGAAGTAAATGAAGCTTCTGTTATCGAAAGATCTATATCACCAATATTTTGATCGGGAAAAGCAGGGAAAGGATTATCGCATGAGTTTGCAACACTTGTATACAATGAAAGAAATGGGTCCCCAGCTCTTAAAGCAATTGTATCTAATCTAATTGCTGTTATCGCCTCATCTACATCATCAACTCTTAATGGTTGCAATTGAAAAGAATAATCAACCGTTTCGTCCTCTATATTAATAAATTCAGAAAGTGATAAGGAAAAAACAGAATCAGAATAAACAAACTCCAACAACTTATCTCCATTTTCTCTTAATAGATTAGAATCTACAGCAGATAAAATATCATTAGCTTCAATAGAGGCTTTGATAAGTGGCGCTGCAATAGTTGGAGACAATGAAATACTATCTTGCTCTAAGTCATATTTATCCTTTACACATCCTATTAAAGAGAGTGCAAATAGTACAATAAGAAAAATGGATCGTTTCATAATACGCTTTTATTCTTTTTTCAACGGGCAAAGAAACAATCAATAATTCAAAAAAGTAAGTTTTTAATGTTAAATTTTAGATGTATGAACTGTTATTTTTCAACAACTCAGAAATCGATTTAAATATTAGACTAAATATCTAAACAAAAACAACCTACAGAGATTTAAGATAACTAACAACATTATCATTCACTCTATTTGAGATATCAGACAATTCAGCTTTTACAAATTGCTCTCCAATAATATTCTCATACAGCTCAATATACCTCTCAGAAACAGAGCTTACATACTCCTCAGACATTTCAGGAATTTGCTGTCCATCCTTTCCTTGGAATCCGTTCTCGATTAACCATTGGCGAACAAACTCTTTAGATAATTGCTTTTGAGCCTCTCCTTTCTCCAATCTTTCAGCGTAACCATCTTGGTAGAAATATCTTGAAGAATCAGGTGTATGAATCTCATCAATTAGGATAATGTTGCCATCTTTATCTTTTCCAAATTCATATTTGGTATCAACTAAAATCAACCCTTTTTCAGCAGCCATTTCTGTACCTCTTTGAAAAAGTGCCCTTGTATATTTTTCTAACTGAACATAATCTGCTTCAGAAACGATCCCTTGCTCAAGAATTGCCTCTTTTGAGATATCTTCGTCGTGACCTTCATCAGCCTTTGTTGTTGGAGTAATAATTGGTTCAGGAAACTTTTCATTTTCCTTCATTCCCTCCGGCAAAGCAACACCACATAGTGTTCTTAAACCAGAATTATATGTACGAGCAGCATGACCTGTTAAGTAACCTCTAATTACCATTTCTACTTTAAAAGGATCAGCTTTTTTCCCAACAGAAACAACTGGATCTGGAGAATCCATTAACCAGTTAGGAACAATATCCTCAGTAGCTTTTAAAAACTTGTAAGCGATTTGATTTAAAACTTGTCCTTTAAAAGGAATTCCTTTTGGTAAAACTACGTCGAAAGCTGAAATTCTATCCGATGCAACCATCACAAGTAAATCATCATTTATCCCATAAACCTCTCTTACCTTTCCTTTGTAATAAGATGTTTGACCAGGGAATTCGAATTTTGCAGTTGTTAACGTATTCATATCAAAAGTGTTTGATGCAAAAATAATAAGTTTAAAAACAAAAAAGCCCCTAAAAAGGAGCTTTAAAATTGAATATTATTAACAGCTTATTTACCTAATCAACATGCTTAAGAATAGAGAACACAAATTTTGAGCCTCCTAATGTTTCAGATTCTTTGCAATAAATCTCTCCTCCCATTTTCTCTACTAATCTTTTAACAATAGACAAACCTATACCGGTACTTTCAACATCAGTCCTGCTATGCGCTTTTCTAAATACTTCAAAAATTCTCTCTCTACTTTTCTCAGCAATACCGGGTCCATTATCTTCTATTGAAATCTCAATCAAATCACCTAAATCTCTACTTGAAATTTCCACAATACACTTCTCCTTATCACTATATTTTACTGCGTTATTTACAATATTCGACATTGCTTGATAAAGAAAAACTTTTTTATTAACTACCGAATACTCTTCCGTCTTGTTATAAATTTCAATATTTGGTCCACCCGTTAAAACCTCAAAACATATATCATTAATAAAATACTTAAGTGATATAGACTCTGAAATTATCTCCTCAGATCCAATTTTACTATACTCTAAAATATCTCGGATTAGATTATGCATATGATCGGTCTTACCTTTTATCATTGCAAAATGATCTGGGAGCTCATCATATTTCTTTTCCTCTAAATCATCTCCCATGAAATCAATCAAAGAATTAACAGCTCTTAATGGGGCTTTTAAATCATGGGCTACCATATATGAAAACCGAGTAAGGTCTTCATTCTTTTTTTCCAAAAGAGAATAATACTTTTCAAACTTCACTTTCATTTTATCAAATTCATAAGATTCTTGAATGTGAAAGCACAACAATTTTAAAAAGTTTAATCTTTCAGAATCGAAAACCAGAGCCCCTTCTGCATAAAAGGAAATAGTCCCTATTACATTATCTTGAACAATAACTGGAAGAGAAACAAAAGAGTTTAAACCAAGCTTAGAATGAAAAAAAGTTTTAGCCAACCCTGATTCTGAAACATCATCAAGCGCTTGAGCGCTTTTAAACTCAATGGTATCTTTACAAAATGTTTGATCAAGCGTATAAAACAAATCAAAAAGTGGTTTTTTTTCCACTTTAGCATTTATTTGATAATGGTAATCCTTAACAGAACTAAACAAAGCATAATCGGCCGCGCAAACTTTTTTACCAAGTTGCAACAGCGCTTCAACCTTTTCCAAATGGGAATGAGGATAGTCTGAAAGTAATTTAATTAATTTCTCAGTCAAATATTTCATTACTTATTCAATACATCATCCTTAACCCTAACAGCAATTTTCACAATCTCATCTATTAAGTCTTGGGTAACATTTAATTCCTTAAGCGTGTCAATTAAATGACCTGCAACTGCACCAAAATGCTTTTCATTTAAACCATCTAAATGAGCGTGAGCGGCTCTCATATCTTTACCCTCATACTTAACCGGCCCGCCAAAAACAAAAGCTAAGAATGCTTTTTGCTTTTGCTTTTGAATATCCATATCTACACCCTTAAAAAAGTGACTGATAGATTCATCTTCTAATACTTTTTTATAAAAAATGTCAACAGCAGCATTAACCGCTGGTAACCCTCCGATTTTCTGAAAAATAGAGTCGCTCATATTTGAAATTGGTTTTAGTTGTAAACAAGCCAACGAGAGGAATCTTTGGAAGGTTACCAAAAAACATGATTAATGAATTAAATTTGCAGTATGGGAAGAAGAAAAAGACCACTACCAATTTTTGAAAATGTAACAATAACTGATGCTGGTGCAGAAGGAAAAGCAATTGCTAAGGTTGATGAAGCTGTTGTATTTGTTACAGGTGTAGTTCCTGGTGATATTGTTGATTTACAAATAACAAAAAAACGTAAGAGATATTTCGAAGCTAAACCAATTAAGTTTATCGAATATTCAAAGGATAGAGTTAGTGCGTTTTGTGAACATTTTGGTTCTTGTGGTGGATGTAAATGGCAAGAATTGCCTTACGACAAACAATTGTTCTACAAAGAAAAACAGGTAAATGATAACTTCTCAAGATTAGGAAAGTTTGAATTCCCATCTGTATCTCCAATCCTTGGTTCTACCCAAACTGAGCATTACCGAAATAAAATGGAGTATTCTTTTTCTCATGCGGAATGGTTAACGCTTGAGCAGTTAAATACCGATATCAAAAAGCAGCCTGCTTTGGGCCTTCATGTACCGGGAAGATTTGATGGAATCATCAACATTCAAAACTGTCACTTGCAAGGAGGAATTTCCAATGATGTAAGAAACAAAGTGAGAACTTTTTGCTTAGATAATAACATTCCATTTTTCAACATGCGCGAGCAAGATGGGGTTATGAGAAACATGGTTATCAGGACTGCTTCTACAGGGGAAAACATGGTAATTATCATATTCTTCAAAAACGAAAAGGAAACTATTCAAAAAGTAATGGAATATGTGAAGAATGAATTTCCTGAGATCACTTCCCTAATGTATATCATTAACGAAAAGAAAAACGATAGCTTTAGTGACCAGGAAGTTATTTGTTACTCAGGCAGAGATCATATTTATGAAGAAATGGAGGGACTAAAATTTAAAATCGATCCCAAGTCATTTTACCAAACCAATTCTTCACAAGCCTACGAGTTATACAAAATAACTAGATCGTTTGCCGACATTCAATCGGAAGATAATGTTTACGATTTATACACTGGAACCGGAACAATCGCCAACTTTGTTGCTAAACAAGCTAAATCTGTAGTAGGAATTGAATATGTTCCTGAAGCAATTAAAGATGCGAAAATAAATTCCGCTGAAAACGGTATTTCAAATACAAAGTTTTACGCTGGAGATATGAAGGACATCCTAACTGAAGAGTTTGTTGATGAACATGGCAAACCAGATGTAATCATTACCGATCCTCCTAGAGCCGGAATGCATGAAGATGTTATCAACGTAATTTTAAAAGCCGCTCCAGAAAAAGTGGTATACGTTAGTTGTAATCCGGCCACTCAAGCTCGGGATTTAACTTTAATGGCCGGAAATTATTCGGTGGAAAAAGTGCAACCAGTAGATATGTTCCCTCATACTCACCATGTTGAGAACGTGGTTTTGTTGAAAAGAAAATAAACCTTTGAACTTTAAACTTTAAAACTTCGAACTAAATTTATAACATGAGCAACAAAACTGTTTTATTAAGCAAAGATCAAATTCAGGCGAAAATTAATCGCATTGTTCACCAAATTCATGAAGTTTGTTTTAGTGAAGAAGAGGTGATTTTTTGTGGAATTAAACCAGGTAACGGACCTACAATTGCCGATCGAGTTGCGAATGAATTGGAAGCTATTTCTAATATTAAAATTAAAAGATCAACGATTGAAATCAACAAAGAAAACCCTTTAGCTGATAAAATCAAATGTGAACTAAGGTCTGAAGAATATGCGAATAAAACAGTTGTAATTATTGATGACGTAAGTAACAGTGGTAAAACATTAATGTATGCTGCAAAATACTTTTTGGAATCACCAATTAAAGCAATCAGACCAGTAGTTTTGGTAGACAGAAACCACAGTAGATATCCTATTAAACCTTCCTTTGTTGGAATGACTGTTTCTACTACACTTCAGGATCACATTCATGTTGAAATGAATGATTCTGATGAAGCTGTTTACTTAATTTAATCCAAACCAACTATGAAGAAATTATTATTTACCATTTCTGTAATAGCTGCTTTTGCAAGCTGTAAAAAACAAGTTATCGAAGAGGCTAAAGAAACAAGACCTGTTTACAGACCTGAAATTGTTAAGTCACCTATAGACACTATTGAAGGAACAAAATGGATGTATTCGGACGACCGTCATGAAAGCTGGAATTTTGAAATTACTTTTGAACCTGATGAAGTATTATCAACTACTCATGATGATGATCAAACATCAGAAAACGATTCTTGGTCAAGAAGAGGTGAAAGTGTTTTCATTTACTTTAACGACAAGTACGCTACTTACAAGGGACAAATCATCTCAGATTCTTTAATTACTGGAAAAGCAACCAACGTAAACGATACAACTTGGATGTGGGAGTTAAAAAGAATTAAGGAGTAATTAATAGCTTATATAAAAGGTGGGTAACATAAAAAACTGCCCATCTCTACTTTTACCCATTTGCAATCCAAAGGTAGTAAGGTAAGAATACCTAAAAGGATTAAAATCAAAGTAAACGCTTCCTCCATGTGAGCTAAAGAAATTGGTTTTAACGTCATCATTCACCATCAAAAAATCATAAAAAACATTTGCCCTAATTCTCTGAACAAAGGCTATTCTGCTTAGTTTCAAATCTGGATAAGCAATTGGAGTTCCATACTCAATTCTAGCAACCTCTCCCCTTTTATATCGCTGACTTAGCAAACCTCTTGGAGTGGCTAAATAATTAGGAACAAACAAATCCGATCCCCATTGTCTCCCATATTCCACCCTGAATCCATCATTCCTTCCAATCCCCTTAAACGTTGAAGCAACGTTTAATCTTTGAGCATTCTGAGAAGAATTTAAATTCTCAAAAAACGATGAAGAAATCACTACACTAAATGGAGAATAAATATCTCTGAAAGCAGCTTTATGACTTAAAACAAAAGCGAAAAATAGTTGAGTATTTTCCTGTGAAATAGA
>JAYPYW010000011.1:54608-64006 GCA_038154685.1 Flavobacteriales bacterium | reverse complement strand
ATCCTGCTGTCACCTGCAGTAAATTCTACAAAGTATAAAGCAGGAACTAAATGATTGGTATTAATGATTATATTATTTCCATTTAGTTTTTCATCGAGTACAACAAGTCCTCTTAAATCAATGATTCTTATCCTATCGATGTTTCTTTCAGCTTGAATACTTAGTTGATGATTAAATGGGTTTGGATACAGTTTTAAGCCAGCATCTAGTTCATTTACGCTTTCAGGAGGTAAACAATCTGTAATGGCCCTTGTAGTATCAATGCAGTAGTTTTTATCCGTATTTCGTAGGTCAGTACTTACTACATCAATCACATAAATTGTATCGGCATCTAAACCTTCGTATTCAATGGTAACCGAGTAGGTTCCATCGGGTAAGCCACCAAACGAATAAAAATTATCTCCATTGATTACAGTTGCCTTAATACTCTTTGAAGGAGGAATTCTGTCTAAAACAACATCCAGTCCAGGAATTGGGTCTTTAGCCGCTACTTTACTCGAACTTAAATCGGCATAAGTAACATATCCTTCAATTGTTCCTAAACCATCAAATTCAAAAGGATAAATCTTTCTAGGGAAAATATCGGTTTGTAGTCCGTCACAGTCAACTGGATTAAGCGGAGTAGATTGAGATTTTCTAATTACACTATCGTGGTAAGAGGTTAAATAATTGGTATCTTCAGGGTAAATACGAATCCATAGTGGTAAGGCCGGTACAGCATCAAAAGAAAAACTTCCATCAGCTTTAATTGTTGTTTCGCCAACCTGATCCAGTAATTGCCTATCTGAGGAATCAACATAGGCCACTAATGTACCTTCTTTTAAAGTGTCGGTTCCCTGAGCTACAAATCCAGAAACTTTTACAATTTTTCCTTCGTCTATGGTTAGTTCGGTAGCACCTGGCCAAAAATTAGCAGGATTTCTTGCAACTCCGTTATAATCGTTAGCAAGCTCGGCAGGATCAAACAAACCAGCCGAACTAAATTGCAAAGATGGATCGGTAGAGCAATGCACTAAATCATAATTAATAGTATCAAGAAGTTCTATTTTTCCAAGAGCTGAATTTGGATCTCGGGTTCCAGAAATAGTTACATTTTGCCAATCCGTTAAATTGGTGAATTTATTTTCTAAATATCGTGCTAACGTATCCCCTTTTACGTCATAAATATTGGAATCAAAAGAAAGGTCGGAGGTAATACTATCAATTACTATTGCTTCTCCAATTCCTGAATTTTTTATGATGTTATCAAAAACTTTTAGACTATCACTTTCTCGAATATAAATTGTAGATACATTTAAATCTTCTGATGGATTATCTGAAATAACAGTATTGTTAAATATTTCTACATATTTATAATCGAGAAGGGTAATACCGTGCATAACAGATTTAATTACATTGTTGAAAACAAACACCTTATCAGTTTCTTTAAAAAATGTATCGGCGAAACCAAAAAAGTTAAGACCTGAAAGGTTGGTCATTAAATTGTTGTTTATGTAGTTTTTGGGTCCTTCTAGTTTATTAACGATAATAGAGCCCGAAGGTTGATTTGAAGAGAATCTATTTTCAGTGCACGTTAAGTTTACTAGATTCCAAATAACCAAAGCACAGGAACTATGTTCCTCAAAAGAATTGTTTTTAATATAAATATTAGAGTCAGGTTCTTCGGAACTCCCACGAAAGTCGATACCGCCATTACCTCCATAAAAATGATTGCCTGTAACTGTAATTTCCGAAATAACTTCAAATGGCGGCCCACTAGAGGGTGATAGAACAACAATTTGCCATCCTTTATTACCAATTGGAGTGGTGAAATAATTGTTTTCTAAATTTAAGTTAGTGGAATTTCCCTTTATTTCTATTGAATTAAGAAAATCAGTTCCAGTTGGTTTAAAAGTAAGTTCTTTTAGATGAATGTATTGACAGCTGTCTAATTTTAGAATGTAATCGCTATCACTTTTAGTTGATGCGAATGTCCATATAACATTGTCCTTTCCAGGCATCTGCGCTTCGAAAGTAATTGTATTGGTTTCGTTTGATCCAGATATATTGGGTAAGCGAACTTGTTCATCATAAATACCTGAAATCACCTCAAAAACAACCGGCCCGTCAATTCCATTTTTTATCAAGGAATCAACTGCAGCATTAAATGTTGGGTAAGTTGAAGAGCCAATTATATAGTCTCCCGACATAGGATCCGCTAATAATTTCAGATTAGTAAACAGCAATAAGCAAAAGGTAAATTGGATTATTTTCAAAATAACAGGTTTTGTGATAGAGTTCTATACGCGCTATACATCAAATGGTTTATTGTTTGATAACTCTTTTAACAATCCTGCTGTCACCTGCAGTAAATTCTACAAAGTATAATGCAGGAACTAAATGATTGGTATTAACGATTATACTGTTTCCATTCAGTTTTTCATTATAGACAACCAAACCTCTTACATCAACAATTCTAATTCTATCAATATCACTGTCAGAGCTGATATTTAGTTGATTATTAAAAGGATTTGGATAAAGATTTAACTCGTGATCCCAATTAAAATCATTAATACTCGTTGGAGCAGCACAGTCGGAAATTTGCGCAGTGGTATCAATACAATAATCTTTATCTTCAAAAATGGAGTCACCAGCTACAACATCTATGTCGTACATTGTATCAGCTTCTAATCCTTCGTATTCAATTGTAACAACATAGTTTCCATCAGGTAAGTTTCCAAAAGAGTAATATCCATTTTCATCTGTAGTTGTATGAGCAACAGTTTTAGAAGGTGGAATCCTATCTAAAACAACATCCAGCCCAGGAATTGGATCGGTACCAAAAGTTTTAGCTGTACCACCGCCAATTTTCACTCTACCGGCGATTAAACCTTCACCGTCGAATACAAATGGTTCGATTTTTCTTGGGAAAATATCAATGGTTATACCATCACAATTATCCGGATCAAATGGAGTGGAATTTTCTCTTCGTATAATTCCATCATGGAAAGATTTTAAATAAGAATCATCTGCAGGGATAATCCAAATGTACATCGGTAAAGCTGGCACATCGGAAAAAGCAAATCCTCCATCCGACGCAATGGATGTAATACCAACTCTGTCGTAGGTTTCTTTCGAGGAAGAGTCAACAAAGGCCACAACAAAACCATCCTTAATCGTGTCCGTTCTGTTGGTTACATATCCTGAAACTGATACAAGATTATCATCAGCTACAACTAATTCAACAGCTCCTGGCCAACAAGGGTTTGTCCGTACAACACCATTGATATCTTTGTCGATTTCCGGAGGTGGAGTTGTAGCTGGAATACTTGTCTTTATGGCGGTACTAGTGTTGCATTTAAGCATAAAACCTTTAGTATCGACAAAATTAACCGATCCTTCAAACGAATTCATGTCTTGTACACCACCAAGGGCAGTTTGCCATGCCACTATATTTAGGTATAAATTTCCATCTAAATAAAATGCTTCGGCTCCAACCGAATAATAAATATTCCTATCAAGTACGGTTTCATTCATGGAGTTTTTTATGGCTATAGCATTCCCTGCTCCATAGTTTTGAATAATGTTATCGGTGAATTTAAGAGAATCACTTAACTGAACTGTGACAACTCCACTTGCTGATACAGCAGTTTTTTCTGCCCGTATTGTATTAAAAGCTACTTTAACTCCGACGGCACTACTTAAGTTGATAGCATAACCATTTTTTAGGTTAAAAATATTGTTATAGATGTAGATATATTCATCTTTCCCAGGCCCTATTGTATGAGTTTGAACAATCATTCCATTTGTTCCGGCAGTTGAAAAGTCGATAACGTTATTATTAAAGTAAACCTCTCCAGTTGTACTTGATAAAATAGCGGCGAGGTCACTGTCTTTAAATTTATTTCTTGAAACTTTTAAGTTGTTTACATTTTGGGCAATTATTCCAAAAGTTCCGTTGTTTTCAAAAGTATTATCTTCAATAGTGAAACCAGTGGAAGGAGATGCAATTGATGCATCTGAAAACATCATTAGTCCGGTTTCACCTCCAGAAATCTTATTATTTCTAATTACAATATCATCTGTTGGTGTCGCATCAGCTTTTATTTTTATTACTTCTGCTTGCACTGCTCCTGGATCTGTTACATCAGGGGAATTGATATAACAATTTTCAATTTTAATATGTCTGGAACCGTTTGCGACGTTTATACAAGTTTGGAATTCAGATCCGACTGCATTTATAGTTAATCCATCAATTTTCACATACTGAGTTTGATCAAACATAATAACATGATTACCAGCTAAAGTTGTTGCTGAATAATCTATAATTACATTATCTACACCAGGCGTTTTAGCTTGGAAGGTAATTGTGTTTGTGGCATTTGCTCCCGAGATAAAAGGGATTACAATTTGCTCAGGATAATTACCGGACTCAACTGTAAAGGTTATAGGGCCATCAATCCCATTGTCTGCCATATCCGTTATTGCAGCACCAAAGGAGACGTATCCCCCGGTTCCAATTATTTGCGGTCCACTTAAGGGACCAGCGAGAGTAACAATTGAAAAAAAGAAAAATACTTGGGATAAGAGTCTGCGTAAATTCAAAACTAAAATATTTAGGATCAGGTTTTTATACGGGAATAAGTAAAATAGGTTTTAGAAGAAGGAACAAATAATTATGTGTTATTTTAAAACATTAAACAGAAACATTTAGTAATAACTGTTTAATGTTTGAGATATACATTAATTTAGCATTTTGAAAAAGGAGATAAACTCTCCTTTCAATGTTTGTTTACATGAAAGTATTAGTTACTGGAGGACTTGGATTTATTGGATCTCACACTGTTGTAGAGCTTGTGGCGAAAGGTTTCGATGTGCATATCATCGACAATCTATCTAATTCTCGTATTGATGTACTAACAAGCTTATGTAAACTAACAAGAAAAACGATTGCTTTTGATGAACTTGATCTAAGAGATGAACAAGCAACTAAATCATTTTTTGAAAAAAATAATGGGTTTGATGGTGTGATCCATTTTGCAGCAAGTAAAGCAGTTGGAGAGAGTGTTGAGAAACCATTGGACTATTACAGAAATAATATTGGTTCATTGCTTAATTTATTGGGTTCAATGATTGAAGATGATATTTCTAATTTTATTTTTAGTTCTTCTTGTACTGTATACGGACAAGCTAAATCGATGCCCATAACCGAAGATTCTGAAGTTCAGAATGCAATGTCACCTTATGGAAACACTAAGAAGGTTGGGGAGGAAATAATTGAGGATGTTGTAAAAGTATCTAACTTAAAAGCAATCTTACTAAGATATTTCAATCCTATTGGCGCTCATCCTAGTTCAGAAATTGGTGAATTACCAATTGGAGTTCCGCAAAACCTAGTACCATTTATTACCCAAACTGCGATTGGAAAAAGAGAACAACTAAGTGTTTTTGGAGATGATTATCCAACTCCCGATGGAACGCCTGTAAGAGATTATATTGATGTGGTAGACTTAGCTAAAGCTCATGTTATTGCATTAAGCAGATTAATTTCAAATCAAAATGAATCTAGATCTGAGGTATTTAACCTGGGAACAGGAAAAGGATTAAGTGTTTTAGACGTAATTAAAGCTTTTGAAAAGGCTACCGGTAAAGAATTACCATATCAGATTGTTGGAAGGCGCGATGGTGATGTGATTGAGGTTTATGCAAATACGGATAAAGCAAATCGTGTGCTTAATTGGAAAGCAGAAGTCTCAATTGAGGAATCTTTATTAAACGCCTGGAATTGGGAGAAGAAGATTAATCAGTAGTATTTTTCCTTGTAAATCAAAAGTGCAGACTACTTATCAATAGCCTCCCTCAAAAAGGTAGTCAGTGATCTTTCACGAGTCCCTCGATCAAAACTAATTTCCCAAATCAATACCCCCATATTACCGCGCTCTTTAATCAAGTCAACTTTTTGACCGAGTGTATTTATCCCATTATGAATAATGATTTCTGATTTGGTTTGAATGGTATCGTTGGTATAAGCTTCTTTATGGCTCATCAGGATATCATTGTATACAACAGTTCTTGCCGTACTGGTGTTTCCAGGTGTATGATTTTTATCGAAACTAACCCCATAATAAGGAACACCCATTGTGAATTTGTGAGCGTTTTCTTTTCCCATTTTATTCAACCAATAATAGTACCCAGTATTAAATAAGTTCATATCACTATGGTGTGCAATTCCACTCCATGTTCCGGCACCATCATAGGACATGATAACCATCTCATCAGCATAATTAATTAATTCAGCAGGGTAATGCTTTCCGTAATATTCAGATCCATAAACATCAAAAGCTAACCAAAGATTATTGGCTTGAGTTGCGGTATAGAGTTCCTTAAATAATTGAACGATATCCTTGTTTATCTTTTCATCAACAATATCCGGATTTGGCCAATGCTCCCAGTCCATGTTGATTCCATCAATCTTGTGTTCCAAACAATATTTAACGGTTTGATCTATAAAGTTTTTTCTTGCTTTTGGAGATGCTGAAAGAACAGGAAAAGCCTCACTTTTAGTAGCTCCACCAAGGGCTAAAATCACCTTAACATTTTTAGCTTGGCATTTTTTAACTATGAAATCAATTCCTTCTAATTCTGAGGTGTTTAAGTTACCCTCATTATTTGGCCAAGCGAAGCAAACAGCAATTTCATCTAATTTATTAAGCGGAGCTTTAATAATTGGATATTTATCTTGATTCCAAGTGGCAAAGCAACCTGTAATTTTTGGTTTTTTGATATTACTAGAATCAGCTTGGGCAAAAGATTTAGCAACAAAAAGGAAGGTTAAAATAAATAGAATAATATTTTTCATGTATTAAAATTACATATAATCCCAATTTAACTAATACAAGGTGCAAATTTTACTGATAGAGTTCTGATTGAAGGTTAGTTAGGTAGTTCTAAGGTAGGTTAAATTTGTCCTGCAAGGATTAAGAATATTCCTGATACAACAATAATTGATGATAAATAAATCAAAGCTTTGTTAATGTAAGGTGAATTCATAGTGTTTCGATTTTAAGGGTTAATGTAAGGCAAGTTAAAGGTGATAGGTTATATGGGCTTTTAAATTAAACCAACAAGAATTACTGTTAATCCAGTTACCATTAAAGTAGTATAGCAAAAGAAAATCGTTGAGGTTAAATTTAAAGTTTTCATATTCTGGGTTATTAAGGGTTTCTAATCATATTACAATATGACTTTTAAAAAGTAACCCCTTTGAAATATAATTTTTTTGAAAACCTGTTTTTCTTACCAAAATCAGACTATATCCATTCATTTAAGGATGTATCAATTTTCTCGATTGACTGGCATCTTTTTTGATAGTTTTTTTGCAAGCGCCTGGAGGCTTTTCCTCCGAAACTAAATAATTATGAAAAATACCTTAGCTATTGGGTTATTAACCCTTGGAAGCTTTTTTGTGAAAGCTGAATCAACCCCACCCAATGAGTCTTGTGGGAAAGTTTTAAACCTAAATGGATCATGGGATCATATTGTAATGAACCCAATTGCAGACTCTCTGGTTTCTATAGATGACAACGATAAATTCACTGTTGAGTTTTGGATGAAAACAACTGCTTCAACTGGAAATATATTTTCACTTTATACAAATACTGAGTTTGTTTCTTACAGAATGTATGTAAGAATGGATGGTGGGAAAGTTGGAACTTCAGAGACTTTCACAAGTTTATTTACTGAGAGCTCAGCACCTGTAAATGATGACCAATGGCAACATGTTGCCGTATCCTTTAACGGTGATATAATTAAGCTTTATGTGGATGGAGTTTATTTAGATTCTGATGATTCTTATTTTTTCTTTCAAAATAATACCAGAGTTTCAGTTGGAATGACAGATGTTCCTAGTACGGGAAAACAAGAGTTTTTTAAAGGCCAGATAGATGAATTAAGAATTTGGAGTTCTGTTAAAACGGAAGAGCAAATTAATGTTGGGATGAACAGCAAATCGATTGGTGATGAAACTGATTTATTAGCTTATTTCGATTTTGATGAAGGAAACAATTCCGAAGAAGTTCATAACAACTCACCCCATACCTTTGATTTTAAAATTACAGCAGATGAACTGAAAAATACTCGACTAAATCCTGATGGTTCGCAGCCAACGAAAATAGAGGATGTTACTATAACAAACCCAACTTGTTTTGAGCGAAAGGATGGGGTTATGGAAGTAAATGTTTTATCTGAAGTAGCTAGTATAGAGTATTCGTTTTCAATTGAACCTGGGTTTTCAGATGTAAATACTTCAACAGGATTAGGCCATGGAACCCATCAGACCGTTATTAGAGATTCGGAAGGTTGTTATGATAGTGTAAATGTTGACCTGGATGATGGAGGAACATTTGAGGTTGAGGTGGAATTCAATGAAGAGTTTGAATTTTTTAATGGTGATATTGAACCGTCTTCTAGAGTTGGAACAAATCGATGGATTAATTGTGACACTGAAGAGATTGTCCAAGAGGGAGCTTCTACTAGGTTTTATCCCTCAACAGATGCATATTACAAAATGGTTTATGTAAGAAATGAGACTTGTACATTTGAATCAGAATGTTTGCCATTTGGTGCCGCTAATATCAAGGAAAAAGATCTGTCTAATCAATTCGAAGTTTATCCTAATCCAACCAATGGTATTATAAATATAAGTTCCAATTTAGAAGGAGGGTTAGTTAATATTTTCAATTTAACAGGTTCAATTGTGAAAAGTGTTAGTTTAACTATTGAATCAGTTACATCATTAGATTTAAACAACTTGAAAAGCGGAGTTTACTTCATTGAAGTTGCTAAAAACGGGGAAACCGGGGTGCAAAAATTCATCAAGAAATAATCAAAAATAACTTAAGTAAATCTTTAACTAACTTTCCTATCTTTAGCAAGGAGAGTTAGGTAAATGGGTTTACAGCAATCAATAATAATTCTGCCTTTTAAAAACGGGGCAAATCAAAAAGAACATGAGTTTTTATGTGACGGTATCGCTGAAGAACTCATTAACCTAATTGCTGCTAATCAAAATTTAAAAGTAATTTCTCGAAAGTCTGCTTTTACTTTTAAGAATCAAAACCCGACGACACAAGAGCTTAGAAATAACCTAGGAATCAACTTTATTGTTGAGGGGCTTGTAAGATTAAGTGGGTCAAAAGTTAGGATAAATGCGGAATTAATTGATGCTGAGAACGACCTTCAAATTTGGTCGGGTAAATGGGATAGGGATGTAGAATCATTGTTCGATTTAGAAGATGAAATTGCCCTTTTAATTGCTGATCAAATAAGGGAAAATGTTGGGCATTTTGAGATTAATGATCAACCAACTTATCGTCAGAAATTAGCGTTCGATGTTTATCAAAAACTATTGGAAGCAAAGT
>JAYPYW010000011.1:13907-54598 GCA_038154685.1 Flavobacteriales bacterium | reverse complement strand
ATCAAAGTTTTTGTTTTACAAATGGAACCCTCAAGATGTTGAAAAATCAATCGATCTATTTAAGGAAGTTGTAGAAGCAGAAACTAATAACATAGATGCACATATTGGACTTGCTGATAGCTATAGTTTTTTAGCAACAACCAATTATATGAGTCCAATGGAGGCTTGGGAAATATCCCTAAAGCATACTGAAATTGCTCATGGCCTCAACCCAAATCACGCTGGAGTTCATTATTTAAAATCAAATGCAGCTTTTTTTACTCAAGGAAATTTTAAGGAGGCTTTAAATTTTGCCCATAAAGCGGTGGAATTAAATCCATCATTCCCTGAAGCATTACAATTTTTAGGATTCTTTTATACCCTTGCGCAAAAGAAAGAACTGGCAAATAAATATATTACTGAAGCCTTACAATTGGATCCCCTTAATCAAGAGACATTATTCTTTAAGGCTGTTTTTGATTATAGGTTTGGTGAGTATAAAAGCGCTATTGAGCAGTTTGAAAGTTTGATTGAAATTAATCCGTTTAATCTTCCTGCAATAGTATCAAAATCTTATGCTTTAATTAAATCAGCGCGATATCAAGACAATTTAAGATTTATAGATTCTATATCTGCTGAAATGTTAATTCCCGATGAAAGATTAGGTTTAACTTGTATTACCCATACTGCTTTAGGCAATAATGAAGAGGCCGAAAAGTGTTTAAATCAACTTCAAATTGCTGCTAGGGAACCTTTTGGTTTACAAGCTAAAAATTATTTGTATTTCACCTATTGTTTAATGGGTAAAACAGAAGAAGCTTTCCAGGTTGCGAGAAACATGAAGAACGATAAAATTAGTTTAGTGCTAATTTTCTTTGGTGACCCAATTGTTGAATCAGTTTTTGAGGAAGAGGAGTTTAAAAGACTGTTCTCGAAATTATATGATACAAAAGTTCCGCAGAATAAACCAGAAAGGAAAGATGTGATTAAGGAATCTGTTCAAGATAATCAATCATTTAGCGACGCAAAAATGTTAACTACCTATGTGGAGGAAAACGAGGCATTTTTAAATCCAAAACTCACTTTAAGAGATTTGGCAAAAAGTATAGAAATTCATCCTAACCAGCTTTCGTTTGTTTTAAATGCAGTTTTCAAAAAGAACTTCAATTCCTTTATTAACGATTACAGAATTAGCTATTTTAAAAATCTGGTTAAAGATCAATCTTCCAGCAATTTCTCTTTAATTGGATTAGCTTACGAAAGTGGTTTTAACTCTAAAACAGTTTTTAATACCTACTTTAAAAAAGTGGAGGGTATTACTCCTGGGGAGTACTTGAAGCGTTTTGCTTAACCCCCTCAGTCCTATCGGATAGCTCCACCTTTTAGAGGAAGCTGTCTGCAGGGCTGAGGGGGTAAATCAGTTCCGATTTATAAATCCGAACCAATTCCATGAAAGTCCGAACTAAATCAGCTCAATCATTCCATTCCTTTGTTGTGTAATCATTAAAACAACAAAAAATGGAATTAACAAAAATGAACGCAGCAGTATTATCAGGATATGGTGGACCGGAAAAATTCGAGATTAAAAAAGTAGAAAAACCAGTAGCAAATAGCAATGAAATTTTGGTGAAAGTAATAGCATCTACAGCAACTCGAGCTGAAACAATGCTTAGATCAGGAAACCCTTTTTTCGCAAGATTGTTTACAGGTTTAATTAAGCCTAAAAAGCCAATTTTAGGAGTAGGGTACTCAGGAGAAATTGAAGCAGTTGGATCTGAGGTTTCTAACTTCAAAGTTGGCGATAAAGTATTTGGAGAAACACTATTTAACTTCAGTACAAACGCGGAATATGTTACTGTAAGTGATAAAGATTTAGTTCTTCCTTTACCCGAAACCATCGATCCTATTGAGGCAGCAACATTTTGCGATGGTCATTTAACATCCATGAATTTTTTACAAGCAATTGCAAAAGTTCAACCAGGAGAACACGTTTTAATTAATGGCGCTTCAGGTGCATTAGGAACAGCAGCAGTTCAAATAGCTAAATCCATGGAGGCCATTGTAACTGCAGTTTGTAGCTCTAGAAATATTGGTTTTGTAAAGTCGCTTGGAGCCGATTTTGTAGTAGATTATTCAAAAGAAGATTTTACAAAAAACACTGGAAGGTATGATGTTATTTATGATACTGTAGGGTTATCAAAATTTAAAAAAGCTAAGAATGCATTATCTGAAAATGGACGATTTGTAACGCCAGTTTTTCATGGATTTGAAATCTGTAACATGATTTTCAACAATAAGCAATTCAAATTTGCAGCCACAGGAATGGAGAAATTACCTCAAATCAAAAAGTTAATGGGAATGGTGGTAAAAACTACTGAAGCAGGTGATTTAAAAACAGTTATCGATCGTCAGTTTCCGCTTTCAAAGGTTGGTGAGGCACACCGTTTAATTGATACCGGTCACAAGAGAGGAAATTTAGTAATCATTAATCAAGCAATTTAATTAGTTATGAATAGTTTAAGAGTTCACGCAGTTTTGACGGGGGGGGCACTGATTATTATGGGAATAGTCGCAGGTTATTATATTGGTTATAATTTACCTCTTTTTTCCAATAATACTGGAATCGAATTAGGTAATCATTTAACAGGTTATAAGGAGGTTTTACTTGGTCTAGTAATTACTATAATTTTAGATTTTATAGTTTCCTATACCTTTTATAAATTCTTTGCACCAACAGATAAATATCTTTCCAAAATATCGGGTATAATAAGACTTGTATATTCTGTAATATTCTCGATAGCAGCTTACTTTTTGTTTGAAAATTTAGCGCACCAAAGTCTTACAGATTTTCAAATTCAGCAAAATTTTTATTGGTTTCAAACAGTTTGGGTTTTTGGACTTTCACTTTTCGGGATTCATATAATTCTATTAGGTGTTTTGTCAAAAAAGCACGGAGGTATACCCAAATGGCTATGGATTACAACATTAATAGCTGGATTTTCATACACTATTGTTTCAATTTTAAAATTGATTTACCCTGGCTCTAGTTCAGTTGAAGCAATCGAAATGATTTTAGCCTTGCCAATGGCCATTGGAGAGTTAAGTTTAGCTTTTTGGCTACTTGTAAAAGGGGGCATGAAACTAAAAGTAACAGATTAATTTAATCCCCTTCTCACTTTTGAAGAAGGGGATAGAAAGTTTACTTAATTATTACTTTTTCTGTTTTAGTGGAACCATCTATTAATGCTAATTGAAGTAGATAAGTTCCTTGAGGTATATTAGATACATTTAACTCATTTATGGGTGATTTAGCATTGAAAATCTCCCTTCCAGATAGGTCATAAAGAACAATACTTTCAACTTTTCCTTTTATAAAAAGTATCCCATTTGTAGGGTTGGGAAAAAGAGAAATATTTTGTTTTTCGAATTCCTGGTTGGTACTATTCAAAAAGCTTAAATCAAATCGTTGTGTGTAAATTCCAGATTCACTTTCTCCTAAGTCTAGTGATAAAACTGTTCCTTCTTCCGGATTTAAATCTACTTCGGAGTAATAAATGTTGGATGCAAATAAGGAATAGTCTTCTGAGTCGATTGCAAGATCTCCTCCGTTAACATTAAATGAGTTCGATCTGCGGACTTCACTTGCCCAAAGAAATTCACCGTCATTATTTAACATTTCATATTTACAACAAGATGTTTTGTTGTGGGAAAAGCAATTACAAGAAAGAATCGATCAATAATTGCAAGTATTAAAAGTAGTTAGAATTTGTCATCTGTAAGCAAAGCTGATACTTGGTAATTTTAATCTATCAACTAGAGTTGGAAGGTAATGGTTCTTAACCTACTTTTGCATAGTAAATAGGTTTAACAGTCTGTTTCTACAGAAAGCTTAATTTTGCAAAAAATAAGCCTGATTTTATTAAAGGATTCAAAATGGATAATAGAGACGATATATTAGGAGATAACCATGTTATGACGAGCATTGAGACACCAATGGTGCCAGGTGCGTTTGATATGTCTGATGAAGAAAAGATCGAAAAGATTCAAGGTTACTTTAAAGGAATCATGGAGACTTTAGGTTTGGATTTAGAAGATGATAGTTTAAAAGGAACTCCAAAACGTGTAGCTAAAATGTACGTTAAGGAATTGTTTAGTGGTTTAAACCCGGATAACAAACCTTCGATTTCGGTATTTGATAACAAGTATCAATACAGTAAAATGTTGGTTGAAAAGAATATTTCTTTCGATTCAGCTTGTGAACACCACTTCTTACCAATGAGGGGAAAGGTGCATATTGGATACATCTCTTCTGGTAAAGTAATTGGACTTTCTAAAATGAACAGAATCGTTCAGTATTATGGAAAGCGTCCACAGGTTCAGGAAAGATTAACTATCCAAATTTTGGACGAGTTGAAAAAAGCACTAGAAACTGATAACGTAATTGTTGTTTGTGATGCAGAACACTTATGTGTATCAACAAGAGGAGTTAAAGATGTTACTAGCTCAACCGTAACGATTGAATACGGTGGTGAATTTTTAAAAGAAAGTGTAAGGAATGAATTCCTCAAACACTGCGAATAAATTGAATTAAAAAATCCCGCAGTTAAAGCGGGATTTTTTTTGCATAAGATTTAAGAGTATGGAACCAATCATTGCTATTGTAGGATTTTTAGGAGCGGGTAAAACCACCTTGTTAAACCATTTAGCTTCAACTTTTGTAAAGGGAGATTGGAGTCCTTATGTAATTCTTAACGATTATGAAAATGCCTTTTTAGACGCTCAACAGTTAGCGGAAAAGATAGATCCAAAATTAATTCAAGCCTTAAATGGAAGCTGTATTTGTTGTAGCGGAATAGCTGAGTTAAGAGATTTTGTAAATAGAATTCCAGAAAGAAAAAATGGGATTACTTTAATTGAGGCAAACGGTACTTCTGATGCTTGCTCATTGATGGGGTTTTTAGGTGTTGGAATTGAAAAAAGGTTTTTGCCCCCAGTTCAAATTTCTGTAGTAGACGTGAAAAACTGGCAAAGAAGGGGAGAGCATAACGAGTTGGAAAGAAGTCAGATTCAAGTTTCCTCTATTGTTGTTTTAACTCACACAAAGGGTATTTCTGCTAAAAGAATTAATGAAGTAAGAGAATCTGTGAAACAATATAATTCCGCCGCTGAGGTACTTACTTCAGAAGAGTTAGATGTATTTCTTTTACCGAAATTAGAACCTTCAAAAAACGATCCTGAAAAATTAGACCATTTAAAAGCGCATTGGGCTTCATGTTCCGTTGAGTTACCAAATCTTCCTAATGAAGATAGTATTAAGGTTATCGTTGACCAACTTCCTAAAACAATCCAAAGGGTTAAAGGAGTAACAAAAATTGGAAATCAAGATGGATATACTTTCTTTGAACAAACTCCAGATGGGGAATTAAGCATTAGGCCTTTTAGAAATGTTCCTACTACGGGAGCGATGTTATTATCTGTTGGACCAGGAAGTGAGCCAAAAGTCCTTGAAGAAGCGATTGAAAAAGGATTGATGATAAATGCCTAGAAAGTTTTATCTGCAGCTTTCGCAAAGCCCCTGAAAGCTAACATGTCTTTTTTCAACTTGAAATCCTTTCGGCACTTTAAGGTTTGGAATTGTTACGGTTTCTAGGCAAAACGTTTTTTCACAAGAATCACATTTGAAATGTGCATGTGCATCATGGTTTTCCTCATGATTACAGCCGTTTTTACATTCAAGGGCATATTTTACTTGTGATCCGCCATCTAAAACCTCGTGAAGAATCCCAGTTTTCTCAAAAGATTTTAACGTTCGGTATACGGTTACTTTATCAAGTTTACTTTTTAATTGAGCATCTAAATCATTATAAGACAAAGCATAATTACTAGACTGAAAAATTTCCAGAATATCAACTCTATTTTGAGTGACTTTTAATCCGTGCGTCTTTAATATTTCCTTAGTTCCTCTCATAATAAGTTGGAAAAAGCCCCCAATAAAGGGGGCATAGGTAATTTAATATTTATTTTTTAGCTAAAATAATTGGGTTAACATTTAATACAAATGTTAAATCAAAATCAGCATCACCATCATCAGCACCAGTTGAAGCAGTTTTTATGTCTGGTTGGTGCATCAATTTAACTCTAAATGAACCTTCAACTAATTCAGAACCAGCAGTCCAAGTAGTTGTTAAACCAAGTGGGTTTCCGTTTACATCTTCGTCTTCATAGTTAATTGCATCTGAAGCATTGTCGATGTTACCATCACCTGATGGGTCAGAGAAAGCTCCATCAGAGAAAGCAAAGAATAATTGGTGCTCATCAGCTTCTTCTAAAATTTCAGCTCCTATGTCTACACCATGCTCTTCTTCATGCTCCTCTTCACCTTCTTCCTCGTGCTCTTCTTCATTTAAAATCTCTAAAGTCAGTGTGTAAGTTTTTCCTTGATCCAAGTTAATTGTATCTAAAACCTCCAACTCAGCTACACCTTCTCCATCAGGATCTACTGCTTCTACCTCAACTGTATCAGTTGCATCAGCAACGTTAGTGAATTTTAAGTGTACATGCGTAATACCTTCATGCTCATGCTCTTCTTCTGGCACTTCTTCTTTTTCTTCTTCCTTTTTACATCCAGTTACTAAAACTGCCGCTGCCAGCACGGGAATAATGCTATACCTCTTAAAATAATTGATCATTTTCATCTTAGTTAAAATTTAAAAGTTATTATTCAGGTTTATTATTGTACTTAAATTGATAAGCCAGATTAAATAGGATGTTCCTTCCTGGAGCATCTGCGAAATACCTCATTTCATTAAGGTAATCTCTATAAGTTGTGTTAAATAAATTGTTTACAGCGATACTTCCAGTGAATTGCTTGATTTCGAACTGCCACGCTAAATCAAATCGGAAATACCCCTCAGGTGCTTCTTTAAAATCGAAGATTTCTGAGTTTTCATCAATTGCTATTTCTCCATCAATTAACTGTCGCGGAGTAGCGGTTCTTGGAGCCTGGAATTGTTTGAATCGGTACATGGGTTTTAAAATCACTTTAGACGATTTAAACATCCTAAATTTCTTTTGTTTCCATGCTAGTTTGTAGTTGGCTGTAATAGGGGGTTGATTAATTAAAGCTTGATTTTTTGAAACGTCTCTCGACCATAAATAATTAACGCCAAAAGTCCCTTTGATGTATTTGGTAAAAACACTTTCCATGGTATAATCACCACCTACAAAAAACGCATCTGTTTGATCGAAAATAAAAACTGGTTGAGGTCCTCTAAAAGTTCCAATCACTTTAAATGGACGCTGGAAAATAAAGTTCTCGATGTAGTGAGAATAAGCAGTTATGGTGTGCGCAACCTTTTTGGTTTCTAACTGGAGTTCGTTGGTGAATTTGTACCCTTTTTCCGGTTGAATTTCAGCCTCATTTAAGGTAAGCACCTGATTAGTTTTAAGGTCTCTTTCATCGTTATAATAATACCTCAATAAACCAAAAGACGTTTTATAACCGTGTTGACCAAAACTGTATAATTCTGCCATGTTTGGAGTTCTCCAGGCCGATCCAATGTTTGTTCTAAAAGATCCCGATTTAGAGAAGTTTCTTACATAACCTAAAGAAGCGGTAAGGTTAGTAAAAGAGAACTCATCTCTAAATATATCTTGGTTAGTTTCTCTACCTCTAACGTTGTTCGTTTCATTGTCAATTCTAATTCCTGCTTCAAACATATCATCTCCAACTCTTTTACTTTCTATTATGAAAGCGCTGTATCGATAGGTGTTATAGTTAGGGATAAACGGGGTAGTGTTTGTTCCAGGAATGTTATCGTTATCCTGGTAAAAATATTGAACACCAATTAACCCATCCAGTTTAAACCAATCAGGGTGCTTCCATTCAAATTGCTGATCTGTTGTTGTTAAACTTAAGTCGATAATTGGCAATTCAGAGTTTCTTCTAACATCGTATTCTTTTCGGGTATTCAACTGTCTACCAAACCTATAAGTTATATTTCCATGATCAGAGTAACGCCACTTTAATTCAGCTTTTCCCAAATGATGTTGCGTTTCATGATTAGGCTCATTAATGTCGTATGAAAACGGGAGCGTGTATTCCTCATCTGGTTGTTCTGCTTCAAAAGCATTGGCAATTGCATCTCCACTGTGTGCAAAAGAAGCCCTTAAAACAGCCAGGTTTTGATCCACTAAACTGTAATAAACTTTCGCGTCAAACTTTTCTGTGTGATACCTAGCTCCAGCACCTGTAGAAAATTCTTCTTTGCCAGTATTAGTTAAGCTATAATTTGGGGTGTGGCGATCACCAATTCTGGTGTAATTTCCATTCAAAAAATAACTCCAATTTTTCCCTCCTTTCCCAGTTTCAAATCCAGCATTATAACCTCTTCCGTTAGTTTGGTAACCTGTGGAAGCATTTAGGTAAAATGGTTCTTTTAGGTATAATGGATTAGGATCGATGATGATTGCACCTCCTAAAGCTTCCGGACCAAATCTGACGCCTGAAGCTCCTTTTATAACCGTAATATTATTGGCAGATGCAACGTCAATTTCAGGCGCATGACTCTGTCCCCAGTTTTGAAAACCGTGTTTTAAGCCATTATTTAAAATTAATATTCTATTCCCGTATAGTCCATGGATAACAGGGATTTGAATGTTTGATCCAGTTGAAATCATTTCAACACCAGCCTGATCAGCAACTGCGTTGGCTAAAGTTTGAGTAGGATTTGATTTTAATTCCTCTTTATTAATTGTTTTTTGAGACATGGAAGCAGTTCCCTCTTCCTTATTTACTTGCGCGTTAATGGTTACTTCATCAACCTCAATCACGTCCTGTTTTAAATAAATATGCGGAACCTTTCCATGTTGGTGGTTATGCTCACAAATGGAATCACAGTAACCAAAACAAGAAATTATGAGTGTATTAGAATTAGAGCATAAACCATCTATTAAAAACTTACCGTTTTCATCGGCAACAGTTCCTTTATTTGTTCCTTGGATTCCTACAGAAACATAAGGAATAGGCTCTTTGGTTTCTACATCTAGGATTTTACCGGTAACCGAGAAGTTACATGAATCGTTTTGTGCTTGTCCTAATTGAACAAGCGAAAACAACAATAATATTAATATTCCTAGTTTGCGCACAACTTATTTCCCATTGTGATTTAAATGCAACGGGGTTGCAAATATAGCGCTTTTTTCATTAATGCAACATGGTTGCGTTTGAAAGATTTAATTGATAGGTAGATAAGTAAAATTGAAAATAGGTTCGATTTTTATATCAATCCAACCATAATCATAGTTAAACCAGTAACCATTAAAGTAGTTGAAAAGAAGAATAAAGCTGAAGTAATATTTAAAGTTCTCATGGTGGGGGTGTTTAACTGTTACAATCATACTACAATACGACTTTTAAAAAGTAACCCCTGTTTGAAATATTATTTTGATTAGCGTATTTTTAAGGGGATGAATAACAAGAAATACTCGTTTTTTACCCTTCTTTTTTTGCCTTTATGTTTTTTAAATGCTCAAACATTTAATGAGAAAATATGCGACTTTATCTCTACTGAAGTTGATTCCATAATTCAAAGCGAGGGTGATTTTTCTTTTTCTGAGGATTATACAAATTCCGGATCATCTTGGGAAATAGATTGGAGTGAGGAGTTGATTTTTAATTCCCTTTTGAAATATGAAGATACAGATCAACCAAATCAATCCTATGAATTAAGATTTGGAAAAGGGGGACAGGTTTATTCTTTTAAAGGGACAGGTTTTGGAGAAGCAATTCCTCCGCAATGGCGACCAAGCTTTGATAGCACAGGATCCAACACAACTGATCCAGGGTTATCGGACCCAATAAAAAGTCACCACGGAAATTGGGCGCCTTGGAATGATGAGGTTTGGCAGTTTGTAGGTTCGGACCAACGTGATTTATTGAGTGGAAAGGTAAAAACAAGAAATATTCATCAGGGAGGTTCCTACATGAATAATTTTTCACACAGAAATTCTGACCTTACCAAGGGGCCTTTTAGTTCTCCTATTGTACAGGAATATGTGGATGTTTCTAACGAATCGGTCACTACCGTTTCATGGGGACAAAGTGAAAACCCATCCTATGTTTATGATCCTTATGCGGATTGTACTACTTGTTTTTCAGATCCTTTTAAAGCTTTAGTACTTTATTATCAGCGTTATAAAAACATAGGTAATGGTGTAATCCAAGTGGATTTTATGATTACAAACTTTAATACTAACAGGGGGATTGATTATTGGAATGTTCCTTTTATTGGAATTCGAAATTCAAGTTTGCCTTATGTGTTCATGTCTAATAATCATGATAATAATTCATCTTATGAATTGTTAAACACAAAAGTAGGTCACCCCGTTGCAGGAGATGAAAGTAGTTATTTGCCAGAATTTAAAACAGGAACCCTAACAAGGGTAAGCGGAAATAGTGCTGCGGGTAGCGGTTGGTTTGCTGTTTCCAATACACTCTCTGGAAATGGTCCAACCTTAGGTTTTGTTACAGCAAAATCAACTGAGAATCCAAGGAATGGATATGGTGATATTCGATACGGAACAGCAATGAGTAATGCCTCAAGAGATGTCACTATTTTTACCCGAAGAGCCATTGGTGGAGCAGCAGATCCTGTTACTGGTTTAAAGCCATGGGGAATTATTGGGAACGAAAGCATCAAAGGAAGATACTTTATTGTGGTTGAGGAAAGTGTTAATGGGTTGGTAAATCAAATAGAAACTCGTTCTTTAGTGGAAAATTCCTTCATTGAAAAAATCACTATTGATGAGGTAGAAGCGAATGAAGTACATTACCAGTTTACAACTTCTTCGGAGGAGGTAATTGCGTTTGAAACTACCTCAGAAGATGCTGCGATTTCTTTAAATACAAAAGCTTTTACCGGAGGGCATCCAGTGTTTTTAATTCAAACGGAATCAGAATCGGTTCTTAGTAGTGATCCATATTTTTATTCCGATAAACCTTACGACGGAGCACTAAAAAAGATTGAATTATTAGGTTTCCAAAGTACTTATTTAAATGAATTGGCAGTAACTCCAATTATCAGCTCAGTCAATGAATTAGATAGTCAATTTTCGGTGTATCCAAACCCTAGTTCTTCCATTATTTCTTTCCCAAAGAACCTAAAATATATTACCAATGTAAGTGGCCAAACCGTTTTTGAAAACGCAAATAATTCCTCAAAATTAGACCTGTCCAATTGGTCAAATGGAATTTATTATGCTCGTTTCTCCAATAATAAAGTGGTGAAAATTTTGAAGTTTTAGGCAGTAAATATAAATTCTTGCTCAGTGCTCTTTTCTGAAGTTTCTTTATTCCAAGGCATGGCTCCAATTAAAGCTTTTAAGTAACAATTATCGGTAATTGCGGAGTAAAGAAGTCCTGCAACTATGATGAATAAAATACTTAAGTAAGCTGGTGATGAAAGAAGGTAAGTTCCAATGAGGGAAATTCCTATAAGTATACTTAAAACTAACCTAAACTGACGATCAACAGTCCAAATGCTTTCTTTCTTTTTGGGTCCTTCAAGAATGTTTGCCATTTGATGCTCCATGACAGAAACATTTGTAAAACCCACTTCGAATAGTTTAGATTGAATTTTACCAGCTCTATTTCCGCTGAAACAAACCAAAGCAATGTGGTTTTCTTTGTACGGAAGAAATGAGTTAGGGTTAAAATCTCCCGATGGCATATTAAGAGCTCCTGGGTAGCTTCCGTCCTTAAATTCCTTTTGTGTTCTTACGTCGATTATAACCGTTTTCATACCAGAAGATTAAAATAATTGTGAAACAATTTTACCAATTAAGTAGATAGAAGGGATAAATGCCATGAACAAAACCACTTTAAGGTTTTCTGCTTTAATTCCTTTTTCAGATTTTGCTAATTGGTTAATGTTTGTTGTAATAGTTTCCATTGCGATTTGTTTGATGATACAAGTTTATGGCAATGAAAAACCACACGAAATAACATATGTTAATTAATGAAATTATCCGGTAATTAATCTCGTTCTGATTCTAGAAAGAGAAACCGTAGTAACCCCAAGATAAGAAGCTAAGAACTTTTGAGGAACGCGTTGAATTAGCTCGGGCGACTCATCCATTATTCTTTGGTAACGCTGCTCAGGAGTAAGGATAGTGAAAAATTCAACTCTTTCAATAGCATCCCCAAATGCTTCTTTGATACCCTCATGGTGCAGCCTCAATATACGGATGTTATCTTCACAAAGCTTGTTGAGCTTCTGAATATTAATGGCAATAACTTTGCAATCTTCCATCGCTTCCAAATATTCAGTTGAAGCTTTACCAAATAGCATTGATTGTCCACAAGAAGTGAAATCTTTTTCTAAGGCTAATCTGATTGTTTTTTCTTCACCTTCAGGAGTTATCACATAAGTTCGGATTAAACCTTTTCTAATTAAAAAAGCATATTCAAAAACCTTCCCGGGTTCCGCTATTATTTCCCCTTTTTTGTAAGACTTAAGGGTAGCGATTTTAAATAAAGCAACAAGATCTGTAAGTTTCAAAAACTTAAATCGATTAAACGCCTCTTTAAAACCATTATCCATGGATTCTAAGTTATATAATCTGTGTTAATTAACATATGTTATCGCGATTGAAAGTAATGATGAATAGCTTTGAAGAATGGAAACAAAGGAATTGTTGCAAACAGAGGCCAAACAAGCAATTAAGGCAAGTTTAAATGAGATAAAATCTATAATTGATGAAACAGCTGTTTTAAGTTTTAATGCAAGCTTAAAAGACTTACGTTTTATTTATGAAGACTTAAAAGAGTTTTTGGTTTGTAATTGTAATGCAGATGAAAATTTTTCGGGTGATTTTAAGGCTATAACTATAGCTTTTAACGAGGCAGAAATAAGTAATGATAACATCCTTACATTAATTGATTTACTAAATATTTGGATGGATGATTTTGAGAAATGTTTAGCAGAACATGAACTTTTTTCTGGACCTTTGGACAGTCAAAAAATTGATGCTTTAAAAAGCTGGATAAACAGTAGATTTTTAAATTAAATCCTTACTCTAATCTCAGTTTGAGAGTAATTCCTTTTCTAATTTTACCTTCAATAGATATCCCTGAACCCATTATATAAGTTTAGATGTTATGGGTTTATATGGTTGTTTATCAGTTTTTTACGCAAAATAACTATCGTAAATCTTCTTTTAACCCTAAGGACTCCAAAAATTGGAGAACCAATTTCATTAGAAGATCCAGAAGTAGCAGTAAACTACGAATGGTGTGCAAAGACAAAGAGTATACATCATTCCTATTGTATATTCTCTCTTTGGCTTGAATTTTGAAATGTTATTTTTAAATTCAAACACAGCTTTATGAAATTTCTATTTTCCTGCTTCTTATCCTTTAGTTTTCTCGTATCAGTTGCTCAATCTTTCAAGGCCGAATCTGAAGTCGATCAATATTTCCAGAATGCCGTTGCTCAAAATAAAATAGCAGGCGCTGTAATGCTGGTTGAACATAAAGGCAAGATGGCTATGCATACTGCTTATGGTTACCAGGACAAAGGAGAGAAAATAAAGATGGATACTTCGTCGATTTTCAGGATATACTCCATGACAAAGCCAATAACCAGTCTGGCAGCGATGATATTAGTAGAAGAAGGAAAATTAAGTCTGGATGCCCCGATAGATAAATACTTACCAGAATTAAGCGACTTAAAAGTTTTAAAAGGAGCAAAAAAGGAAGCGCCCAAAAGAAAGGTGATTGTAAAAGATTTACTCCGTCATACCTCTGGATTTGCTTACGGATTGGGATTGGGGGCTTCAAGGGTTGATCTTTCTTACAATACAAACCATCCTTTGTTTGTGGCAAAAAGTGATCAAATGATTGAAAGATTAGCTGGATTTTCTTTACAAAGTGAACCAGGAGAAGAGTACAATTATAGTTTATCTGTAGACGTATTAGGAGCTATTATCGAGCGCGTAAGTGGTATAAGTTTAGGTGAATTTATGAATGAGAAAATCTTTCAACCGCTTGGAATGAAGGATACGCATTTTCAATTACCCGCGTCAAAAATTAAGAGGTTTTGTTCCATTTACGGAGTTGGGCTTCGTTTAAAAGAATCTTATAAATCGTCGGAATTCTCAAAAGATAGAATGCATCAAGGAGGAGGAGGTTTAGTTTCCACTACATCGGATTATTTAAAGTTTTGCAGATTGATGTTAAACAAGGGAATTTATAATTCTGATACAATTATTTCGCCTGCTTTAGTGGATCAAATGACTCAAAATCAACTGCCAGAAGGGCAAGGTGTTTACAAACGAGGAGGGAAAGTTGCCATTGGTTTCGGATTAGGTTTCAGTGTAAACCTCCAAGAGTGGGGGAAATATGGAAGAGAAGGTGATTACGGGTGGAGCGGAATTGGCGGAACACATTTCAAGATATCTCCAAAAAATGAATCAATTATTATTATCATGACCCAAAAACAGCCGCTAAACAATAAAGTTCAGCGAGAATTAATTCCGATTGTTTATGAAGGGTTTGAGAATTAAATTTTAATTAAAAGCCCTTTATTTCTTAACCACTTTCGTAGTTGATGTTAATCCAGAATTTGAAGTTGCAACTAATTGATAGATTCCGGTTTCCAAAGAGCTTAAATCAATACTTGAATTCTCTTGGTAAAGTCCCTGCAAAACATCTTGCCCTATAGCGTTTGTAATTTTGTAAGATCCATTTTCGGTTGCTTGAATATTTATTGAACCTTCCGTTGGATTAGGGAAAGCCGAAATGGAATTTGCATCAATGTCATTCACCGAACTTTCAGAATTATCTACAACGATAAATTGACCCATCATTCCGCCGTCTTCATGTGTTAAAATATGGCAATGGTACATGTAAGGGATTTCTTCGTTGGCAAAGTCTTCAAATGTTCCAATGAACCTTACAGTTTCTTCCGGGTAAACAAAAACAACATCTTTTCTCCCTTGCTCATTGGCAGGGGGAGCAACACCGTCTCTATCTAAAATGTAAAATTGAATATCATGGATGTGAAATGGATGGGCAATAGGTGTTTCGTTTACAATCTCCCAAATTTCTGTAGCATCTAATTCAACAGTCTGATTTATAACTGACATGTCCATTATTTCTCCATCAATTGTAAAAGGATTTCCTGGTCCACCTCCATCAAGCGTAAGCGTTCTTGTTAAATCTGCAGAGCTTTCAGCAATAGGAACCAAGTCGTTTAATACCGTAGGTAAAGACGTAATAGCTCCAGCTGTTGCCGAAGTTACCCTTAATTGCAATACGTTGAAATCAGCTCCATCTAGTACATTGGTAGCACCAGGGCCACCAGCAGCCCCTGTTATCCCTGTTGAGAATTCCGATGCATAACTTTTAAGGTAAAGCGTCTCACTTTCATCGCTAGATAAATCGATCACAAATTCCATTCTTTCTCCTGGAGCTATTACTATTCTGTTCAAAGAAACAGGAGCGTTTAATAAACCGCCATCGGATCCAATTTGGTAAATATTTCTGTTATCTGAAACACCGATATTAAAAGTTCTTCCGGTAGATCCGTTTAACATTCTAAACCTTACCATTTGTGCAGGCACATCAACATATGGCTCAATAACACCATTTACCAACATTACATCATCTACAGTACCTCCTCCAACTTCAATTTGCCACGAAGCGTCAAAAGCTTTGCTTTGCAATATCATTGGAATATCATCTATACCGTAAGTTCTTGGTAAAGTTAATGCAGCCTCTTCTTCGTCTCTTATGATGATCATCCCTGCAGCGCCTTTAGAAACGTGTTCGTTGGTTTTTTCATGTAAGTGCGGGTGGTACCAAAATGTTGTAGCTTCATCCAAAACAGTAAAGTCGGGCGACCAAGTTTCTCCGGCTAAAATTGCCGTGTGAGGTCCTCCATCATCTTCAGGCGCAACGTGCATCCCATGCCAGTGCATTGTAGTTGTTTCGTCCAATAAGTTGTGAACGTTTAATTGCACAAAATCTCCCTTGTCCATTATGATAGTTGGTCCTAAATAGGACGCACTAATTCCGTATGTATTAGTTTCTATTCCCGAAACAAATTCATGTACAGTATCTTTCACATAAAGATGAACTGTATTACTGTTTATTGTGTCTGGGATGGTTAAAGGTTCTGTAAAACCACCTTGGGCGTTTAAATTAAAGGAAATTAGAAATGATACAATTCCAGCTTGCTTAAATAAATTAGTCATGAAACGAGTTTAGTTGTCTTATATGCAAGATATTAAATTTATGAATTGTTATAAAGGTTCTTTTCATAAAGAACAGGTACCAAGAATTTATTTAATAGTTAATTGTTGTGTTTGTTTGAAACTTAATAAGCTCATTTTTTTACAATGCGATTGAGATTTTCTTAGTTATTTTGTGGTCAACTTTAATTGTTAGATTCATTAGAACAAGAAAGAAATATCATTTATTTAAAACACTTTCGATTTTAAGTCTCTTTATGCTGATTTCTAATCAAGTGGTTTCTCAATCTACAGTAAAGAAATTATATGACCGTTATTTTAATGATACAACAGATGCCAGCAAAGCAAAGTGGTTAATGTATCCCATTTTAGCTTACTCACCTGAAACAAGTTGGGAGTTTGGAGCAGCCGGGGTTTATATGTATTATGCTAACCAAGATACATCTAACAGGTTAAGTGAGTTTGGAGGTTTTTCTTTTGTAACAGTTGAAGGACAGTATGGAATAAATTTCGATCATGCTTTGTATTCCGATCAGGATAAATGGTTTGGATTGGGAAAATTAAAGTTTCAAAGTTATCCGTTGTATTTCTATGGAACTGGACCCGATATAAAAGGAGAAGAACTTGCAATTGCTAACGCTAACTTTTTAGTTTTTAGAGAAAGAGTACTAAGAAAGGTTTGGAAACATTGGTATGTTGGTTTACAATTGGATTATGAAAGCTTGAGTAAGGTTGACTTTGATTGGATGGAGGACGTTTCTCCTTATCCAGTTTTTGGAGACGATGGATACGCAAACTTAGGGTTAGGATTAGGTGTTGTTTATGATACACGTCATAATGTTTTGAATGTGCGTCATGGATATTTAGCAGAGGTTGGATATTTAGCGTTCCGTCCAGCGTGGTCATCTACGCATACTTTAAATACCCTTTTTATTGATGGAAGAGCCTTTTTTAAGACAAGCAAAAGAAATGTAGCCGCTTTTCAAACCATTGGACAATTTTCTGAAGGTGCGGTTCCTTTTAATCAGTTAAGTATGATAGGTGGGGAAATGATGATGCGAGGATATTATTTAGGAAAGTACCGAGATAATAATATGATGGCTTTCCAAGCTGAACATCGCTGGCTACCCTTTCCTTTTAGCAAAAGAGTTGGAGGAGCGGTTTTTGCAGGAGTAGGATCAGTTGCTCCCGATTTAAATTTCAATAAATTGCTATGGTCTGCGGGAGGTGGATTACGTTATTTAATCTTCCCTAAAAGAGATGTTTTCACTCGTTTAGATTTAGGCTGGAACCCTGATGGAATGGGATTCTATTTCTTTATTGGAGAGGCCTTCTAGTTTACTTATAGTAAACCGGAAAATTTACAGAGTTGGCTATGAAGCAGAGCTTTCCTGCTTTTTGATGCAAGGATTCTATTTCACTTTTTTTCGACGAGTCCACCAATTCAATTTCAGGTTTAAGAGTTACTGATTCGAATCTGCCGCTTCCATAGTTATCCAACTTAAGGATTCCAATTGGATCGTCTGTATATGATTTAACTTTAATTCCCGCTTTGCGACATAAGTAAAGAAATGACATCATATGGCAGGATGATAAGGCGGATAATAAAAGGTCCTCTGGATTATAAAGCCTAGGATCCCCAAAAAATGGTTTATCTGCAGATCCTTTTAAAAGTGGCTTACCTTCAATACTAATTTCATAAATACGATCTTCTCTATGATTAACAGATTGCTCATTGCCCAACCATTTTAGGGATAATGTGTAGTTATGACTGTTTTTCATATCTGGTAAAAATAATCTTTGTTAAAATAGTATGATTGGTCTGTTGTGTTTTTTGTTAAAATGAAGTTAAAAAATAGATTTAATTTGATCCGTTTACTAAAAACATCTATTTTAATCAATGTGAAGAATTTCATCAAAATAGCATTGGTTTTGTTTTTAGGATTTGCAGTTACGCAAATGCCTTTTTATTCTTCTGGATCTATGAAAGCTGAAACCGAAAAAATGGAATTGGATTCGTGTTGTGCAAAAAAAGAAGTTGCTGATAAAAGTTGTCAAAGCCAATCGGATGATAATGAAAATTGTGCTGGTCAATGCACTTCGAATTGTTGTTGCTTAAAGCTGGTTTTAAAAAACGAAAAACCCCCCGCATTTAAATTCAAATCTTTAAATATTAATACCGAAGTTGTAGATATCTACAACAGTATGTACAAGTACATATTTAACCATAAACCTTATAAACCGCCAATTCATTCTATTTCTTGAGAACTACTTTATTTAACATAAGTTTAATTTTAAAATAGAAATAAAATGAAAAAATATTTAGCAATCGCCTTTATGGCAATAGGTTTAGCAACAACTGTTTATGGATTAAATTCAACTAATAACAGTGATGAAAGTTGCAATTGTAGTAAAACAGAAAACTGCATTTGTAAAACAGCTTGCGGATGTTCCTCTTGTGGGAAATAATTGGTAAGTTTTAATATGATTTGAAGTCTCCTCAAGGAGACTTCTTTTTTTTGTAATTTATTGTTTAACAACCTTCAAACTACCTTGCTGTATCTTTATATAGTAGATTCCTGGAGATTGCGATGTTAAATTAGCACTGTTGCCATTCCCAATTAAAATTAAGTTCCGTAATAAGTTATAGTTTAGGGACTTCCTTTCTCTTTCTACTGGACAAGAAATATCCAATCTCATTACTCTATTTCAAGTATAATGTTTAAAGTGCTCTCTTGTCATTTAATCTCAAGTATTAGCTAATAAAATCAGGAGCTACATAAGCTACTTCGTTATTTCGTTTGAAATGCTATTTTGTAACTAAATACCTATTTTTCTGTAGAATAGGCTGGGGAAAAATTAGTTGTGTGAAAAATTGGGGGATAATTATATTGCTTCTTTTTTTGGGCTACGCTCAAAAATTAATTGGTCAGTGTGATCCGATTACACCATCATATACCATTGATTTATCAAATAACGCAGATTCAGTATGGGTTAGTCCGTATTTTAAAAGAGATGGTCACTGCTGTACTGCAACAGGATCGGATAATTGCGCAGAATTTGTTGTTACCTTAAACCCTTACACAACAGGAATTAAATTTAGTATCAGCGATGGGGCAGTTCCCCCTGGTGCATTATTTTATGAAATAGGATGTAATGATCCTACTCCAGTTGGTGATACAATTTGTTTGAGCGGTGTTGGACCTCATAGAATAACGTTTTGTAAACCTGGTAATAACACTAATGAATATACTTTAACGGCGATAGGAAGACCTGATTTATCAGATCCAATTTATGTTACGGATGCTTGTACTGATACCCTTGGTACTTCAGGATTTGTTGAAAGCACTATAAGGTGGAGAGCTATTGCTAATCCTGCATATGATGCATACTTAAGTTGTACATCAGGTTGCGATACAACAATTGTTACATATGATTCTGGAGCTCCCGATTCTGTTTTATACGAATTGAGTGGGCTTTTAGAGGGCGCTTGTTCAATTGATACAATAAGGGATACAGTTAATGTTAAGTTTATTAGTGATAAATCATTGTCGATTCTTCCTGAAAATCCACAAATCTGTTTTGGAGAATCTACAGTTCAAATTTACCCAAGTATAACCGGTGGTGCACCACCATTTTCATACCAATGGAGTAATGGATCAACAAATGATTCAATTGACGTTGGAGTTGGAACTTATTCGTTAATTGTGACGGATGTGGATGATTGTCCAGCTGTTTATGATACAATAACGGTAACTGCTCAGGGAGCGCCTATTACAGTTGAGGCTGGAGATAACCAAACAATTTGCTCTAATTCGCCGAGTTTTATTTTGGATGGAACAGTTACGCAAGCTACTGGTGGTTTATGGAGTGGGGGAGCAGGAATATATTCTCCGAAAGCTGACACGACGGATGTTACCTATACGCCAACTCCAGCAGAAATAAGTAGTGGGTTAGTAACTCTATATTTAACATCCACTGGAAATGGAGGCTGTTCAGAAGTAGTTGATTCTGTTAAATTAACCATTTTGCCTGCTACTATTGCCAACTTTAATGCTGATTCGGTTTGTTTTGGAAATGCAACAGTTTTTAATAATACTTCCACCTATGACGCCGGGGGAAGTCCATCCTTTGCATGGAAATTTGGTAATGGAGCTACCAATTCTTTGGAAAACCCAATCTATACATATGGTAGCTTTAATGATTATGATGTTGAGTTAATCGTTACTTCAAATGGAGTGTGTTCGGATACTATTTCGAAAGTTGTTAAAGTGCTGCCAAACATAAATGCTGGGTTTACAACAGGAGATTTATGTTTGGAAGATTCAGCAAGGTTTTTTGATACGTCTTCTTCTGAAAGCGGCTCGATAATTAATTGGACATGGAGTTTTGGGGATGCTAATACATCAAATGTTAGTAATCCTACACATGAGTATGGGGCTGGGGGTAATTATACCGTAGAGTTGATAGTTGAAAACTCTTTTGGGTGTAAAGACACTACAAATCAAAATTTAACTTTTGGTTTCTTGCCTTCCGCAAATTTCTCGTTTACCGAAATTTGTGAAGGGGAATCAAAATCGTTTACGGATTTAAGCACAGTTCCAAAAGGGACAATAAGTAATTGGAATTGGGATTTTGGAGATGGAAATAGTTCGATTGTTCAAAATCCTAATCATTCTTACACAAGTGATGGTGAATTCACTATTGAATTGATTGTTGAGGATGCATTTGGTTGTAAGGATACGATTATCAAAGAAGACACAGTTTGGTCTATTCCAGTTGTTGATTTTATCGCGGCGCCACTTTGTTTTCAAGATTCTGTTTTTCTAAATGATGGAAGTTCTGTTGTTTTTGGTTCTATTACAAGTTGGGAATGGGACTTAGGAGATGGGAAAACATCAACTGAACAAAATACTGGTAATATGTATAGTCCTGGAAACTATACAGTTGAATTAAATATAATAACCAACAAAGGATGTGCTGATTCGGTGAGTAAGAATATGGATATTTATCCTTCTCCAGTAACTCGTTTTTCCACTACTAATATTTGTTTAGGAAATGCTAATAATTTTTTAGATGCTAGTTCTATTTCTTCAGGGACAATTACAAACTGGAATTGGGATTTTGGAGATGAAAACACATCTACAATACAAAATCCAAATCATATTTATAGCGTAGATTCTACCTATACCGTTGAATTGATCACTACCTCAAATAATGGTTGTAAGGATACTTTAAGCCGGACAGTTACTGTTAACTCTAATCCAGTTCCTGATTTTATCGGAGCTTCACAATGTGTATTAGATTCTGTTAAGATAGTTGATTCGAGTACGATTAAAAATGGAAGTATTACATCTTACTCGTGGGATTTAGGAGATGGGAGTTTTTCTAATGATACCTGTCCAACCCACCTTTACGTTCCAGGAGATTATACTGTAAAATTAGTTCTTTCATCTGATTCTGGATGTACAGACTCAGTTTCAAAGTCTGTTTCAATTTTTCCAGGACCTGAGGCAGGATTTGAGACTTCGGAAGTTTGTTTAGGAGGTACAAACAATTTTATAGATACATCTAAAATTAATACGGGAATAATTACTTACTGGACTTGGGATTTTGGTGATGGTACCACTTCAAGTCTTCAAAATCCAAATCGAACTTTTGCCAACGACTCCCTTTTTGAAGTCAAATTGGTTGTTGAATCCGACAATGGTTGTAAAGATTCGATTACTCAAAATATTGAAGTTCATTCCCTTCCTTTGGTGAGCTTTGCTGTTACGCCTGAGTGTTTCATTGATTCAATTGAGCTAAACGGAAATGTGACAATCAAAAATGGATCTATTAGTAATTATGCCTGGGACTTAGGTGATGGGAATACGTCTAATCAAGATTCGCTTAAACATTTATACAGCCCAGGGGTTTACAATATCAAATTAGTAGCAACGTCAGTATTTGGTTGTTCGGATTCCCTTACAAATGCCTTTACATTAAATCCAAATCCGATTGCACACTTTAATACATCAGAGGTTTGTGATGGAGATAATACAATATTTAATGACAGCTCATATGTAACAGGTGATATTATTACAGACTTCCTTTGGGATTTTGGTGATGGGAATACATCAATTATTGAAAACCCAAATCATTTATTTGCAAAGGATAGTATTTACAATGTTCAGTTAGTTGTTAAAACTGCCAATAACTGTTCGGATACCACTGTTCAACCAATTACGGTTTGGTCTAATCCTACGGTTAATTTTAGTGGTTCTCCTCAGTGTTTTATCGATTCGGTTACATTTACTGATTCTTCTAATTCTACCTTCGGGGAATTGAGCTCTTGGACTTGGGATTTTGATGATGGCACTTCGTCCGGAGAACAAAATCCAAAACACCTATTTACTCCTGGAACTTACGATGTGAAATTAATTGTCCAAAATGATTTTGGTTGTATTGATTCTTTAACAAAAAGCTTAGATATATATCCTTCGCCAGTAGCAGATTTTGATTTTACTGAGGTTTGTCAAGGAGTTTCGATGAATTTTACAGATTCATCTAATATTTCTGGAGATGTTATTAGCCAATGGTTATGGGATTTTGGTGATGGGACATTATCATCTCTTCAAAATCCCTCACATACCTATCTAAACGACTCTATTTTCCGTGTCCAGTTAGTTGTTACAAGTGCTAATAATTGTAAGGATTCAATTATCGATTCCATTGAAGTATTTTCAAATCCAATTGCAAATTTTGAAGCCGACCCTCAATGTTTTATTGATTCAGTTCAATTTAACGATTTAACAACTCTTCAAAATGGTTCAATTGCAATTTGGGAATGGAATTTAGGGGATGGAACTAACTCTAATGATCAGTATCCCAAAAAGCTTTATACTCCAGGGAAATATAATATTAATTTGAAGGTTGAATCAAACAATGGTTGTAGAGACTCTATTGTGAAATCACTTGATATTTATCCGGCACCCGTAGCGAATTTTGGATTCAATCAGGTTTGTTTTGGGGACTCTACTCAATTAATTGATTCTTCGGTTGTATCAAGTGATGTGATTACAGCATGGGATTGGAATCTAGGAAATGGAGAAACCAGTTCAGCAAAGAATTTAAATTTTATTTACGCTATTGATTCTGTGTACTTAGTATCTCTTACCGTTACAACAGCAAATAATTGTAAGGATACAATTACTAAGTATGTTCCGGTTTGGTCTGTTCCAACCCCAAATTTTAATGCTGCGCCTCAATGTTTTGTGGATTCTGTAGACTTTGTTGATTTGTCCTCTGCAGATTTTGGGATAATTGATAGTTGGAATTGGGATTTTGGAACAGGTGAGTTTTCTACTAAGCAAAATCTAAAGAAAATGTTCGCTCCAGGAACGTATAATGTAAAACTAGTTGTGGAGACAGATAAGGGGTGTTCTGATTCAATTGTTCAAGATTTAGATGTTTTCTATGGTCCCAAAGTTGACTTTAATGTTTCTGATGTTTGTTTAGGAACTGAGATGAATTTTATTGATAATACTTCAATTTCGAGTGGAACTTTAACCAATTGGAATTGGAATTTTGGTGATGGTAATTCTTCAATTGATCAGAATGCAAATAACTTGTATTCAAATGATAGCATTTTTGACGTAACCCTGAAGGTTACTTCGGATAATGGATGCTCTGATTCCTTAACAAAATCGGTTACGGTTTGGTCGGTTCCAGAAGCAAATTATTCAGCCTTACCTACTTGTTATTTGGACTCAGTAAGGTTTACTAATTCAAGCACATCAAAATTGGGGAACATTAATTTTGTACAATGGCATTTTGGTGATGGAAGTGGATCAGTTTTAACTAATCCCGCTCACAAATATAATCCAGGGGAATACGATGTGGAATTAATTGTAAGTAACGATGGTGGATGTTCAGATACACTTGAGAAAAATTTAAATATCTATCCCTCTCCAGAAGCAGATTTTGATGCAAAAGAGGTTTGTTTGGATAGTGCAACAAGCTTTACGGATGCTTCTTTGATAACAGATGATGTTATAACAAGCTTTGTTTGGGATTTCGGAGATGGTAATGCTTCTTCTCTTCCAAACCCAACAAATACTTTTATTACAGATTCGGTTTTTCCAGTAAAATTAATCGTTACAACAGCAAATGGATGTTCAGATTCAATTACAAAAAACATCACTACATGGTCTAAACCAGAATTAGCTTTTAATGCAAGTCCTGTTTGTTTTTTAGATAGTGTTAGGTTTTTAAATGCCTCAGCCATTAATCTAGGTGTTGTTGATTCATGGAGTTGGGATTTAGGTGATGGTAATTTTTCTAATGAAGCTTCTCCTGTCCACTTTTATACACCAGGAAATTATAGTATAAAACTTACTGCTAGTACCAATAGAGGATGTACGGATTCAATAATAAAATCAGTGGATATTTACCCTGCACCAGTAGCGGATTTTAACGCTGTAGAATCTTGTGAAGATTCACCGGTTGTGTTTACAGACAACTCTTCCATTACAGGAGACTTCATTTCTAATTGGACTTGGGATTTTGGAGATGGGTCTAATTCAATTTTACAAAACCCTATCAATACATTTAGCTCCGATACCGTTTTTAATGTTGAATTGATTGTTGAAACTAGTAATGGGTGTAAAGATTCGATTACAAAAACCATAACCTCTTGGTCAGTCCCTCTGATCGATTTCGCCGCTGCCCCGCAATGTTTTATTGATTCGGTTACATTTATTGATAACTCATTAGCTAGTTATGGATCTATTAATAGTTGGAATTGGGATTTAGGAGATGGAACATCATCCACTGATCAAAATCCAACAAAACTTTACACACCAGGAAATTATACTATAAAATTAATCGCAACAACTGATCAAAGCTGTGTTGATAGTTTAATAAAGTCGGTTGATATTTATCCTGCTCCTGTTGTTGATTTCATTACCGAGGAAGTTTGTGAAGATTCTACCAATGCCTTTTTGAATTTAACTACTATTTCAAGTGGAAGTATAATTGATTATTCTTGGGACTTTGGTGATGGTAATATTAGTAGTGGAATTAATCCAAATAACAGTTATTTAAAAGACTCTACCTATGTTGTTAAGTTAATTGCAACTTCAAATAATAATTGTGTGGATTCCGTTGAAAGGGAAATTAATGTTTGGGGTAAACCAATTATTAGTGTTAGTTCAATTGAAGCGTGCTATAATGATTCGATTAATTTCAAAAGTTTAACCTTGTCTACAAATGATTCAATAGTTAACCAAGTGTGGAAACTTGGTGATGAGACAACAAAATCAGGGGGAGAAATAAATCATTTATATGCTACTGATGGAACCTATAATGTTACATTGATTGTAACAACTTTAAATGGTTGTGTGGATTCAAATACTTATGAGATTAACGCACAACCAAAACCAATAGCTAACTTTTTAGCTCCAAGTGTTTGCTTTGGAGATTCAGTGGAATTTTATAACACTTCTAGTGTTCCAAGTGGGGCATTGAGTTATGAGTGGAAATTTGGAGATGGAAGTGTTTCTAATATTGAAAACGCGAAACATAATTATACAGCAGGAGGGGATTTTTCAGTAGAACTTAAAGTCACTTCAATTAATGGATGTGTTGACTCTATTGAAAAGGATTTAAGTTTCTTCCCTAATCCAGTTGCTAATTTTGGAAGTGAATCTGGTTGTATAGGAGGATTATTAGCCTTTAATGATAGTAGTTCTGTTAAAAGTGGAATTATATCAAATTGGTTGTATGATTTTGATAATGGTTTTCAGAGTACTAACCAGAATCCTGTACACAGTTTTATAATGGATGGTATCTATGAAGTTTCCCTTATTATTGAAACAGATAAAGGCTGTAGAGATACAACAAATAAATCAATTAGTATTTACAAAGGTCCGGAGGCAAATTTCAATGTTTTAGCTGAATGTTTTGAGGATTCTGTATTCTTTATTGACGCTTCAACTATTCCTGGAGAAGATATTTCAGAATGGCATTGGAACTTTGGAGATGGTACTTTTTCGAGCATTCAAAATCCAAGCAAACAATACAGTATAGATGGAGAGTATACTGTTGAGTTAATTGTTAACACAAGTAACGGCTGTATGGATACTTTAACAAGAGAGTTTGATTTATACCCGAAACCAAAGGCAAATTTTGAATTGTTTAATCATTGTTTAAATGAAGCGGCTAAATTTAATTCTACTGCCTTTGTCTCAAGTGGTGAAATCGATTCGACATTATGGATAATAAATGAAAGTGTCATCGAGAAAGATAGTTTTGAATTTTATTTCGCAAAAGACTCAACTTATTTAATAACACAAGTTGTAGTAAGTGATTTTAATTGTAGAGATACACTTTCAGACTCATTAATTGTTTACCCTCTCCCAGTTGTTAATTTTGATTTTAATGGTGTTTGCTTCGGTGACTCAACTATATTTACAAGTACTGCTTATTCAGAAAATTCAGATCAATTAGGGTTGTTCTGGGATTTCGGTAATGGGGAATTTGATTCTATTCAAACTTCAAATGTTCTATATAGCGTTCCTGGAGGATATCCTGTTAAATTGACGGTAACCGATTCTTTAGGCTGTATTAATGACACCACTGTTGTAGTGGAAATTGATGGAGATTTACCAGTAGCGAATTTTAATTTCAGTCCTTCATCTGTTCAATTAGGATTAGATGTAACGCTAACAGAAAATGCTCAAAATGCTTCAATTTTCGAATGGGATTTGGGTGATGGTATTGGGTTTGATGAAGGAAATCAGATTGTATATAATTATCAAGATACGGGGGTGTTTGTTGTTACCCTTACGGCATCAAAATCAAATGGCTGTTTAGATGTTATTTCTCTTCCTCTTATAGTTAAAACTCCTCCGAAAATTGCTTCGGTATTCACTCCAAATGGAGATAATATTAATGATGTTGTTCCTATTCAAGGTGGTCCATATCAGGATGTGATTTTTACTATTTACAATCGATGGGGACAACAAGTGTTTCAATCCCTTGATCCTGGAACAGGTTGGGATGGGAATTTTAAAGGTGAAATTCAACCAAATGGTGTTTATGTATATACACTTGAAGGTACTTTACTTGATGGAACTAAATATAGAGAAACAGGTGATATCACACTTGTAAGGTAATGAGAAGATTGATTTACATATTACTTTTTACCTCATCGGTAAGTTTAGCGCAAGATTATCATCTTTCGCAATACTACACTGCGCCAAGTTTTATCAATTCTTCTTACACAGGAAGTTTTGATGGAGATATTCAAGCTTCAATTCATACACGCAATCAGTGGAGAAGCTTAATGAATAAGCCATATGTAACTAACATGTTAAACTTAGGATATAAACTCCCATATCATAATAAGCGAATTGCTTCAGGGTTAACTATAATAAATGATGTCGCTGGACAGGGAAGTTTCCAAACTTTTACAGCAAGATTAAATCTTTCATACAATAAAGAATTATTTAATTACCATAATGTGGCTTTTGGAGGTGCGTTAGGGTTGTTTAATAAAAGCGTTGACTTCACCACTTTAAATTTACCCGATCAATATTCTCCAAGTGATGGAGGTTCTTTCAGTTTACCTTCTTCGGAAATATTTGCCAATACCAAACTTAATGTAATGGTTGCTGATTTTAATATTGGTGTAAACTACTTTTACTTTAACAGTAAGTTTAAAACTTCTCCTTACTTTGGATTTAGCTATTTTCATTTAAGTTCGGTTAACGAGTCACTACTTGAGCAAAATGCTATCCTTCCAGATAGAGTCACTGCTAATATCGGAGCTGAAACAAGGGTTACTGACAATTATAAACTGAAAACACAATTCATTTATATGGAGCAGCAACTAGCAGAAGTTTTATTATTTGATATAATTAATCAAATAGATTGGAACGAAAAGAGAGCGGTTTTATTGGGAATAAGCTACCGAAATGATGATGCCATTGTAGGGATGTTAGGGCTAAAAAACGACCAATGGCAATACGGATTCTCCTATGATTACACAGTTTCTGGACTTGCTAATTATAACCAAGGTAATGGTGCGTTTGAACTTTCAATTTTGTACAATTTGAAGTTTAATGACAATATTCAAACTAAAAAGGGTTGTTCGATATTTTAATGAAAAGATTTTTTTACATATTGCTCTTATTTATTGGGTCTAACCTGTTAGCACAAGACCTAAATAAAAAGATTTATTTTGCTGATAAGTTTTTCGGAGAAAAGAGGTATGTTGAGGCGGCTGATTTATATAGACAAGTCTTTCAAGGTTCTAATAATAATGGTAATGGAGTTAATTTCTACCCTTACCAAACTAACCTACAATTCCAAATAAACACTGAAAAGGTAGATTCGGTAGCACTTTTTAATTCTTTAAAAATTAAATGGGCTGAAGCTTTATTATATAGCTACCAATATGCTCAATTAGATTCAATTTTAAGGAAAGAAAACAGACCGTTAAATAAAAGGTTAACCCAGTTAGAGTATAAACTTTTAATAGCACAACAAAATTATCAGAAAGTGCTAGATCTTAACCCTTCCATTATTGATAAGAGAATTGCTGAAAAGGGTAAAGTTGAATTAGAAAAATTAGCTAAAAAAACTATTAATGTTTACCGTGTTTCTAGCCAATTAAAATCGATATATAATTTAACCCCCTCTGAAAAAGCGATTGTTTTAAATGATGGTTATTCTTCTGAACTTCATGAGGTTTTAATAGATGGAAATAATATAAATTCAACGGAAACCATTGTAATCGGGAAATGGAAACAAGGGATTTCAAGTTTTACTGAAGATACCGTTAATCATATTATTTATTTCGCGAGCAATGTAAAAGGAAACTCCCAACTTTATTTTACTCAAAAGATTAATGGCGCTTATACTCAGCCTAGAAAATTAAATGATAACATTAACAAAGGTGGAGCTATTCACCCCTTTTACCACCATACAACAAAAAGAATTTACTTTGCTAGTGATAGGTCAGGAGGGAAAGGATTAATGGATATTTGGTATTGTAATATTGATAAATACGGGAATGCTGATTCAGCAAGTAATTATAACATTGTAAATACTCACCAAGATGATATTTCACCTTATATTAATGAAGGAGGAACTTTCTTTTATTCTTCTAATTCAGAAAACGGAATAGGAGGTTATGATGTTTATGCCTTAGATTCTTCAAATGGTACAGTTCGAAATTTAGGAATGCCTATTAACTCCGGAAAAGAAGATGTTTTTTACGCTGAAAAAAACGATAGAAAATGGGTTTCTTCAAACAGAAATGAGTGCGATACATGTAGAGGGCTTTGTTTGGATATTTTTAAATTCGAGCCATACTCTATTTTAGTTGATGTAACAGTTCTGAATTCCGAAACGAAGGAAATCATTCCGGAGGCTAAAGTCCAATTAATTAATGAAGTATTACTTGACTCTAATTTAACCAATTCTAAAGGTGAAGTACAATGGAGCTTAACACCTAAAACTAAATACAATTTGATAGGTAAAAAAGAGGGCTATTTTAAAGGGTATGATAGTTTAGTAACCCAACAATCCCAGCAAGAATTTAAATCAATCTTATACTTAAAACCTATCCCAAAAGGAGAGATTACTTTGGAAGGGATATTGTATGATTTAGCTAAATGGTCTTTGAGACCTGAATCTGAAAAAATCCTTGATAGTCTTGTAATTACACTTAATGACAACCCTGAACTTAAAATCGAACTTTCTTCTCACACGGACTCAAGAGGAAGCGCTAGATATAATCAAAAGCTGTCTCAGAAACGGGCTGAAAGTTGTGTTTCGTACTTAATAAAAAATGGTATTAATCCTGAGCGATTAGTTGCTAAAGGTTACGGTGAAGAAAAACTAAAAATTAAAGATGCTAAAACCGAGCAAGAACATCAGGAAAATAGACGTACAAGCTTTTCAATTATCCAATCAGAATAATTTTGTTTTTAATGTTTAATAATCTTTACTGTTCTAGTATCAACCTTTAAATAATAAACCCCAGATGTTTGTAAGGATAAATCAGCACTATCTCCGTTTCCTAATACAACCAGATTTCCTAACAAGTCGTAAACTTCAAATTCAACCGATTCTGAAAATATAATTACTCCTAAAGTTGGATTTGGGTAAACAATAAATTCTTCTTTCAACTCTTTTGTTGAAAGAGGTTCAATATAATCCTCATAAACACAAGGGGTATTTTCAACCGTCGCATCTACACAAATACCACAATCGTTAATGTAAGCTGTTCCATTTTTTTCGTTTTTACAATCATAACCACAAGGAATTTCCAAAATGGTAGTGAAACCTAAATCAACCGGACAGTCATTATTCCCCCATCTAACCCAAATATCATAAGTCCCAGGGGCAAGATAAGGTACTGTTATCGAATTGGTGTTATCTCTTACGTTTGTAGGATAGGAGGCACCTCCATCAGTACTAAACTCTATACGAGATCTCCCTTTTGTGTCGTCAAAATTAAAGGTAATTGAACCATTGTTGGCTCCGCATTCTGAAGGTTGTACTAATGTGGTTACTATTGGATTGGGATCGGCTTTTATAACCAAATCCCCCAAATCAACAGGGCATTCGTCATTCCCCCAACGTGTCCAAACATCGTATGTCCCAGGAGCTAAACCGGGTATAGTTGTATTACCAATATTATCTTTAACTTTAGTGGGGTATGTTAAACCGCCATCAAGACTAAATTCAATAGCACTTCTTCCTGATTGATCTGGGAATGAGAATGTAATACTTCCGTCAGATTGTTCGCAATTTTCTTCTTGCACTGAAGTGGTTACATCTGGCTCAGTAGTGTTTCCACCCCAAATACCATTACAATCCTGAATACAAGCGGTTTTGCCTGTTTTTCCTTCAACACAAGTTTCGCAATTATCAATAAATGCCGTTCCATCCAAATCTCCATTACAATCATAATTACATGATGGACCACCAATGGTAACAACCCCTATATCAACTGGGCAATCTTCGTTCCCCCATCTTGTCCAAACATGATAATCACCTCTCGATAAACCTTCAAATGTATAACTACCTGTATTGTCTTTAACTTGAATAGGGTAAGTGGCTCCATTGTCTAAACTAAACTCAATACCTGTTCTTGTTAATTCATCGGGGAATGTTAGCGTGATCGCTCCATTATCTGTACCGCAATCAGCACCTTTTTTGGAAACAGAAACAGAGGGAGCTGGTCTTGCTTCTAAGTTAACGGTACCTAAATCAATTGGACATTCATCGTTCCCCCATCTGGCATAGAGATGATAACTTCCTTTTGACAAATTAGTTATGGAAGTACTCCCAACATTATCAAACACGTTTTTAGGGTAGGTTAATCCACCATCGGTACTGAATTCGATGTTTGTTCTTGATGGTTCGTCAGGGAATGTGAACGTAACAACTCCGTTATCATTTCCACAAACTTCATTTTTCTTACCAATAGTTACATTGGGTTCTTTAGCATTTCCACCCCAAACTCCTGCGCAATCTTGGGTACAAGCTTTTTTACCTGTTTTCCCACCAACGCAAGTTTCACAATTATCAATAAAGGCTGTACCATCAGGGTCACCATTACAATCTCGTGTATCGATAATACTATTTTTTGCACCAGTGACGAATACTAAAATATCATCTTTAACCTCACTTTCACCAACATATATTCCCCATCTAAAACCTACTTCTTCTGTACGAGGCCAAGTTCCATTTCCAATGTATTTATCGTCCACATAAACTTCGTAATCCATACCGTTATCACGAACTTTTAAATCAAATGCCTTTCCTGTCATGTTTGTTGCAAAAGTGGTGTCAACATCCCCTCTACGGTCCATCCAAACATTTCCTTTATCGTCCATTTTAACCATAACCGACCAATGATCGACGCTGTTTCCCTTTGCTTGAAAAATTGAGCAATAATGAGGAGCAGAACAACCTGCCGGGTTAACAATTGTGTACCTTCCTTCCCATTCGTGCCAAACTCCAGGTTCTGGCAATGCTCTTTTTTCAGGGTAGAAAGTTTCAATTCTTGCTGCTAAAGCTCTATCGTTTCTAACATTTATTTCGTCTTTAAATAACCTATAGATTTGAGTGTTTCCATCTTCCTGATACCATCTCGACCATCTATCAAAATAAGTTCTGCTCACGTAGCTATTACCTAATGTGTGAATTTTTAGGTTTTCAATAATTGGATTGGTTGCATGCTCTCCAACTTCCACCAAACTATTTTTTACGTTAATACCTGACCCAGTAATTCCTTCGGTTGATTTTACACCTATTGGAATCTCATTATTATCAATAATACATTGCCACGTTTTGTCTTCACCTGTTTGTGTGTATAAAGGCTCAGAGAAAATAGTTTCCGAAGAAACGTCACAGGGTAAGCAAGCCGTTTTTCCAGTTGATCCTCCAACACAAGTGCCACAATCATCTAAGTAAGCCGTTCCACCAAAATCGCCGTTACAATCAGGTTCTTCCAAAGAGTAGGTTCTAACGTAATCTACTGTCCATACAATAGGTTTGGTGATCTGATTGTTCCAATCTCCAGGCCATGTCTGGTTAGATACCTCCATCGTTAATTTTAAGTACTGAGCAACATCACTAACTCCACCAGCTGAAGTTCTCCAAGTTTCAACGTCATCAACGTAAAAAGTGTACTCCGTTGGTGTCCATTTCATTCCGAAAGTGTGCATTTTATCATCGTAGATATCTGGACGATCCATAGATTTACTTTGATGTTGGTGTTCAGCCCCGTAACCATCCCAATGAATTGCATGCTGGATTTTATTGTTCCAACCATTTATCGATTCAAATATGTCTATTTCTGTCCCATCATTTCCTTGATCTCCTGGGTGGTTCCCATAAGGCATCATCCAAAAGGCAGCCCAACCTCCATGAATTTGAGGAACTTTACAACGAACTTCGAAATAACCATATTTTTGATCGTAAAGGTTGCGAGTTCGGATAGCCCCACAAAAAACAGAATCTCCCTTCTGGCTAACTTTGAGTTTAAGCTTTCCACAACCATTCAACCAAGCATTGTCTGCCTCCCAATAACTACCTCCCTGGCGTTTCCATTCCGGACATGCTTGCCATTTGGTAGGATCAATTTCAGTTCCATCAAACTCATCATGCCAAACCATTTTCATGGTTTTCCCCTCAATAGTTTTAGTTGTTGGAGTAGTAGCTGACCCTCCGCTACAATCAGTTGTATGGGTTTGTCCGAAAGAGCTGAAATTAGCTGTTAAAAGGATTGTAAGTAATGTGAATTTGAATTTAAAAGTCGTCATGGGTTTTATTCAATGGTAGTTGAATAAAAATCATTAATACTCTTTTACTAATGTTTACAATTCGTATTGATTAATATACAATTTGTAAATGAAACAGATAGAACTGCATTTAATAAAAGCTAGTTAAGCCTTCTTCTTTTTTGTAGCCTCTTTAACCATCTTCCCGAAAGCACGATCCCTTTGGCGTAATTCATGCTCTGAAGATTCAATCCGTTGTCGCTCTCTTTCGAGTTTATGGTAATTATTCAAAGCAGCTTCATCAAGTTCTCCTTTATGAAATGCATCTAATACTCTGCATCCACTTTCAGTTGTATGTGAACAATCTGAGAATTTGCACTCCTCTGCCAAATCTATTATTTTATTAAAAGTTGTATATCAATCCTATCAAATTGTAAATCCATTTCTAACCGGTTTAATTACCTTTTTTTATGAAAACCACATTACCACAATGATTTTATACAAGAAATTTTTATTGCCGCTTTTTTTCTATTTAATTCCCTCATTATTGTTTGGATCTATTGATATTACCCAAGAGGCTGAAAGTGCAACACTTTCTGGAAGTTATACAATTGAAACTAACATAAACGCTTCTAGTGGCAGTTTTGTCAAATTAGAAAATGCTACTTCAACGGAAGGAATAGTCACTTTTACAATAGACGGAATTTCGAAAAATGGAACTTATAAGTTAGAAGTTTTTCATTTTAATGGGGGAACAAATCAGTCGGTATATTTATCTGTTAATGGTGCGGCAGCAACTAGTAAAACACTTCAAAAATCTAATTGGGCTTATCAGGGCCAAGCTCGATCTAGTCTTTGGTCGGTAAGTCTCGTGACAGGAACCAATACCATTTCATTCGTAGCTTCGGATGCCGCTGTTTTAATTGACAAGATTAAAGTAACCGACAACTTTAATGTTTATTACGTGGCTAGCAATGGGGATAATGCTAACACAGGTACTTACTGGAAACCTTGGAAGACTATAGAAAAAGCTAATTCAGCATTTGAAACAGATGGAAATGGTGGCTTTTTAAACCCAGGAGATCGCGTGCTTTTTCGTTCTGGAGATACTTTTAAAGGAGAGCTCAAGGTTAAAAGATCAGGAATTGAAGACAATCCGATTGTTATATCATATTATGGACCTGGAGAATTACCTGTACTCTCTGGTTCAGGAAGTATCTCAGGAGGTGATTATTTAAGTGCTGTAAATCTTGTAAATGCGAGTTACATTAACATGTCATATTTATGGATCAAAAACGATCGACAAAATGATACCCGATATGGATGGAATGAGAAAAAAGGGTATGGTATATATTGCCAGGCCAATAAATGGGGAGGAATATCAAGTGGATTAAACTTTCATGATCTAAAAATAACGGACGTATATAGTGTTGGACTTCCTGAAGATTTTGATGCGATTAAAGTTACTGGGTTACGTTTTGAATCCGATGCTAATGAGGAAGATGCCGGAGGTAGTGTTACTACTGTTGTGCGTTTTGAAGATGTACTTATTGAAAATTGTTATTTCAGTCATATTGGAAAAGCTGGTGTTTGGGCAACGCATTCAGGGGATTGGGATAATTCTGACTGGACAATTAATCGAAACATGAATTTTGTAATTAAAAATAATACATTCTTTCAAACAGGAGGTTCTGGAGTTATTCTTGGAAAGATGTACAATGCTTTAGTAGATAATAATGACTTTGATCAAACAGGTTATAGTAATGGCACGGAAACTAGATTAGCAGGTCGAGGGAGTGGATTGTGGACCTTCAGATGTAAGCATGTGATTGCTCAATATAATAGATCTTACGATGTAAAAGGAAATGGTGACTCCTATGGAATGCACATCGACTTTGGAAATGAAGATGTAATTTATCAATATAACTACAGCCAAAATAGTGAAGGGGGATTTTGTGAGATTTTAGGATCTAATAACCGTTGTGGCTATCGATTTAATGTAAGTGTAAATGATGGGTATAGAGATCATCATGGAAACACTATTTGGATATCTGGCTTTGTTGGAAGTGGAAACGATCCCATTAGATCTGATAGCAGCTATATCTACAACAATACCATTTACTATACAGAAAACTATAGCCCTAATATCGAGATCTACGCGAGCAATACATTTATCTACAATAATGCATTTATGACTACTGGAGGGGCTAGTATTGGAAGTGAAGGACCAGTAATTGATATTGCTAGCGGAAGTTTGAGGGTTTCCAATAACTATTTTAAAGGAAACATAAGTACCAGCTTTCAAAACAGAGACAAGAACAAGATTGTTGATGAATGGCCAGCCTTCCACGATGCGAGTTCTTTAGAAATGGAAGGGTTTAAGATTTATGGAGGAAGTCCAATGGTTGATGCTGGTAAATCTTTCCCTCAACCAGCTTTCCCTATGGCAGGACAAGGAATATTTGCAGACATTCCTTCTTATCCAGAAGTGGATGCTTTTGGAAATCCGGTAGACATTGAAAACCAAGCTCCAAATATAGGTGCCGACAACAATCATAATTCTATTTTGATTACGTCTATTCTGGAAGAAGAAACCAATGAATCACTATTTCAATTAAACTCTACGCTTGTTCAAAGCAGTTTAACTTTAGAGGTAAGTGATTTAGTGGAAGTATATGATTTAGTTGTTTTTAATTTAAAAGGAGAAATTGTTTATCAATTGAACAATCTTAATTCAATTGAAACCAAAATTAATCTTCCTCCTAGTATAAAAAACGGAATGTATCTCGTTCAATTATCTATTTCAAGTGAGAAGAGTGAAACGTATAGATTTGTCCTCTATCGATAATTTTTATAAGCCCAATGTTATTAAAGTGAAAGATAAATTAACCGTTATTTGTAAATAGCGACTTTCAAAGAACTTTCTCTATTTCCGTTAAGTATTTTCATTAAATACATTCCTTTTGGATAATCCCAAGGAATTGTAATAGAACCTTGACTATTAATGTTGGACATTGTTAAAACGACTTTTCCCGTGATATCAAAAAATTGAATATCACAATTTGGAGGAAGATTGTTGATTTTCAATTGATTATATGAATATGAATAAAAAGGCTTTTCCTTTACTAATTCTGACTCTAAGTTATTTGATTTAAGAGTTTTAAAAATCAAATTGAATCTGTGCTTATCGATTACATTTTCAGTTTCAAAAATTATATTCTCATTGATAGGAAATTCATTTATTTCATTAGTTAATAGGTCTTGAATTAAAATATTAATCTCTGAATTAAAAAAAGAACTTTCTTTAATAGTTAGACTGTATTCCCCCATACTTGCGGATATAAATATTGGAATGATAGTTTCATCTTGAAAAGGCATATTCTTAATAGAAAACTTAATGTCATTCATTTTAAAATAAATTTCGAACGAACCATTATCACTTGATAATTTATAAGCATCTTCCTTAGGATCAAAAGAGTTGTTTGAATTTTCGTTTTTAACTAAGATTATTTCATCTTTATCAGTGGAGGTATTTAAACTTATTTTTAAATGTTCGGCTGGTGACTCTGATTTAGCCCTCCATTTATTTTTACCAGTTATTCTGTTCCCGTTGTTAAGAGAAAAGGTAGTTTCTGATGATGATTTAACAAAGAAGCTTTGAGTACTTGCTATTTCGGAAGTCCCTCCATTCACACCAATTCCATTTACGTAGCTAGAGTATCTATCTAATTTATTGTCATAAACGTATAAAGCTTTGTCCATTGTTGAAGAAAAACTTACTAAATCCCAATCGAGCATACTTGGATATGGATTACCAACTAAGTTCCACCCATCAGAAGACAGTTTGTTCGAATTTGTGAAGGTGATTTTTCTATTCTTTTCACCAGTATGAACTTCTCCAATAAAGCTTATTGTTTTGGGTTCAGCTTTGTTATAGAATAAGATAAAACCTTGGGATTGTTCAATTATTTGATTCAATGAGTCAGGACTCCACCACCCAATCATTTTATTTTGACTAGGTACAGTTTCATCATATAAGTATATATTAGGCCATGGTGTATCGTTGGGACCATTCCCAATTCCTCTAAGTGGAATGGATTCGTTTATTTGAGCAAAGCTGGCACCAGTTACGGGAGAGGTTAAATAATGCCATCCAACAGAGTTGGCTTTATATTCTATAGTTCTTTGAGCAACTACCTTACCATTAACTGAGCCAGATATGTGATATATCTCAGCTGTACCACTTGTATCTGAAAGAAGAGTAAGTGTTTTCCCATTAACAAATAAAACATCAGAGTTTAAAATTAAATCCTCTTTGATATCCTGATTACCTTGTAAGGTTACTTTATTTTCTATAGTAATATTATAAAAAAGGTTATCACCAAAGATTTTTTGCGGTTCAAATCCATCAAATTTAATGTTTCCGAAAAATTGTGCGTTTGAATTTCCATGAAGGTTTTTCTTAATTGAAATATTTCCACTTGACTCTAATTTAAAGGAAGATTTATCATGAATAATTAAATTGTTTACTTCAACAGAACTTGTTATTGAAATGGGTTTATTTCCAGCTGCAACCTCTGGGATTATAACGAAATTTTCTTTTAAAATAGATCCATTGTCTGATACAACAGGAACAAGTCCAGATTCCCAGTTTCCAGCAGCATTCCAATCTGTGCTAAACTCTCCTGTCCATATTGATGCATAATTTCTTTTCCAACAGGAAGTAGTGTCAAAATCGTTCAGAACGCCATTATTTTCGTAAGGACCATCATCTATTAAAACTGGAGAGTTACTGAATTTGAAATAAAATTTCCTGTAGTTAACTTTTACATTCTCTAATTCAAACATTAATTTCTGAATGTCATTTTCACTAAAAGAGGTTCCTATGTAAGCTAATTCATCAAGGTGGCCACTGAAGAAATTTTCTTTTTGATTACTAGTTCCTATGTAAAGAGGGGATATCGAATTACTTGGAAATCCTTCGAATTCTATTTCGGAGTCTTTAATTCCGTTTATGTAGCAAGTTAAATTACTTCCATCATAAGAGAAACAAATGTGATTCCATTCATCTTCAGTTATAGTGGAATTAGAAGTTAAAGATATAGGGGTTCCATCTTTCCAAGCGGTAAAGATTGTTTTTTGAGAACCTCTATCATAACTAATTGCATATTGAGAACTCTTTTGGATTATGGGTTCAATTAAGTTTCCGCTTAAAGTAGATGGTTTTATCCAAACTGAAAAAGTACCGGTTCCTGAACTATACATTTTACTATTATGTGGTACTGTAACATGATCATTTACACCATCAAAGGCAAGAGCCGAACCTTTACCCGCCTTTAATTCAGAAATAACATTAACCAATATTGTATCATAAGTATGTGCATTCGGAATTCCATCATCTTGAGCATGAATGTAGATGTAATGCGAACCTACATCACTTTCGTCCGTTGTAAATGAGATATTTTGCGTGCTTAAGTTACCGGGAGTACTTTCCCATGTGAAATTTGATAAAGTATTGTTCGAAACATCAACTGTTGTTATTTGGTCAATTTCAGGAGAAGCATAAGAAGTACTTAAGTCATAATTCATACCAGCGGTTAAATTTATCTCTCTAGACTCAGGTAAGTTATTAGCAACAGGAGGAACATTTAATGTTCTTAAATCCATGGTGAAACATCTTCCATCAAGGTAATGTACACCATCAATACTCCCACCAGGGCCATCATAATTATCATTGTTTTGTCCAAAGAGTCCTATTTGATAAAACTCGGACCCTTCTGCTGATTGAGCGCCAACTGTAGCATAGGTTGTTTTACCAAAACCACTTGTTCCTCCACTGGCATTACCAACTCCCCAGTTCATATCTCCGTATGCAAATCTTGTATTATATCCAATACCTAAATCAGGGTCATTTGCATCAGTTAGTACTATTTGAAAAGTGTTTCTGGGGTCTGTATTTTCCTTATAATACCCTACCTGAACCCATTGAACTATTACTTTTCCTGGCTCTAACTTTATGTAAACGTTGTTTACACCACTTCCTGTACCTCTTAAATCTACGTCCGCCCAAAACGGAGCAATCATCGAAGGGACTTTATTGGAAGGGAATCCACTGGGTGAATAAGCGCTGTATGGCTCTCCAAATGTTATATTACCATTAACATTTACATATAGGCTGTTGTAGGTTTGGCCGTAAAAAGTGAAATCCCAGCCTAATGAGATGGGTCCGTAAGACCCATCATCTAAGGCGATTGTAGGAACAGATGTGTTTTTACCTTTGAATTTATCGTTTATGTGTATATATCCTGCACCTAATGAACTCCAACAATCGCTACTAGACCTTAATCCTTCAGTACTTGTTCCATACAAAATAGGAACCACAGGATAGTCTTTTTGAAGATTCATGCTCTCTCCAATTAAAATCGGTTTGTCTTGAGCTCTCAAGAGAGGATTTGAAGAGATAAAAAATGTAATTAAAATAAAGATTTGTATACGTTTGGTGTCGAATAAATTCCACATAGTAAAATTTTTACTTTACTGCGCAATTTAAAAGCCAAGATTGAAATGGTTTTTAACTTATTGATAATCAGTTGTTTTTAAAAAATAAAAACCCAAGTAAAAAGTCTATATTAGAGAAGCTTTCTCTTTTTTAGAAAAGTGAAGACTTCTCTTATGCAACGGGACTAAAGGTGTCAAAACTCGAAAAAAATTATTGAAGATATAAATTGCCTTCTAGATCAAAAGAGGTGTTATAGTTTTTAATTATGATTTATATAATTAAATACATTTATCTTATATTGAGTTTTGATGGATGTTTCACAATCTTCACTCCACTAAAATCCATCGAAATGAAAATCAAAATTTTATCAATTGCAGCGTTGGCTTTATTAGTTTCCTGCAATAGCCCTTCAAATCAAACAAAAAAATCAGAAGGACAATCTAACAAGTCGGAATCAAAAACTGAATGCCCAATGGGATTTGGTAGTAATAAATCTAATGGAACGGTTACCCATGGGCAAGGTCCAACTAATAAAGATTGGTGGCCTAACCAATTAGATTTATCAATGCTAAGAGAAAATGCCATTAAGTCAAATCCGTTAGGTGATGACTTTAGTTATAAATCACAATTTGAAGATTTAGATTATGATGCTTTGAAAAAGGATATCGAAGCGA
>JAYPYW010000011.1:5804-13897 GCA_038154685.1 Flavobacteriales bacterium | reverse complement strand
TTTTGTTGTTTTTTTAAAAAAAACAAATTTTTATTTTTTTTTTTTTTATGTTTTAAAAAAGTACAACCCCGCGACTCTAACCGACTCCAAAGACTGGTGGCCGGCCGATTTTGGGAATTATGGTGGTTTATTCATCAGAATGGCTTGGCACAGTGCGGGTACATACAGAACAGGTGACGGACGTGGTGGAACCCGCGAAGGAAAACAGCGTTTCGCTCCTCAAAATAGTTGGCCGGATAATGCTAACCTAGATAAGGCTAGAAGATTACTTTGGCCTATCAAGCAAAAATATGGTCAGAAGATTTCTTGGGCTGATTTATTCATCCTAGCTGGACACGTTGCATTCGAATCAATGGGATTTGAAACACTTGGGTTTGCTGGTGGTCGTGAAGATACATGGGAGCCTCAATCAAGCGTTTACTGGGGTGCAGAAAACGAATGGTTAAGCAACAACAAAAGATGGAAAGATGATGAACTAGAAAAACCTTTAGCTGCAGTTCAAATGGGATTAATTTACGTAAACCCTGAAGGGCCTAATGCAAGTGGTGATCCTGTTGCATCAGCCAAAAACATCCGTATCGCCTTTGGAAGAATGGGGATGAATGATGAAGAAACGGTTGCTTTAATTGCCGGTGGACATACTTTAGGTAAAACACACGGCGCTGGTCCGGCCTCACACGTTGGTGCTGCGCCAGAAGGAGCTGCGATAGAAGAAATGGGATTTGGATGGAAAAGTGATTATAAATCAGGAAAAGGTGAAGATGCTATCACATCAGGATTAGAAGTTACTTGGACGAAAACTCCAACAAGTTGGAACCACGGATATTTTAAATCTTTATTTGAAAATGAGTGGGTGTTAACTAAAAGTCCTGCTGGAGCGCATCAATTTGAAGCAAAAGCTGCGGAAGATGAATATCCAAATGCATTTGATTCAACTAAAACTGTAAAACCAAGAATGTTGGTATCTGATATTGCTTTAATTAAAGATCCTGAATACTTAAAAATTTCTAAGCGTTTTTACGAGAATCCAAAGGAGTTCGACAAGGCTTTTGCGAAAGCATGGTTCAAATTAACACACAGAGACATGGGGCCGAAGTCTACCTATTTAGGACCAGAAGTTCCAAAAGAAGAGTTCGTTTGGCAAGACCCAATTCCAGCTGCTGATTATGAAATAATTAACGCTGGAGATATTAAATTACTAAAAGATAAAATTGCGGCCTCTGATTTATCAATTTCTGAATTAGTTAACACTGCTTGGTCAGCTGCTTCAACTTACCGAAATTCTGATAGAAGAGGAGGTGCAAATGGAGGTAGAATTAGATTAGCTCCTCAAAATAATTGGGAGGCTAATAACCCTCCTCAATTGAAAAAAGTTCTAGCTTTTTATGAAGAAACTAAAAAAGCTTTCGACTCTGAATCAAAGAAAGTTTCAATTGCTGATTTAGTTGTGATGGGTGGAGCAGTAGGAATTGAAAAGGCTGCAAAAAAAGCCGGATACGACATTACCGTTCCTTTTAAAGCAGGAAGAACTGATGCTTCTCAAGAGCAAACAGACTTGGAAAGTATGAATTTACTGAAGCCAATGGCTGATGGGTTTAGCAACTACCAATCAAAAGAATACACTTTAACATCGGAACAAATTTTAATCGATAAGGCTCAGTTGTTAACACTTTCTGCTCCAGAAATGACTGTTTTAGTAGGAGGAATGAGGGCAATGGGAGCAACTTATGATGGTTCAAAATTAGGTGTACTTACGGAAACACCTGGAGCTTTAAACAATGCTTACTTCCAAAATCTATTAAGCATGGATTACAGCTGGAAACCACAAGAGGGACAATCTTATTTGTTTGATGGATTCAAAAGAGGAACCAAGGAAAAAGTCTGGAAAGCAACCAGAGCGGATTTAATTTTTGGTTCTAACTCAGAGTTAAGAGCAATTGCCGAAGTTTACGCTAGTGAAGATGCTAAACAAAAGTTCGTAAACGACTTTGTAGTTGCATGGACTAAAGTGATGCAACTAGACAGGTTTGATTTAAAATAATTTAAATTTAATCAACACGGCGGGGATGAATGTCTCCGCCTTTTTTATGGGAAAACCTCTTAAACATACAGTTCATTTCTATTTTTTATTAGGCTATTTCCTTGTAAATAGTTTCTCTCTAATAATTCATGAGAGTTATGTTTATGCAACTTATGAATTATTGTTTCTCCTTTACCTGATTCTAGGGTCAGTTTACGCGTACAAAACAAAAGATTCGAAATCACTTATTAAGCAATCATTGATTGCTCATATATTCTTGATTGTTATGTATACAATATCATTATTCTACGTTCACAATCTAGGCATCCAAGATCCGCAATCACTTTTAGTACTATTTCCATTGGGACACTTTGTCATTTCAATTTTACTGTTTTTTCTATTTGGTCTTAAAAAGAAAGCAAACAGCTTAAATTACCGTTCATAAATAAAGTGAAAAGGGACGACTGATTCGCAGCTATCTTTAACAGAAAGTGAAAAGAATGAAAATCAGTCCGTTTTTCAAAAATCTAATATTAGCCTTTCCTCTATACCTTTTATCTATTCTTCCCTTTGTTTATATCACGGATTATTTTGGATTCGAAATTCAATTAAAATCCCTTTTTTTTGGTGCATTGGGTTGGTGGTTGGCTCTACTTTTAAGAATTCCATTTATTCTTTATGTAAAGGCTAAAAACATTAAATCAAATCGCCTGATTGTTGGAGCGTCAGGACCCACCGAAGAAATCACTCGATTAGTCATTTTATTTTTTATCGGACTAAATGTAAATAGTGCCTTTTCATTTGGTTTGGGTTGGGCCATGATAGAAATAATTTACGGGTTAATTCAAGTAGTAGGAATAGGGATTCTTGAACAAAGAACTGATGAAAAAGCGCAAGAGGCCAAAGCCTTAATGCAACAAATGGGAATGGATAAAACTTTTTCTACAACTACACCATTTTGGGGAGCTTTAGAAAGATTCTCCGCCAACGGAATCCACATTGGATTTACATTGCTCCTATTATTGAGTCCTTATGTTATAATTTTTACAATTCCGATACATAGCTTGATCAACTTCTATGTTGTGAAGATGAATAAAATTTCGATAGCTAAATCTCAATCAGGACTTCTTTTAATTGGATGTCTTGTTTTTCTGATTGGCTTACTTTCTTTCTTCAATCTAACAGGTTAACCTTTTTAATAAACACTACTTTAACTAGCGTGAATTTGAAAAATTTTTGTAACTGAAGTCATTTAAAGTCTCCATCTTTTTTGTTTTTTTTGAATTGAAGTTTAAAATAATCCAAGATGAAAAATTAAATAGGAATTGATAAAGAAAAGGCGAGCAACTTAAGTGAGAAATTGAATCAATTGTTAGCCGATTATCAGGTGTTTTATCAAAACTTAAGAGGATTGCATTGGAATATTAAAGGAAGAGAATTCTTTGAGTTGCACCTTAAATTCGAAGAGTTGTACGATGATGCCTTTTTAAAAATTGATGAAATTGCTGAACGTATTTTAACACTAGAAGGCCAGCCTTTACATACCTTTTCAGATTACCTTTCTACTTCCAAAATAAAAGCAGAAAAAGGAGTAACTAACGGAGTTGAAGGTGTTAAATCATTGTAAACAACTTCTCTACCTTAATTCAATTAGAACGCGAAATTCTTTCCCTTGCAGGAGATGCGGATGATGAGGGAACAGTTAGTTTAATGAGTGAATACATATCTCAAACAGAGAAAACACTTTGGATGTTAAATTCGTTTCTTCACTAAGGAAATAATAATATTCAAAAAGCCGAACGATTTTCGTTCGGCTTTTTTATCTGTGGGCCAACCTGGTCAAATCTCGAACCACTTGGAAGAAGACATGAAGCTTCTTTCATGCAAACAGTCAAAATAGAAAACATTACCCATCAAACATTGAAATAATAATGATCACTGATCTTTTTAATCGGTCTTGATTATCGGAGTTAGTTTATTTTTGAAGTGTTCAAATTCTTTATTTGTAATCACATCCATCTCCATTAGGAATTTGACCTCCATTAGTTTTTTAATCGCATCTTCTCTTGACAACCCCTTTTTTCCTATAATTAATTCACTTGATTCTAAAGCAAATTCGAGGTTCGCGTGCCCCTTCGAACTAATAAAGTTAAAGGAGCCTCCTCCAACTTTTTTAAACATGATATCATAGATATAGAAACCAAATAAGACAATTCTTTGTACCTATCTGGAAATTGAACTTTTTTCATCTGAATATAAGTCACTATCGCTTTTATCCTAAAATCAGAAAAACAAAAAAAAGTCGCTGATTACCAGCGACTTTTTTTGATTTGTGGGCCAAAGATGTCAAAACTCGAACTTTTTGGAAGAGGATATAATAGCTTTAGCCTCTCTTTAATATTTCTATTAATTCTTCATTGACATAGACAACTTGACGTCCTATTTGAATGGATTTTAACACTCCAATTTTTTCAAGCTCTTTTAGATAGCGAGACGCCGCTTTTCGTTCTACGCCAATTTTTTCAACTACGTAATCAATTTTGGAATATGGTTGTTCAAACAATAATTCAATCAATTCCTTTCTATAAACCTTAGGTGCTCTTTCTTTTACAACCTCAATTGTTCTATCAAGTAAATTTTTGATTGAGTTTATTTTTTGGACAGTCTTATTTGATGTTTCTTCAACTGCTTTTAAAATATACAAGACCCATTCTTCCCATTCTGCTGTTCTATTAACTTGATTTAGCAATCTATAATAATCAGGTTTATGTTCAATAATATATGAACTTAGATATAAGATCGGAATATCTAAAAGATCATTTAATATCATAAATAAGATATTTAATATTCTTCCTGTTCTTCCGTTTCCATCGTAGTATGGGTGAATACTTTCAAATTGAAAGTGCAAAACAGCTAAATTAATTAGTGGCTGAACATCACTTTTAGTATTAAAATGATCCAAAAAATTGGTTAGTAAATCAAGGATTTCATCTTTGCTTTGTGGTGGAGTATAAACTACTTCACCTGTTTTATCATTTTTTAGGACAGTACCAGGAGTGCTTCTAATTCCAGCATTATTTTCAACAATAAGACTCTGAATATTATTTAAATCTGATAATCGAATAAATCCCTTGTCTTTGATTAAATCAAAACCTGAAAAGATTGCTTTTCGATAATTCACTACCTCCTTTACAGCTGAATTCTCAAATTTATTTGTTGAAAGCGCTTTGTAAAGTTCATCTTGAGTAGTTATTATGTTCTCAATTTCAGAACTGTCTTTCGACTCCTGCAATACAGCAGCATTTACTAGCATAGATTGATTTGGAATTGACTGTGCAACTCCCTTTAATTCACCCAAAGCTCTCATTGCTTTTGCACTTGCCTTTAAGGTTGTAATAGTTTCAACTTTGTCTATTGAAACTGGTAATTTATTCAATTTAAACTGTGGTGTGTTTTGTCCCATAACGCAAAAATATGTACCAAATATAGCTTTTTTGGTACACATCATGCAAACATGTGACAATTTGGGACATATTAGACCCAGTTGGATGCCGAACCCATTAAACACTGAAAATCAAGAGGTTAGTAAACACTGAAATAAACGAAGAAACAAAAAAGTCGCTGAAAATCAGCGACTTAATTTGATGTGTGGGCCCAGCTGGAATTAGCTCGAACCATTTAATAGAGGATTTAAACTCTATAAACGCTCCGGAAGAAATTAAAAACTAAGTATGATTATCAAATTAAATTAGTTGATTTACAGAAGTACACGTTGTTAAAGTAAAGTTTAAAATTACAAACCATGATCAATCATGTGTGTGATAAACACCTTCAATCCGATTAAGATAAAAACCATCCCTCCAATTAATTTAGAGTATTTAAATCTGCTTAACCCAAGTTTAAATAAATGGCCTCCTAAATAAAATAAAATGAAATAAAACTAATTAGGAAGAGAATAAGAAGAAAGTTATATCCAAGAGGCAAAATAGAAATTAAAGAAAAACCTATTGCTAAAGTGTCTAAGCTTACTAGTAAACACAACAAAATAAATTTCCATTTTGTTGCAAATGAACCTTGATTTGAACCTTGCTCTTTAATCGATTTTATACCAAACCACGAAAGTCCTAAAAGTATAATCCAGTGGTCCCAATCTTCTATATATGGGATAAGCTCTTTTCCAATTGTAGCTCCAAGAAAAAACAAAGTTGTTTGAAATAAAGCAACTATAAAGGATTCTTTTAGGTGAATAAGTTTATTGTAAACAGGTTTAAGTCCAAAAACGAAAGTATCCATACTTAAACCGCAAGAAATAAACGTACTAGTAACCAATCCCATTAAACAATTATATGCTTAAAATATTGATTTATCAATACCTCAAATTAGGTGAGGATTATTTTTAATTTCAAAAATCATAAGATTTGGGAAACTTTATCAGCCGCAAAAAAGCTGCCCAAAAATGGATAGCTTTTCTTTCAAGAGTGGGGCCCACCTGGACAAATTTCGAACCACTTGGAAGATGATATTAAGAAAATAAACTTGATTTAAAATAGATATTACTTTTAAGTGCAACTTTTTAAGTTTAGCTTTAATGTAAATCGGTTTATCTGATTTCAATTTTACTATAGAGGTCCTTGTTAAGGATATAGTTGTTTGTTAAGAGTTACTTGAGGAACTTCAATAAAGTCATTTGTTTTGACTTACTTCATAGCCAAATTTTGATCAAGATTCAGCACAATAAATAAGCTTATCCAAACGGTAAAATTTTCCAAACAGTTCAATAAAGACTTTAATACTATTTTACGGGAATGGGTTTCCACATATTTTAGTGAGCAAAAAATCGACAGGTTTGGTAGCACTAAATTGTTATTGAAGGCCATTACAATGTTAACGCTTTTCATTTGTCCAATCGTTATAGTATCTACAAAAATAGTTTCTAACCCTTATTTGGTCATACTCTTATACATTCTAAGTGGACTTGGAATGGCTGGGATAGGTATGGGAATAATGCACGATGCAAACCATGGTTCATTTTCCAAATATCCATTCATTAATAAAATGATGGCTAATAGTATCTACTTAGCAGGAGCAAGCAAAGGTATTTGGCGGATCCAACATAATGTTTTGCATCACAGCTTTACTAACATTGAAGGCTATGATGATGACATTAATCCCCCTTCTATTTTAAGATTTACTAAAAACCAACGTAAATTGAAAATTCACCAATTCCAACATCTTTATGCTTGGTTTATTTATGGGTTAACAACTTTATCTTGGGCAACAGCTAAAGACTATTTACACCTTAATCAGTTTAATAAGATGGGATTGATTAAAACAAAAAAGGTGTTTTATTCATTTTTAATTAAAATGACAATTTCTAAATTGTTTTTTATTGCTTTTGTAATTGTTATGCCATTTATCTTATCTGACTTGTCTTTTAAGCTAATATTAATAGCATTCTTAATTATGCAGTTCATCACAGGACTTATTATCACCTTGGTTTTCCAAGCAGCTCATGTTGTTCCAAACACTATTTTTCCTGATCTAAACAATAAAAATGGGATCGAAACAGATAGGTTAACTCACCAGCTTTTAACAACCAGTAATTTTGCTCAAAAAAGTAATTTTTTATTTTGGGTTTTCGGTGGTTTAACCAATCAAGTAGAACATCATTTATTCCCGCAAATTTCACACGTGCATTATAAGAAATTGGCACCTATTGTACAGAAAACAGCCATGGAGTATGATATTCCCTATCATATACAGGGTAGCTTCTTTTCAGTTATCAAACAACACTTTTTATTGCTCAAAAAGCTTGGGGAATAGATTATTAATTGGGCTTTGTTAAATCTCCGGATATTATCTCTAATGATATGACTGTCACATTTGGCAACTCTCAATTATTTCATTAATGTATATCGAACGGATATAATCCTCAATCTTTTAGCACGGTTAATTTTTTTCAATAATTATTGATTTAAAACCTCTTTGGCTTCTATTTGAATATTATTAATTACAAGATTATTCAATTCCTTTAATGCTATTTCCGCTTTTTGAAGATCTAAAAACTCAACAA
>JAYPYW010000011.1:4975-5794 GCA_038154685.1 Flavobacteriales bacterium | reverse complement strand
CTCAACAAAAACAATGATTAAATTATTTGGTGTATATCGATCAGGGATAATTCTTAATCCTTTTATCTTACCGTACTTTTTTAAAAGCTCTCTTATATGTTGCTTTTCTTGATTGTCAGGTAAGTTTGAAATTCTTACTTTCATATCTACCCCAATTAATTGGCTTTTAGTAATTCCCTTTCAAAATACACTAGTTCTTTAGCAGTAGGGTCGTTTTTTACTTTGCAGTAATAAATCCTTTGTAAATACCTCCTTACAACTAAAATTTTTGATGGGTCAACCTTCGAGATAACTTCTTCTCCTTCTTTAAATTTGTTCATTTTTGTCCTTTTATTTTGTTAGAGTTTTAAAGAGTTCTGATTCTCTCTCTTTCCTACTTTTCTTAAAAATTTTTTGATAAAACTTTCGAAGTTTATTAAAAATCATATCCAAACAGATTAATTAGTACATTTCAATTATGGAATTCAACATGAAGAATTAAATTCGAAAAAATAGAGGGGAATGAAACCCTTTTAAAGAAACACTTTGTTGTGGTTCAGAACTCAACCGAATAAATCATTTGTAAGGTAATCATTTTAATAAGACCATATCCGAAAAGATGAAATTTAATTCATAAAAATAAATCGCTAATAATCAGTTGCTTAATTGAGGTTGTGAACACGTTTGTTCTTTTGAGAAACGAGAACATGAACTACAAAAAGTAATAAAGCTGAATAAATCTTGAACCATTAGGTAGAATGATCACCATGTAATCAAAAAAAAGGTGAGCCAATAGCTCACCTTCATAACTTTAAAAGTACTCTAGAGGGTTATAAAAGC
>JAYPYW010000011.1:0-4965 GCA_038154685.1 Flavobacteriales bacterium | reverse complement strand
ATAAAAGCTTTACATTAACAGCGTTAATTCCTTTTTTACCTTCTTCAGTATCATAAGATACTTTGTCCTCTTGGTGCACCTCATCAATTAACCCACTTACGTGAACAAAAATATCTCCTGATGAATCATTTGGTGTAATGAATCCAAATCCTTTTGATTCATTGAAAAACTTTACAGTTCCTTCTTGCATTGTATTTGTATTTAAAAATTAAACTTATTTATAGGTCCACAAAAGTGTAAGCTACACCCGTTTTACCTGCCCTACCAGTTCTTCCAATTCTATGTAAATAACTATCCATAGATTGTGGGAGTTGGTAATTTATAACATGTGAAATGTCATCTATATCAATTCCTCTTGCCACAACATCTGTAGCAATTAACATTTTACTCTTTCCAGCTTTAAACTGCTTAATAGCTTTATTTCTGAAGCTTTGAGACTTATCTCCGTGAATCCAACCAGTTGAAATTCCATTACTATTTAATCTTTTAGCCAGTTTGTCAACCAATCTTTTAGTTTCAGCAAAGACGATTACTTTATCGAAATTTGGTTCGGAAACCAAATCTAATAACATTGAAAACTTATCTTCAGAACCATCAACCTTTATAACATTTTGGTCGATATTCTTGTTTGCAGAATAGCCTGAGCTTATTTCTATAACTTTTGCATTTCCTGCTATCTCTTTTATCAGCTTTGCTTGAGACTTGTCCTTGGTTGCCGAATACAATAATGTTTGTTTTCGGTTCTCAATTTTAGACAAGATTCGTTTAATATCATTAATAAACCCCATGTCTAGCATTCTATCAAACTCATCTAAAACTAATGTTTGAACATTATTCAAGTTTAGGGCTCTTCTGTTAATTAAGTCCATCAATCGTCCTGGGGTCCCAATGATTATATCTTTTCTTCCCTTAGAAAATTTAATATCTCTTGAAACACTTCCACCACCAATTAAACAACCGCTCATTAAGTTTAAACCCTTTGTTAGGCTTTTAAACTCTTCTTGAACTTGTGTGGCTAATTCACGTGTTGGAACGATTACCAATGAAAGATTTCCTCTTTTATTTGAAAGCATCTTTTCGATAATAGGGATTAGAAAAGCTGCCGTTTTACCTGTTCCTGTATTTGCTATTCCTACCACATTTTCTCCTGCTTTAATAGGAGTGTATGTAGCTTCTTGAATTTCTGTTGGTTTACTAAAACCTTTACTCAAAATGTTAGCTTTTAAAACTGAATTCAAATCCATTTCGGAAAACTCAATTTTAGCCTCGTATGGTTTAATAGTTTCTTGTGAAGCCGATTTTATTAATTGCCGGTAATCTAGATTTGATTTTTTCTTCTTGCTCCCTCCGAAGGAATTTCTTCTTTTATAATTTCGCATAAATTCATTTGTTACAGCGAAAAAGCACAATCAATGGAAATCAAAAGTTTACAAACGGTAAACCATAATTGATAATTAAGCAACTGTTAAAAAAAGAATGAAACCTAATAAGGAGAAACCCTAAAATCAAAATTACTAATGTGGAAAAGTAGTATTTTCCAACTTCTATTATTCGTGCACTATGCTGTGCGTTCTGACACAAAGGAAGGTATAAAAAAGTTACCGTCCTAATTTAATTGATTTCCAGTCACTTACGAATACGTACAAAGTTAGGGCCATAGTCAAATGGCATATGGCTCTACAACAATTTGAAATATTTATAAAAAACATCATTAAGATTTAGTTAAATAGCCAACCGGTCCTTGAATACTTAACTAGCTGAATACCAATAATCTAATTTTTTGTGAAAATTCTCAAAAAATGAAAAAAGTCGCTGAAAATCAGAGACTTAATTTGATGTGTGGAGCTAACTGGTCATAGCTCGAACCATTTGCTGGAAGATATAGAAGCAATTTCTTAGCTTTAATGTTCTCTATGAGAAATAAGGTTTTCATAAAAAATATGGTCTGTCCTAGGTGTATTCAAACCGTTGATGCGATAATGAATACATTAGGAATTGATTTACTTCATATTGATCTTGGGGAAGTAGAGATTGATATACCATTAACCAAAATACAATTAGAAGTATTGGGAGTTGAACTTAAAAAAAGTGGTTTTGAATTATTGGAGGATCAATCTTCAAAAATCATCAATAAGATCAAGTCTATTCTAATCGCAAGCATCCATTATACATCTGAAGATCAAAAGGTCAATTACTCCAGTTTACTTTCTGATAAGCTTAAGCAAGAATATTCTTCCCTAAGTAAATTATTCTCTTCCGTTGAAGGAATTACTATTGAAAAGTTTGTAGTAAAACAGAAAATTGAAAGGGTTAAAGAGCTCATTATATATGATGAACTTTCTTTAAAAGAAATTGCTTTTCAACTTAACTATAGTAGTGTAGCATACCTCTCTAATCAGTTTAAAAAAGAGACTGGAATGACTCCTACTCAATTTAAAAACCAAAATCTCCGTAATAGAAAGTCCCTAGATTCAATCTAACCATAATCATACAACACTTACCCATAATTATGTAACGTGTTTAGCCCTGCCTTCACCGAACTTTAGGGTATGGAAAATAAATACACAATTACAGGAATGACTTGTGGAGGTTGTGTTGCAAAAGTGAAAGCACAAATAGAAGCCTTACCACAGGTTATAAATACAACGGTTCAATTACAAGAACCGCATGCAATAATTAACTCAACATCGGAAATTTCAGAATCGACGTTACAAAAAGCATTAAGCGAAAAAGGGAATTACCTGATTAAGAAGATTGAAGAAGCTAAACCAATTCAAGAATTAGAATTACCTGAAATAAAGGTTTCTACCTACAAACCTTTAATCCTTATTGTTTCTTTCATTTTAGGAGGTTCGATATTATCTCAACACCCATTTAACAACTTTTCAGGAGGAGACTTAATGCGTCATTTTATGGCAGGGTTTTTCATTGTTTTCTCCTTCTTCAAATTACTAAACCTAAGAGGGTTTTCTGATTCCTACGCAATGTATGATGTCGTAGCCGCTAAGTGGAAAGGATGGGGATTGATTTACCCGTTTGTTGAGTTAGGACTTGGTGTGATGTATTGGATAAATATCGAGCCTCAAATCACTAATTGGATAACAGTTGTCGTCCTTGGAGTAAGTAGTGTTGGAGTGATAAAAAGCAACCTTGATAAAAAGAAAATCAAATGTGCTTGTTTGGGAGATGTATTTAACCTCCCAATGAGTACTGTTACTATTGTAGAAGATTTATTGATGGTTGGAATGGCAGCATATATGCTAGCAGCCAATTAAAAACCATGGTCAAACATATGGCTTAAGAATACCTTGAGTCCAATAATAATTAAAACAAGTCCAGAGATAATTTTAGCAGCCTTAAAATCAGAAAATGATTTTAGGGCTTTCATTTTATTTCCGATTAAGAATGAACTAGCTGTAATAATAAATACGAGTAAAACGAGAGCTATATTTAATTCCATTGCTCCCGAAATAGAAAAACCAACAGCTAAAGCATCGGTACTCACAGCAATTGAAATTATTAAAAACTTTGCGAATGAAACCGACTTGTTTTGTGATTCTGACTCTCCTTTTTCAAGGATTGAATTTATACCAAAATAGGAGAGTAATGTCAAAATAATCCAGTGGTCGTAATCTTTTAAAAAACCGTAAGCATTGTCTCCAATTAAAAAACCAGAGGTGAAGAACAATGTTTGAATGAATGCAACAAAGAGAGCATCAAAAAGGATTTTTCTTTGCAAGTTAGACTCCTGATATCCTAAAATAAGAGTGTCAACACTAACACTACTTGAAATAAAAAGGTTAGAAAAAATCCCCATGCTTAAAGTTAAACAGGAGGATTTCGATATTCAATACCTTGTTTGTTGTATTTGGCTTATTTAAAACCATGATTCATCCAACAAGTAATTGCTTTTATTTCTTCATCAGTTAGCTTAGGAGCACCAATTGGCATTGGCTCACAATCTTCACCGTGATTTATTACACATAACATTGAATGCTCTTCAAAGTTTTTAACCACGTTATCTTTTGTATCTAGCTTAATTCCATGCTTTGCTGAAGATGCGTTATGACAGCCTGTTGTTGCACAACTTGTATTGAATATAATCTTAACATCCTCATAAGTTGGAATGGTATCCGAACAATCGTAATTATCCGAATACAAATGATTATCACCCCCATGTTCATGCTTATCACATGAAACTAGGAACGCTCCTAAAACCAGTATTGATAGTAGATACCTCATAGTATTAGTGATTATGATGTTCGTGGTCTCCGTGGTCATGTGTTGAATCCATTGGGTGTTCCATATTCATGTCCTTCTTTTCTTGAGAACCTGGTCTTTGGTATTGGCAACATCCTGGTAAATCGTTGTATGTAGACTCTTCGGCTCTTACATCTTCCATATCGTAACCAACTCCAGCAATCTTTTGCTTGATTTCGGCTAGTTTGATTTTTGAAGCATCGAATTCTACATCCATTTGTTTTGTTTCCTTATTCCAATCTGCTTTCGAAACACCATCAACGTCCTTTAAAGAACCTTCAATAGTTTTTTCACACATTCCACAGTTTCCGTAAACTTTGAATGATTCTGAAGTTGATTGAGTTGTTGCAGATGATTCTGTTGATTCTGCACCTCCACAGCTTGCTAATAACGCTACAACTGCTAATGATAAAATTGACTTTCGCATATTCATATATTTAATCGATTTATAATTTACTTGTTTTTGGGTTTATTATTGGCGCTGTATGGTCATCCTGAGCGGAGTCGAAGGGTGCGTTTTGGCCATCTTGCGCCCTTCGACTCCGCTGAGGGTGACGCCAACACACTTAAAATGTTATTCATTATTAATTACACTTCCACATTTAAGCATTTCACCCCCGAAATAAGGGTTGTCCACCTCAGGCTTATCTGCTAACCAATAGCCTCCTTTATCTGAATTCGCCATTGGACATTTCACCAAATAGA
>JAYPYW010000010.1:32225-66036 GCA_038154685.1 Flavobacteriales bacterium | reverse complement strand
CATCTGGTAACCAGGCAAATGCATCATAAGCACCTGCATCAAATTCAACAGGATCGGCATCGGCACAAATAGTTATATCGTCCCCTAAATCAGGAAGAGGAAGCGAATCGACTGTTACATACATGGTGTCGTAACAGGTTTCTCCATCGAATGTTCCTTCTAATTTAAGTTTATAGGTACCCGATTTGATTCCGTTATCCATGGCATCGAAAAGCGTATCAGAACCAGAAATATTTAAAGTAGCATTTGGAGCAGGAGAAGGCATAGAGTCAATTGTCCATGTTCTTGTTCCAGTAGCAGCTATGATGAAAGTATCTAATCTAATTTCATTTCCAGCACAGAATCTTGGTGTAATATCCTCCAATTTAGCTTTACAAGCTGGACACTTAATTACATCAATCCAAATGGTGTCATCAACACCACAAAAACGGAATTCAATCATATGTCTACCAACTCCAGCGGCAACAGGATCGAATAATCCTTTAATTCTTGATGAATCATCTGAGGCTATCCCATTTCCAAAATAACCGAAAGCGTCATTATCAGTTGGAGAATCTAAATCGGGTTTAATTGCTAATTCAGCATTTACTCCAGCACATCTCCAAACCGTTTCAAGATCCACTACACTAGCAGTATCACAAAGTTCTGGGACAGGAGTAATATCTGGTTCCTCTTGTGGCGGGATGTACATGTCGTTAGCGGAGAAAACAGATCCCCCAGCAGAAGCTGTTTCAGTATATTTAGTTTTATCGTATTGTTCAATATCTCCTGTATAGTTTACAGCAGCTGCCTCAAATCCTTGACTTAAATATGGCGAAGTCACAAACCCTTGAGCTCTAATGGTTGCTGTATTATCACTTGAAATATCTAACATCCCTGCTTTACCACTTCCACTGTAGTGTATTTCACTTCCATCTTTTGAGAAAATTACGTTGTAAAAGTTTTGTGAAGACCATTTTGCAGGATAAATCTGTTTTCTACCACTTAATGTTCCAGTCCAATTGTCGAAATCATATAAGCTAAGCGAACTGTGACAATCAGGTGCGTAAGACTCACATCCAACTGCAATTTTGCTTCCGTCTGGTGAAAAACTAACATCTCCAACACCTTCAGCAATCTTTAAATTTGGGACTGTACCAGACACAACAGGAGGTGTTACAAATCCTTCACAAGTCAATAAATAGGATACAATTTTAGTTTTTCCAAGTGGATGGAAGCTTATCCAAATATCAACTCCATTTCCATGGAAAGTAGCTCCAAACCCTTCAGTTGTTCTTAGTTTTCCTTGTAAGTTATCTGTAATGTTCGTTTCGATAGGAATTGAGTTGTGCACTAAATTCGCGCTTGAATCGATAACAGCATAGGTAATACCAGCGTTTGGACAACCTTGGTTTACAACATCATCAATCGTAATAACATAATAAAGCGAAGGTTGAAGTGGGTGACGAACAATCATTGTACCATGAACAGCACTGGTTACCCCTACTTGAGATCCACACTCATCACCTGCTAATAATCCGTCGGTGATTTGGGTTCCATCAGCTCTAAATGCTGAACGACCGTTAGCAAAGAAAAGCAAAGATCCATCATCTCTACTTGCTGTTGCTACACCTTGATAAGCAACAATATTAGTCATATCCCATGCACCAGCAAATGCAGGATTTTTAACGGATTTAAGAGATCCAGCCCTTTGATCAAGGACATAATTTACCCCATCTGTTGGTCTGGCGATTGGCCAAAACCAGTGGTTGTGCCCAGGCCATGCCCAAGAATCTCTACCACACATATCGTATTGAGCGCTAAGCGAATCGCTTAACGAAAATAACACCAATAGGAGGACAACTACCTTCCTGATTGGAGATAAAAACATAATGTCTTTTTTCATATATCCCTATGTTTAAAAGACTTTAAAACATTCTTTAAACCCTACCGAATTGCCAAACCCAGTACAGCAAGATACTTGATAAGCATGGAGAGTTGAAGTAGTAAAAGCCTGTTCAAACACGGTTTAAAACTGAATAAAAAAAACTTAATACTATGATAATCAGTATTTTGATTTTTTAAATAGACATTGTCTAAACGGTTTAGCTGTTGTTGCCCCTTGAAGTTTTCTAATAAATGTCCTTTTCATCGAAACATAAACAACTGTATAACAGTATTTTATTGAGGTTTTTGAATGGTTGGTTTTAACCCTTACCACAGTTGTCTTGCAGCTTAAAAAAGAATTGTATACACTATTTTATCAATTGTAAACAGGCAAGAAATCGATTCTATTAACTTGTTAAACATAGAAACACCCTAATAAGACGGATAATGAGAAAGAGATTAATTACCCAATATTTTATTGTAGCAGCACTATTAAGTTTAATTACTAAATCTAGTTTAGCTCAGCTGCCTTATCCAGCAATGGTAGGGTATTGGGAAAATTGGATGGGAAGTAGGTTTGTACCTTTAAAAGATATTGATCCAAGGTACAATGTAATCCAAATAGCGTTTGCTGAAGCTAAGGATGAAGATGTTGATTATGAATTGATTTTCAGACCACCTTCACATTACACCGAAGCTTCATTCAAGGAAGAAGTAAAGTTTTTACAAGATCAAGGTAAAAAGGTACTTATAAGTATTGGAGGTCAAAATGATATTATTCTTCTGGATTCAGTAGCGGAGAAGGAAACTTTCGTTGCTTCTATGAATGCTATTGTAGATAAATGGGGCTTTGATGGAATAGACATTGATTTGGAGGGGAATTCATTGAACTTCCTAGATATTAATATCGAGTCGCCTGGAGATATTAAGCAAAAATTAATGATTGAGGCTATTCATGAGATTATGCAAAACCATAGAACAACTCATGGAGAAAAACTTTTGTTAACGATGGCTCCTGAGACTTTTTATGTTCATGGAGGTTTATCGGGTGCGAGTTTAGGATATAAAAGAGGGGCTTATTTGCCAATTATTGAAGAGTTCAGAGATTCTATAGATATGCTAAATGTTCAGCTATACAATAGTGGAAGTATGTTTGGATTAGATGGTAAAATTTATAGTCAGGGAACAGCGGATTGGATGGTTGCAATGACCGAATCAGTAATTAGAGGGTTTAAGGCTAATGGTTCAATTGGAACTTACTCTGGATTGCCAGCAAACAAGGTTGGAGTTGCGCTTCCAGGTTGCCACAGCTATGATGCAGTTCCTCATGATGATGTAAAAAAAGCAATGGATTATCTGCTAGGGGTTGGTCCTCAGCCAGGTAGTTATAAACTAATAAAGGAAGGTGGATATCCAGATTTAATGGGAATGATGACTTGGTCTATTAATTCCGACAGGAGATGTGGTCCTTCCTATGGATTTGTTAAAACTTTTGAGAAGGTTTTTACAGATTCGAGTTATATAGAAATGGAGAATTCTGGAGAAATATTAGAAGGAGAAGAAGATGGAGGGGTAATTAAGGTAAACCTGTTCAACGATACATTTGTAAATCCATTAGAAGTTTCTAGCTGGACAGTTGGGAATTTACCTGCAGGTGTCAGTATGGATACTGTTGTGAGATTAAATGATTCAACTGCCCAAATAACATTAAAAGGTTCTAGCTCGGATTTATATATGCGAGATATAACCAATGTCAGGGTAACGCTACAGAGTGACCAATTGGAAAGAAAAACAACAGGATCTATTAATGATAGAGCCGGACTTGTTTTAACCAAAAAACCACAACCAATCCCAGGTGTAGTTGAGCCAGAAGGTTACTTCGACAGAAAAGATGCTTGGGCAGCAAAGAACTGGGATGATGATGGAACATATTATGTTCGATTAGATAAATCTGCTTGGGTTGATTTGAAGGTTGATGTTGCAGAAACAAGAGAGTATTTAATGACTATCAAATTAGCAACAATTTCTGGAGAGGTTCATTACATGGAAATAAAATCGAATGGTAAATCGGTTTTAACAACTGGAATAATTTCAGAAACATTTTTTAGAAAATGGGATGAATTTTCATTCAAAATTAACTTAACTGAAGGTGAGCAAACCTTAAGGTTAAATTGTACTAAGGGTTGGATGGATATAGAGAACGTAACGTTTGAGGTTGAAACTAGTAGCAATGAAGTTTCAAACTCAAGTTTAAGCTTATATCCCAATCCAGCATCAAACAGTTTTGTTATTAATTCTGAATCAGCTGGGGAACTGCTTCTTTACAATTTAAATGGAACACTTGTTAAGCAACAAATGATTTCATCAGGAAGTAACAATATACAAATCACCGACCTAGCCTCAGGATTATACATGGTAAAATATATCTCAGAGGATGGATTGGAACAATTTGATAAGCTGATTAAAAAGTAATTAGCTCAACATCAGTCTTTTGATTGTATAATCAAATTTATCGTTGATTTTTACTTGACTGTAAAAAACAGATTGATCCCCGCGAATATATACGTAGTATTCTCCTTTGGGAATATCAAATTCTACAAAACCATCTGCATTGTCGAATTGTAGTTTTAAGATTTTATCTCCAAAGAAATTATATACATCAATCCAGCCGGTTGTATTGTCGGTTTCTATCTTAACCGACCGAAGGTCTTGGTTAACGAGGGTAGTTTGAGGCGTCATTTTTGTTAGGTTATTGTTCAACTAACAAATGTATATTGAAAGATGACAGAAAACAGTCTGTTTTTTAATGAATTATTACTGGTTTAAGATGAGTTTTATTTTGCAATAAACTGATTATTAATTGTTTAATAATTTTATTATGACGCGTTTAATTTAGTTCAATAATAATCTCATTTCTTCTTCCAGTCATTTGATAAGGTGGATTATAGCCAAAGTAACTGTACTGATCCCTATGTGGGATATTGTTTTTGTCGAGCTTACTTATTAGTAATTCAGCATATTCTTTAATCTTTTGATTGTTGGCCCATCCACCAAACTGTATTGCAGCAACTTTTTTTTCTGGGATCAGTTCTAACTTTACCTTATTTGAGTTTGGTTTTGTAATTTAAAAAGATTGAATTCTCTCAGTACTCCGAGAACTCCCAGAGGGATATTGTAACAAGTAATGTTTTTTTGAAATAAGAAATTATTTCTTGATAAACCTTTGAGTTGAATAAGAGTTTTGATTATTCATGGTGATTAAATAAACACCTTGCCTTAAGTCAGAGATATCAATTGAGTTTTGCAATTTTCCAGATGAAACGACCTTACCGGTTAAATCTACAATCTCAAAATTTCCAGTCTTAATTTCGCTTGAAAAATTGATCACCGAATGAGCAGGATTTGGGTAAATTTGAGTTGTAGCACTTGAAAGGTTTTTGAGCCCAGTACTTATAGGATCATAATAATCTTTTAACTCTAAAATCACTTCTCCGTCTCCATCTTGTCTAACCATTCCTACACCAGGTGCATAGTAAACAAATCCTGTAGTATCAAAACTGTAATGAGTCCTGTAAACATCATTAAAGGTTCCAGCTAAAACTGTTATCTCGCCAAAGTATTCAATAATTAATGTGTCCCTATCATGGATTATAATAGTGTCCGCTGGAGAGTGAACAAAATTAAGTGAGCTTCCTGCAACATCTAAAATATAATTTGAAAGCACGAAATTAGGATTAGTATCACTATCGAAAATAAAGATAGAATCGGTAAACTGTCCGGGAACTTCCATTTTAGTTAAATAGTAAAGAATTCCGCTGTAGTTTATGGTGTCCTGAATTTCTAAATTGTATTCATATGTTTCCCCTTCAGCATAAAAATTAAAATTCCAATAATTTTCAAGCGACACAGGAAAGTAATCCTGAGCATTAGTTATAAAACTTGAAATGATTAAAATGAATCCGATTTTTAATTTTTTCATGCGAGGTAATTTTGCTTTTTAGAATACTTATTTAAATCGTTTTAGGTTTCGTAGTCAGATTTTTACCAAACGAAAATCATCTTGTGGTTTTACTTAGATTATAATATCTTAAAGGGACAAAACCTACTTTTATGAAATCATACGCCCTAACCTTTTTATCGCTTTTAGCGATGATCTTCTACTCCAATTCACTAAAATCTCAATGTTTTGAATTAGGTGGAATTGGTGATTTTGAAGTCGATGATATTGCAACTCATTATTTTAACCAAACTGAGGGAAGAGGAACTTTTAATTTGTCTACTTCCGAAAAATATACTGGAGACAAATCATTACATGTTAATGTAAATACCGATTCCCCTTGGCAGGTTCGAATGTATAATAATTCCCCTTGTTGGTTTACCAAATCGGAAGAAGAAACGGTAACAATTTCGTTTTACGCGAAGGGAGATATAGGAGGGGTTGTAAATGTGGCTTTATTAAATAATAGTGGTACTGAATCATCTGAGGATATTACAATAACTTCAACAGATTGGAAATTATATGTTCAATCATTTTTAAGTACTGAAGCATCAACACAATGTAAAATTAGACTTGCATTTGAAAAAGCAGGAGATTACTATGTAGATAATATTGAATTAAATACTTACGATTGTAATAACGAGCTTGGTGGTTCAGCAGCCTTTGATGATTGTGGAATCTGTGCTGGAGGAAGTACTGGTTTAGCGCCAATTGCAGACTGCTCATTACAAACTATCGATCCAACTAACACTAACATCTTATTTGAGGGAGCAAATGAAGTGATTAGAACTGCTTCAAGAGCAACTTTATATCGTTTTAAAAAGTACTATGCAGAAACTTCCTATGCTGGATATTATAGTTCCGAAAGAGCAGTTGCTTCAAGTGGAATTACAGTAAGGTTCAAAACCACAAGTCCAACGGTAAAGTTATACTTTGAAGAGAATTTAACCCTTGGACCAGATATCTTTTGGCACACATTTGATGTTTACAAAAACGGAGAATTTCAATTTGATGCACAAGGTTGGAATATTGATTTAGATAACCCTACACAAGAGCTAACAGAATGGGAAATTACCCTTCCTACTTTTTCAATGGTGGATTTTTTAAGAATGGAAATTCTAACTGGCTTTTCATTGGAACCAATATCAAAGGACAAACCCGTTTATGTTGCGATAGGAAACTCAATTACTCATGGAATGGGGATTGATTCATTTTCCACAAGAAAGACCTATCCGCACAGGGTTGCAGATTCATTAGGATATGAATTATACAATTGGGGGATCGGAGGATCCAAAATCACAGATACTGTTATGGATAATTTCACAACAGGTTTGGACCCTAATTTAGTAACAGTTTTATGGGGTTACAATGATGTGCATTCTTTTGCCGCTGCTGAGGAAATGGATACGAAAACATACCCTATGTATGAAAAACTGTTGGATAGATTGGCTACTAGTTTCCCGGATGCTTGTATAATGGCAATTTTATCAACCTATACAAGAACTCCAACCGGTAGAAATGGTAAAACTATTGGAGATTTAAGAACTCGCCAAGAGGAAATAATTCAAAATTTACAATTAAGACATTCGAACATAAGTTATTTCAACGGCGGAGATTATACCGATGACGGCGGTTTAAATGATGATGTGCACATGAATTACTTTGGAAACAGGGATTTGGCCAACGGAATTATCCAAGAGCTTCCTTGTCCTTTATTAGGTGTTGCAATAGATCAAATTAACGAATCAGACATGACGGTTTACCCAAATCCAACAAATGGGATATTACAATGGGAAAAGTCACTTCCATATGAATTTTTTGATGCTAAAGGAAGACTTTTAGATAAGGGTGTCTCCAATCAAACCAATATTTCGGAGCTCGGCAATGGCGTTTATTTCCTGAAATTGGGAGTTAATACTTTCCCAATAGTAAAAAAGTAATCGAACAAAAGAAAAGTTTTGATAATGATAATTAGGGTATATTTTTCAAATTTTTGCCCTCGGAGTATTTAACTCCGAGGGGTCTTTTTGTTTTGGGTCTATTTCGCAACTAAAATTCCATTATCAATTAAATTTTGAAAGGAGTCTTCCATAGTTTCTTTCATGGATTTAAACTCAACACCCAGTTCTTTCTTGATTTTTGAATTATCAGCATTCCATGGAATATTAACATTATTGCGAATGTATTTCCAAGTAAATGCCTTGTTTACCAATGGGCCCATAATGTACATCAACCATTTTGGTAATGCCTTTTTTGGTAAAGGAAATTGCTTTCCATATTTAGGAATAAGGGTACTAGCCATTTGTAAGAAATCCGTGTTGTGAGCAGAAGTAATGTAACGTCCTTTTGCTTCTGGTGTGAAACCAGCTTTCATATGAGCTTCAGCAACATCTCTTACATCAACCAAACCAATCCCCATTTTTGGCGCTCCAGATTTTAATTGTCCATCTCCCATCATTTTAATAATATTTGAGCTCTCTGAAGTTGTTGTTTTTTCATTCAATGCAGGTCCTAAAACTAAACTCATATTAATAGTTACTAAGTCCCATCTGTTTTGAGCTTTTTCCATTTCCCAAGCTTTTTTCTCAGCTAAAGTTTTGGAAAGAGAATAGGGTTGGTAGTCTAAAGACGCCGTTTTATTCCAAACTTCTTCAGTAATCTTACCTCCAGGAGCGTTCACTGTATCAATTGCATCTGTATAGATTGCAGCACAACTGCTCGTAACAACAACCCTTTTAACGCTTGGTGTTTCGTTGGCAGATTTTAGTACATTTTCAGTACCTTTTACTGCTGGATCAATTAATTCTTTCTGTGGATCTTTAACATCTATAGTAAAAGGCGAAGCAGTATGATAAACTAATTCACAACCTTCCATTGCTTGCTTGTATGAACCAGGTTTTAGTAGATCTCCTGCAAAAAACTTAATTTCTCCTTTTGATTTTGCTGCAGCATCAATTAAGTGTTGGATTTTCTTTTTGTTATCTGGATTTCTAACTGCTGCGTGAACAGTAATTCCATCGTCTAATAAGTTCTTAACTAACCAACTTGCAACATATCCATTGGCTCCTGTTACCATTACTGGCTTGCTTTTATCTATCTGTGTCATATCTTTTAGTGTTTAAGATTATAAAACGAAGATATGAGCGGAAAAGAGGTTTTAGGTTGTCAAAAAAAATCAAAGGTACTTGTCAAAAAACGTCAAGCGTAAATTTGAGATGGAGAAACACTAAATTCTTTCTTGAAGGCTTTACTAAAGTGTGCAAGGTCCTCAAAACCTACTTGCAGGTAAACGTCGCTTGGTTTGGCTTTATCATGCACAATCATGGTTTTAGCCTTTTCCAATCGTTTTTTCAAAATCCATTTGTGCGGGGTGACACTAAAGGTTTTTTTAAACTCTCGGTTAAATGTAGATAAGCTTCTTCCTGCTTGTTCTGCTAACTCTTCAAGTGTAATGTTTTGAAGATAATGGTAGTTCATAAAGGTAGAAAGATCAGCTCTTTCGGATTTAGAAAACTCTTTAAAAACATGAATCAAACTTGGGTCCGACTTAATTAAAGCCATTATTGCTTCTTTCGTTTTAAGTTGCGTAATATCTTCATCCATTGGTTCCTTTTCATTCACAAAGCGTCCAACAGAATCCATTAAGCCAGCTAATAAAGGATTACTCGGAACAATAATTGCACGCTCTTGTGGGGCGGCTTTTTCGGATTTTAAATCAAACGAATCAATTACCTTTTTGATAAACTCATCATTTAAAACAAACGTGTATCCACCACCTTCACCTTCTTCGTTGGTAAAAGTTTTAAATACAGAGCATTCAGTATACTTTCTAATTAAGATAAATTGTCCCCTAGGTACAGAGTATAATTGATTATTAGTCCTAACGTGCAACTGGCCCTTAAAGGCATATACTAATAAAGTGGCCGGATAATATCCAGGTACTTCTTCTGAGGTGTTGGAAGCACATGAAGCGGCAATAGTTAACTCCCCACACTTAATAATTTCAAACTTTGGTCCATTTTCCATAAACCAAAAGTAGATTATTTAATGCAGATTAATTTGTCAAAAAAAGTCAATCCTACTTTTTAATAATTTTAAAAGTCTCCATGGTACCAAATTGCGGTTTAACCTTTACCAAGTAAATACCATTACTAAGGTTTGATATATCGAAAGTGTTTGTGGAGCTATTTTCTTTAAGGAGGATTTTATCATTTAAATAAAAAAGCATTATAATTCGATAAATAGCTTCTGTAATAATTTGAAGAACAAGACCATAAATGTAACATTCTGACAATTAACTTGTTTCATCTACACCTATAAACCCTTAACAATTTAATTATGTATCTTAGCGAATTCCCAAACCACCGGAAGGAAAGTTCGTCGTTTACCCTATTTATTTTATTTAAATGATAGATTGTGTCTATCGGAATTAGTTTTTCATTCTAATCAGGATCGTAATAAATCGCTGTTTAACAGTATTTTATTGTGTTTTTGCCAAAAATGAATGCTTCTTTCCCGAAAATGAATATGTATATGCAACGTAACTCAATATTTTTAGCAAAGTAAAAGATTAACAGGCTTTTACCTGCCCAAGCCCTTTAATAAATTCCCCAATGAAAAAAATCAAATTAACGTTTGTTTTTGGTTTGCTGTCCCTTATTGCGTGGTCACAATGTAATGTGATTGCCACTAGCGATGAGGATTATTGTGGTACCGATGAGGTAACTTTCACAGCATTTATTCCAGCTGGGACATGTGATTTTAAATGGTATGCGGAAGAAACAGGGGGAACTGAATTAGGAACAGGCTGTAATTTTAACGCAACTGGTTTAGATTGCGGAACATATACTTATTATGTAGAAGACCCTTCTGTAATAATAGACAAAGATTTCATTGCAGGTTATTCAATTGGAGTTGCTCCAATGACGGGTGCGGGGAATACCAATCAATTTGGTGCTAATTATTTCCGCACCTTTTTCACTACCGATAAAGAGATGGTTTTTAATTCGGTTACTATTGAATTTAAAGACAGAAATTGGGGGTGTGATGCAAATAAAATTTTTATTGATCTAATAGAAGAAGATGGGACAGTTCATACTTTTCCAATTTTTGTTCCATGTGGAGGAGGTACAAAGCACACAGTGGTAGTTCCAATGGGTGTTACTATACCAGCTGGAGATCATGAAATTAAACTTAGAGATCAATATAACTTAGTTACATATTATAATTCTGGCGCTGATTATTCGGCTGGCGGTCCATTGGACTACGCTGATGGATTACACATAACAGGTAATGCTCAAAACGATGGTGTTTGGGGTGGTCTTTTCGATTGGGATGTAACAGCTAAATCTTATTGTGATAGAACTAAAGTGGAAGCATCTTCTTCTTGTACCCCGGCAGAAATTGCGGGGAATGGAATAGATGATGATTGTGATGGATTAGTGGATTGCTTTGATCCAGACGTTTTTGATGATCCAGCATGTGCTGATTTCTATTTTGGAGGAGAAACACCGGAATGTATGGAAATTCCTGATTTGGAGTTTAGTTTCGATATTCAAAGAGCTTGGAAATCAACAGAAAGGGTAGAAACAAGACAAACACCAGTAGTAGGTGATTTGGATGGTGATGGTTTTCCAGAGGTAGTTACGCTTTTTAATAAGGATGAAGTAATTAGGGTGTTTGATGGTAGAGATGGAAGTTTAAAAACTGAAATAACTCACACTAGTTCATATGCAACTGAAGGTGCTGGAATAGCAGACATAGATGGTGATGGCTTTGGAGAAATTTTTGCTGTTGATAAAGATGGAATTTTAAGAGCATATACACATGATGGAAGCCCTTTACCAGGTTTTATTCCACCAAACCTAATTAATGGGGCTGCCAACGATTTAGATAATGCTGCTCATCCATCCTTTATTGATTTTGATGGTGACGGTAATCCTGAAATTTACATCGGTACAGAAATTTATGAAGCAAAAACAGGAGCACTTGTAGCTAAAAGTCCCGATCCAGTTAACGATCCAAATGGAACTTCAGGTTTTGGCCACAAATTTCCTGTTGCATTTGATATTTTACCTGATGGGCACTGTGCAGCTTGTTCCGGTGCTGAGTTAATAACAGGATCAACCGTTTACAGTGTTGATTTAAGCTTTGGAGACTTAATTGCCGTTGCTAAAATCCCAACAACTATTAATGGAGATGATGGAAGTGCTGCATTAGCCGATTGGAATGGCGATGGATTAATGGATATTGTTGCGGGGGGATCTTGTTGTGGAGATGGTGGTGTCATTGCTGTTTGGGACCCCAGGACTGAAGCAATGATAATGAGCGATGCACAATTAAATGCCATTATCGATAACCCTGCTGATGCGAGTACAGCTAATAATCAAATTTCATTGGTGCAAATTGCCGATTTTGATGGTGATGGGTTTCCAGAAGCAGCTGTAGCAACAGGTGGAAAACATGTTGTTTTAGATGGTGATTTAACCAGGATGTGGGAACAAACATTTGTTGATGTATCTGGAATTACAGCTTCAACTTCGTTTGATTTTGAGGGAGACGGAATTACCGAAATTATTTACCGCGATGAGCAAGACATCTATGTTTTAGATGGAGCAACAGGTGCTATTAGAGCATCATTCGAATGTGGATCTGGTACAAGAACAGAAACGCCTGTAATAGCTGATGTAGATGCCGATGGAGAAGCAGAAATAGTTTGTAATTGTGCTGATAGCGATGGAACAGGTAGAGGTCATTTAACGGTTTTTGAAAGTATTGCAACGCCATGGATGCCAACTAGATCTGTTTGGAATCAGGTAAATTATTCACCGGTATTCGTGAACGATGATTTAACTATTCCTAACATTGTTCAAAATAAGGCGCTTATTCCTGGTTTAGATATCTACTTATCTCAGGCAGCAGTTTTAACTGAAGATGGAATCGCTTTACGTCCTGCATTGCCAGATTTTGTAGTTGAAATAGATTCAACTTTCTTCGTAGGAGGAGATTGTTCTTTACCAAATGCAAAAGCAGCAATAGAGATATGTAATGAGGATTTTAAAGCGCATGTTTATGACTTTGATGTTACGTTATATGCTGGAGACCCTTTAGCAGGAGGTGTTTTATTAAGCACAACAAGAGTTACGGATTTAAATACAACGGTTTCTTCTCCAAGTTGTTTTACAATTAATATTGATATTCCAGCTGGAGATTATGAATTATTTGCTGTGGTTAATGACGACGGATCTAGTCCGGTTGATGCTCCTGAATTAACAATTGAAGAATGTGATTCAACAAATAATATTGACGATCATCCGGTAATAACTTGTGAAACATGCAATGTAAATCTTCAAGAAGTGGATTCTGCGATTTGTATTGGTGACTCAGTAGTTTTAGATGCCTTTGTTTTAGCTGCATCTGGAACTGGAACCTGGTCAATAGATTCTATGCCTACTGGTTCAGTAAATGTATTTTTAAATGAATGGGCTGATACAGTATTTAATGCTGAAGACTTAGGAGCTACTCCAGGAACTTATAAATTAATCTTCACAAATGTTGATGGTGCTAACATTTGTGAAGATTCAATTTATATTACTATCAATGGGTTACCAACGGTTGATTTAGGAGCCGATAGGTTAATTTGTCCAATTGCCCCAAATGAAATTTTTGATGCTGATGTTTTTGATGAATACAACTGGTATTATGATGCTGCAGGTAATACGCAAACTTATGAAACTAATTTAGAAGGAAATTATGCCATTGAGGTAACAGATGCAAATGGTTGTGTTGATTCTGATACAGTAGTGCTTTCATACCATGCATTACCTATCCCTGATTTAGGTTTAGATCAAACCATTTGTCCTGGAGATTCTTTTGAATTTGACGCTGGAGTTTTTGATAGTTATGCATGGTATCAATTAGGAACAGGTACAAATCAAACATTATGGGCGAAAGATGCTGGTGAGTATTCGGTTGAAGTTACTGATGCTAATGGGTGTAAAGATTCAGATACAGTAGTTTTATCACATCATATTTTACCGGTTGCAGATTTAGGTTTAGACCAAACAATTTGCCCTGGTGATTCTTTTGAATTTGACGCCGGTGGTTTTGATACTTATAGCTGGTATCAATTAGGAGCAAGTACAAACCAAACTATATGGGCAAAAGCTGAAGGAGAATATTCTGTTGAAATAACAGATGCTAATGGTTGTGTAGATTCAGATACAGTAGTTTTAGCTCATCATGCATTACCAGTAGTTGATTTAGGGTTGGACAGAACGATTTGCCTAGGGGCTCCAAATGAGGTATTCGATGCAGGTGTATTTGCAGCTTATAATTGGTATTACGATGCCGTAGGAAACACGCAAAATTATGAATCTAATTTGGCAGGAAGTTTTGCTGTTGAGGTAAAGGATGCTAACGGTTGTGTAGATTCTGATACGGTAGCATTAAGTTATTACGCAGGATCTGAAGTTGATTTAGGACTAGATCAAGCTATTTGTCCTGGTGATTCCTTTGAATTTGATGCCGGTGCCTTTGTTACTTATGAATGGTGGGGAGAAGGATCTGGAATAAATCAAACTGTAATGGGTAAAACTGCTGGAGAATATATTGTTGAGGTAGAAGATGTGAATGGATGTATGGATACAGATACTGTTGTTCTTGCTTTTCATGCTCAACCAGATGTTGATTTAGGAGCCGATAGATCAATTTGTCCTGGGGCACCTAATGAAATTTTTGATGCAGGGATCTTCGATTCTTATAGCTGGTACATGGATGCTGCTGGAGCTTCACAAACTTATGAAAGTAATTTAGCCGGTAATTTTGCCTTAGCAGTAACAAATGCAGAAGGCTGTGTAGATTCGGATACTGTTGTTTTAGTAATCTATGCTCAACCAGTAGTTGATTTAGGGCCAGATGACACGATTTGTTTTGGAGCACCAAATGCTAATTTCAATGCTGGGGTTTTTGCGAATTATAATTGGTATTTAGATGCAGCTGGAAAAACTCAAAATTATGAAAGCAATTTAGCCGGAAGTTTTGCGGTAGAGGTTATAGATGCGAATGGTTGTGTAGATTCAGATACAGTAAACTTAGGTGTCATCGCATTACCGGTTCCAGAATTAGATGACCAAGTAGTTTGTCCAGGTATGGATCATGAATTTATTCCAGACGAATATGACGATGGTACAGGAGCTTATACTTATGCATGGAATACAGGAGCAAATACTGAAACCATCACAACTGATGTAGCAGGAAACTACTGGGTAGATATCACTAACAGATATGGATGTATTGGAAGAGCAGAGGCGGAATTAATTATTGATGGCGACCTAGATGTAACAATACTATCTGGAGTTGATATTGAATTATGTGAAGGAGAAGACACAGTATTAAATACAAATTACACTGCAGCAGCAGGTTTTAATTTCACTTGGAGCGATTTAGGAGCTGGGAGATTAACAGAGACTATCACAACTGATCCAGTAAGCGGAAGATATGAGGTAAGGGTAGATAACGGAATGGGTTGTGAAGGAACTGCAGAGATCAATATAACAGTGAATCCATTACCAATATTGGTTCCAGGAGTAGCAGAATTTTGTGAAGGAGATGCGATAAATATCGGATTGGGAATGGGAGCAGGCTACACATATGAGTGGAGTACAGGAGAAATAACTGAGGAGATAGAAGTAAACTCAATGAACATTGCCTCCCCATACGATATCACGGTAACTAACACATTAACAGGATGTGAATCACAAACTACATACGTAGTAACCGAAAACCCATTACCAGAAGTGAATGTAAGAGATACAGCAGCTTGTGAAGGGGAAGTAGTTACTTTAGAAAATACCTTCAACACAGCAGGAATGGATCACGAATGGACAGGAGGATTAGTATCAGAAACAATCAACCCAGTAGTAAGTGGACCATATACTTTAATCGTAAGAACTGCTGCAGGTTGTGAAGCAAGCGATGATGCAGAAGTGATTTTTAACCCAATTCCGATTGTGGATTTAGGACCAGATACAGTAACCATTTGTGAGGGAGAATCACATGTATTTGATGCTGGTCGCCAGATTGGGTTGGTGGAATGGAATACGGGATCTTCTGAAGAGGAAATCACAGCTGTATCGGATTCGGTTTATGTTGTGAGCGTAACTCAAGATGGTTGTGAGACTATAGATTCTGCGAGGCTAATAGTTGTTGACTTACCAGTAAGTAAGATCGATCATTCATTGGCGGAGAATGCAATATGTTTTGAGGATGTTGATGAAAGAGGTTTAGCTATCACTGCTAATGATAACCCGGTTTATGATTTCTTATGGAACACAGGTGAGGTAACATCAACTATTTTAATAGAAGGAGCTGGAGAGTACCAAGTGGAAATTTCCGTAGGAACTTGTAGTGTAAGAGATAGTATTACAATAAGAGATTACTGCCCATGGAGTTTATATCTTCCAAATGCTTTTACTCCAAATGATGATGGTTTAAACGATGAATTCCCATCGAGTTTTTATGGTGAGTTTATAGATTATGAGTTATTAATCTTCAACCGTTGGGGAGAGCAAATCTATCAAACCAACGATATCAATTCAGGCTGGGATGGTACCTACATGGGTAATGATTGTCAGATAGATGTTTACGTATACAAAATAAGTTACCGCACACAAGAAGAGTTAGGATTATCAGAGAGAATTAGTCGTGTTGGAAGAGTGAGTTTAATTAGGTGATTAGCAAATTCTAAATATTTTCTTCTTTGTTAAGAAGGGTTTAGTTTTATTGGAGTAGAATAGGAAGGGGAAAAGTTAACCGGTGATGAGGGGATAAAAAAATTATTCAACTGTTAAAGAAAAACATTTAATAGTTCCTGAAATGCACCACTTGATCCACTCTTCAGAGAAGAAGATACATGAAGCCCTTTTTGACTTCCTCCTCTTAAAATCATCATATCCAGTAAATACTATTATCAGAATTTAAAGCAGAAGTTATTTTTTTATACTTGCGAGGATTGATTTGATTGTTACCTAACAATGGTTATTTGGCCTTTAGTTATAAATTCACCAGAAGGTTTAGTAACAAGGTATACGTAATTACCCATTGGTAATTGGGATCCATCTGTTGCAATCCCTTCATATGTAAAGTCCCCAGCGAATTCTATTATTTGTTTGTAAACTTCAAACCCACTTCTTGCAGACCTTAATGTAAAGATTACAGGAACCTCGTCCTCATTGAATGAGAATTCAAGGAATTGCATGTTTGATGGTTGAATAGAGTAGGTACAATCATCGTATTTAACATCCACCTTAAGTGGTTTTGTTTTACAATTTTTATCATCAATTCCTGTTATGAAAATACTTCCAGTTGGAACTTCAACTTCATCAAAATTTGTATATGGTTCATTATTTAAGTTGGTTTGGAAATATTCAAATCTTGAGTCATTAAATGAAATGGTACCTTTTGTTTTCCCAAAGCAAGGTTGAGTCATGGAATACTTAGGTTTCAAATCCTCAATTTCTTTACAAAGGTTAAATGCTCCTTCATTATCTGTACCCGATGTTTTCACAGTATCATTGTCATTTCTTGGGGAGTCAGTTAATCCTCCAGGTCTGTACGAATTAATGATTGAAGTATCCGTAGAGTCTCTCCCTCCTGTAAATGAACCCCAATCAACACTAGTAACTGAGTCTCTAATAGCCCCAGGTGTTTTATTGGTTGGCTTTCCTTTAGAAATAGGACTATCGGTAGCTTTTGAATCATTTATCTGTTGCAAAGCATGATCGGATTCATTTTGGTAATTTTCTTTATTCTCTTTCTGAGTATTATCGTTAGGAACGTTTATGGTTTTTTCTATTACAGGATTATCTTCTTTTTTAGGTTCCTCTTCACCGAAAAGTGAAATCATATAAGTTATCCCTAGTAATATAGCACCAATAACAGTAAGTAACTTAAAGTTTCTATTGTTTGCTTTTCCTTTTTTATAATCCGAGTGTATATTTTGTAATTGATTTTTTATATCCAGTTTTGCACCTGTAGCAATTACTGAATTTGCTAATTTTTGCAATTCAACTTCCTCACGCAAGTGTTTATCTGAAGCCATTTTTGCTTCAAATACAGAACGTTTTTCAGGAGTTAATTTTCCTTGAATGTAATTCTCAATTTCAATATGTCTATTAAAATCTATCATGCGTAAAGCCAGCTTTTAACACTGTCATCTTCCTTAATTAATTTCATCAAGCGTTTTTTACACTTGTAGTTTTTGGTTTTAGCAGCATCGGCTCCTTTGAAACCCATACTTTCAGCAATTTCAACCATTTTCATATTGTAAAAAATACTCATGGTTAAAAGCTCCTTACAACGCTCACCAAGTTGCGTAAGTAATGCTTCTATCTTTTGGTTACTATTGTTATTTTCGGCCGATATTTCAAAACCTCTTTCTTCTGTTTCTATTTCAATATTTTCAATAAAATCAGCTCCAGAAACAATTTTACTTTTTTGTTTTGCTCGGTTAATCCATTTGTTTCTTCCAATTGTAAAGATGAAACCATCAACACTTTTAGAAGCATCAAATTTCCCCTGTAAAACATACTCGTAAAAAGAAAGAACAGCATCCTGAAAAATATCTTGTGCTTCATCTTCAGAACCATTATTTCTTTTAATCCAGTTAGATAATTTAGGTTGCACAGCAGTATACAAATATCGCAATACTTGATCGGAGTTTCCTTTTAGGATCTCTTCAATTATTTGTTGATCGGTATATTTCTTTGCGCGTTTCTTAAACATTACCTTACTATTGTTATATTAAACTTAGAATCGTTATACATTACAGTATATAACCCTGTAGGTAACGGAATTTCACCTTGATTTGTTCCACTCCATTGGCTATCATTCAATAATTCGGTAATTAAATACCCGTTTCTATCAAATATTTTTGTTCCAGCTAATAAATCAATGTAATCTTGGATTCCGTCGTTATTAGGGCTTAAAGTAAAGTGATCACTGTTATCAAGTTCTTCTCTATAAGATTCAATTTGAACCGAGTCACATTTTGAAAAGGAAGATCCGTTAACGCAACTTGCTTTTGAAAAACCTAAGCAAACTTCAAATTTACTTTGATTTTCATGCTCGTAAATTACATTATCATAGTCTCCAGGAAGGTCAATTGAATTAATACTCCAAGAGAAAGACTCTGATTCATCAGCTAAAATCGAAGATGAATTACTTATTTCAACCTCGTTACCAATCACATTATATTCAAAATTGGCATTACAAAATTCTGCGTTAGAGCATGCTTCGATAAGGAAATCATGCACATGAGATTGAGGGGAAGTTAATTGATTAGATTGAAATGCCAAGGTGTTAAATTTACCAATAACTATTGTTCCAGATCCGTCTCCTGGGTCTTCTATTCTGGCAGAATCTCCAATTTGAATTGGAAGAGGTGTCCCAGCTGAAATATCGTATACATAAGAATCCACAAAAATAGTATCTGTATTTGCTTTAAATGTAATTTTCCTGCAATGAGTAGGTAAGTTTCCAACATCGAAAATTAGTTTCCCTCTAAAGAAAATAGCTGAGTTGAGATAAAACTCATCAGTGACCACGGAATCTATTATGGTAGGATTTATGGGGTTATTTGCATCCTTATTGTTGAGTATTTTAATATTTCCAAATTGGTGCAAAACACTACCCTCGGGAAACATAATTGAATTGTTGTAAAATGAAACGGGATATGGCAATGTACTAAAATCTGTGTACATCTGGGCTGATAAAATTCCATAACTGCCTATAATTAAGGCGATTATTACAATGTTTATGTAGTTTTGGATGTTCAAAATTTTAGTTGTTTCCCATTACTACATCCTACTTTTAAAAAGTAACCCCTTCTGAAGAATATTTTTTGTTGAATTTAATCCTCCATTCAATATTAAGAATGGAATTTACCTAATTAGGGTAATTTGGGAGGTTTTCCCGTTTAGTAATATGGTATACAAACTAGTTCGAAGTGTAGTACCGTTAGAGGTTGTACCAGTCCACCTTAAATCATCAATTAGCTCTATGATTATTAAACCATTCCTGTCAAAGATTTTCGTTCCTTCTTCCAAGTCAATATAGTCTTGAACTCCATCATCATTAGGTGTTAGCGTAAAGTGTTCGTTTTCTTCAATGAAATCAAGTTCTGGTATGTTTATTTCAACCGAATCACATTTTGCAAGAGTAGGACCACCCAAGAAACACATACTGTTCAAAATCGTTAAACAAAATTCGTGTTTTCCATTTTCAGGGATAATATATGTTGGGTTTTCCTCTACACTAGAAGGTCTACCGGAAGAATTCCACATAAATAAATCCGATTCACTTGGACCAATTGAGGAAAGGTTTGTAAAATCAATAATGCTGTCGGTAACGTTATATTCAAAATCTATTTCACAATTTTCTTCTCCTGAGCAGGCTTCCAAGCAAAAGTTATCTAAACTACCTTGGGGGTTAATAACTAATTGAGGCTGTAATCTTATCCTGTTGAATTTACCTGTAATAACTAGCCCCATATCAGCTTCTATTCGTATACTATCCCCTATATCGAACGGGAAAGTAGGCCCTGATGCAGGATGAATAAGATAGGAATCAATAAATATTGAGTCCGTACTAACCGCAATCCTTACTTTTTTGCATTCACTAGGAAAATCAGATACGTCAATTACCAAAGAACCTTTGAAGAAAAGTCTTTCTCCAAAAGGTATGTAACCGCTTTTTATGGAATCCAAAACCGTTGGGTTAAAAGGATGGGAAGCATCGTTCCCATTTTTCATTTTAATATCTCCAACTTGATACAAAATAGATTTATCTGGATAGGAGACAAGGTTGTTGTAATGACTTATAGGTGATGTGAAATCATTAAAATCAATGCAAGTTTGTGCCATTAAATGGCCGTAACATGATACTAATAATGTTAGGACAACGAGTTGTATTTGTTTAACTGGATTCGATATAGATTTACTACAATTAAGAAATTAAAAAGTAACCTCCGTATTAAAATTTATAATTCATAACCACTTCAAACTGATTCAAATTTGTTGTTATGCTGGATGTAGATGGAACCAGATAAGCTAATTCAAATCCAAATTTTGATGAAATTCCAGGTATTTCCTCAACACCTAAACTAAAGTAATTTCCAGTTTTATACTGATAAGTTATTCCAACGAGGACGAGCTTTTTGTATACTACTTTACTATTTAAAGCAAAGTTTAAACCCGATTGAGGCAGAAGAGTTTCTCTACTCCATCGCATGATAACGTTGTTCTTACTTTTAAAATCCTCAGTGATTTTAAATTTACGGTTCCAAAACAAATTGATGTTTCGAATTAAAACCGTTTTTTCTACAAAAGGTTGAATGGAAGAGTTATAAAGTTGATTAATTATAAGCTGATAGGAGGTTACATCGTTATACATTTTGAGTAACATGCTACCATCAAAAGTGGCTTTAGAAACTTGATCGTTTGTTCCGTCGGATTTTAAAGCGAAATTGTAAAATCCAAATGATAAACCTCCCGCAATTTTAAATGCCTCGTTTAATTTAAGGTGACGAGCATAGTTTAAATAACCTCTACTTGTGGTAAGTAACGGACCTTCATTATCGCTAAAAAACTGTAATCCAACCTCGTTGAAAGCTTCTTTTTCTGCTTCTCCTAATTTAAATTGAGCTGCAGCAAACGAAGTATTAACACCACCAAAATTATTGCTATTTCTGCGATGGCCAATGGTGGCAAAACCTTTTTGGTCTTCATTAAAATTACTAGGATTTAAAAACGGATCGTTGTAAAATTGTCCGAAATAAACAGGTAGCTTATACTGAGTATTTTGCCCTATGGAGATTTTGGAAATCCCTAAAAGAAACAAAAGACAAATTACTCTTAAAACCATTCAGCACAGGTTAGAAAACATAATATTAGCCATTAAATACATTTTATCCTAAATGTAATTCAAAATAGGAATAACTTTTTTCTATTAAAAAGCGAGAATTTTACCTAATAAGGGTTACTTGGAAAGTGCTACCATTGTGCAGAATAGTGTACAGTCCAGTGGGTAATAAAAGATCATTAATACCCGTTCCTGTCCATTGTTTATTTTCAGGTATTTCTATAATGAGGCTTCCATTTCTATCAAAAACTTTCGAACCAGCTTTTAAATCAACGAAGTCCTGAATTCCGTCATCATTGGGAGTTAACGTGTAGTGATCGTTTTCTTCAATGAAGTTTGGATCGTAAATATCAATTTCCACGTCCTGGCATTTAGCCATTGTTGTGTTACTGAACAAACAAGTTGATTTTACTACGTTTAAACAAATATTATGAGTACCATTTTCAGAGATTGTATGCGTTGGATTTTCGTCCATACTCATACCCCCTTTTGGGAAAGTCCAACTAAATAAATCAGTATTATCTGGATTTAAAGCTGATAAGTTATTAAGGTTGATAATACTATCATTAACATCAAAATCAAAATCGATGGAACAGTTGGAGGTATCAGGGCATTCTTCAACGCAAAAAGCGTCTAGTCTGGCGTAAGGAGTAAATGGTACACTTGAAAACGAAATAGTAGAAAATTTTCCAACAACTGCCAATCCCACGCCGTCGGTACCTTCTATACGAATACTGTCACCAATTAAATGAGGTAAAGAGGCCAATCCTGTCCATTTGAATTCATTCCCATCTACGTAAATTGAATCTCCAGCAGCAAACGAATATCTAACGTATTTACATTCACTTGGAAAATCGGAAACATCTAATGTTATTTTGCCTTTAAAATATAAGTGATATGGCGCAACGTCTGGATCGTAACCAACTCTTACTGAGTCTAAAACTGTAGGTTCTGTTGGATGATCACTTGCATTTACATTGTATAATTTAACGGTTCCAAAATCATGAAGTAAGCTTCCAGCAGGATATAAAGTTGGATTGTTAAATTGAGTAACAGGCTCAACAGATAATAAATCTGGGCATTCCTGAGAATTACCAATTTTTGTTAGTATCATTAAAAGAACTAACAGTTTAAAGGCTATGAAGTGTTTAACTCTCATCGTTATAGAGGTGCAAGTTAGGCATAAAATTAAAACGAGTCCATTCTATAAACATTAAAATATGTAAATGGTTGCCTCGCTTCTGAGAATATCTTTAGCTAATTTTTAATGTTGAGCCATTTAACTTTATTGAGAAAATATTACCTTACGAGGGTAATTTGAAATGTAGCGTTTTCATGCAGAACAGTATACAAAACTGTTGGAAGTAAAAGATTGTTAACTCCAGTTCCCGTCCATTGCATTTCTTGCGCGGCCTCAAAAATTAAACTACCGTTTCGATCAAATATTTTTGAACTGGTCTTTACATCCATCGGGTAGGTAATATAGATATGAATCAATAAAAATAGAATCAGTATTAACAAATAAGTACAAACTTTTGCATTCTTCTGGGTAATCGGAAAAGTCAAAGGTTAACCTTCCTTTAAAGAATAAAGCATACCCATAAGGATCTCCTTGATCATATATAGAATCTAAAATAGTGGGATTAGTGGGGTGTAAAACATCATTGAAGTTTTTCACTTTTACACCATCAAAATCATGTAATACACTTCCTGCTGGATATTCAGTAAAAGAGTTGTAAAAAGCAACTGGGTTAGGAAAGGTGGAAAAATCAACACAACTCTGTCCATTTAGGTTATTGGTTACTGAAAAGGTAACTAATAAAATTAGCGAGTATATAAATTGTTTAATTCCCATTCTGATTTCGTTGCAAATTAGCTATTAAATAAATAATCGTCCAGCTTTTTCACCCAATTAAGCAATTGGATAATATTAGTAAAACATGCATTTTTCATAATGATATTTGTGTAAATGTTTGGTTGCCTTTATTGCATTAACAATTATTCTTTGGTGCCTTCTTTAAACGTATAATTAAGTGTTATTTCAAATTGATTAAAATTGGTAGTCACTCCCCTTTCGCTAGGCGTTAAATAGGAAATTTCGAAACCTAATTTTGAACCAAGGCCTGGAATTTCATTCATTCCTAAACTGTAATAGTTACCAGTTTTAGGAATAATTGTAGCTCCAACAATTACGATATTAGCAATAAGTAATTGAGAGTTTAAAGCTAATTGAAATCCAGTTAGAGGATTTGTGGGGTCGTCTTTACTCCACCTAATAATAACATTGTTTAAGCTTTTAAAATTTTCGTTAATTACAAATTCTCTGTTCCAAAACAAGTTTATATTCCGAATCAGAACTCTTTTTTCTAAAAAAGGCTGGATGGAGGAGTTGTAAGCTTGGTTAATAATAAATGAATAAGCAGTTTTACGACTGTAAAGTTTTACAACCGCACTTCCATCGAATGTAATTTCCGAATTTCCCTCATTGGTTCCATCAGATTTAATAGCATAATTATACAGCCCAAAGGAAACTCCTCCAGCAAAATTAAAATTCTCGTTTAGCGGAATGTTTCGAGTGTAGTTTAAGTATGCTCTTGTGGTATTTAATAAAGGGCCTTCATTATCATTATAAAAATGTAATCCTACCTCATTAAAGGCGCCATTTTGTTCTTGCCCTAATTTATATTGTAATGCAGCGAAGGAAGTATTTACATTCCCAAAATTGTTGCTATTTCTGCGGTGTCCAATATTGGCGAATCCTTTTTTCTCATCAAACAGATTTTCTGAATTCAAAAAGGGATCGTTGTAAAATTGCCCAAAATAAGTAGGAAGCTTATAAATAGTGTTTTGAGCATGAGAACTCATAAAAACTCCCAAAAAAATTAACAATATGTAAATTATTTTCCTCATAAAAAACATCCATAAACCCAGTGTTTACGGTTGTTTCAGCAAGTTGTTTACGTTGTTTATCAAAAAATAGGTTCATTTTTTTTTATCACAAGGGTTACTTATTAAAATGATCTTGTAGTAAGGGTGTGAAAACGAAAAATCTTAACCCTTAAGTGATTATAATATGAAAACCTTAACCCCCACCATCAACAAATTTAATAACCTATTATATGACCTAGAAAATTTGAAGCCTAAAGAATCAAACGTTAGAATTTACCCAAAAGAATCAAAACAAAATGTAACCATCTATTATGAGAGTATCAATTTAGATTCTTTGGACAGAACAAATTGGAAAATTAATTTGATTGCTATTATCGGTAAGGATTATACTGATTCTAACTTGTCACTTACAAGTGTTGCACAAGAAGTTGCGAAAAACGAAAAATCTGTATCTAAGTTTTTACAAGATGAATACGGATTATCTTTTAAACAATATCTGAATAATATAAGACTCGAAGAAGCAAAACGATTAATTGGCATTCATGAATTATCGTTAAAAGAAATTGCTTACATGGTTGGATATGGAAGTTCCAATCACTTTACTAGAGTTTTTAAACAGTATTTAAATGTTACTCCAACGGAGTACAGAAATAAATTACCAAAAGAAACATTTTCAGAGCATTAAGATATCTGGAAACTTTACCTTAACTATTATCTGGATCAGTTGGCCTAAGCTGATCCAGATTTTTGTTTTTTTAAAACCTGACAACTAAACCGTTCTTTAAAACCAATCTTACTATATCATTTAGTGAATTTGTGCATTTAAATTGTGCGAAATAAAAGGAATTAAGAAGTGTAATTTTTTGCATTACATTATTCTAGAAATGAATTACGGTAGATGTAATTTGGCCGTAGTTTAGCCCTCTCAAATGTATGCTATTCATTTGAACATTTTTTATTCAACTGTTTTCTAGAAGGGTTATTTAGATTCATTTTCGCAGGGGAATGAAATCTAATTTACAGTTGATTAGACAATCTCATTTTCTGGGGAGAGCGTCATAATATTTCATAAGCTCATCGGAGGGGTGCCGATTTGTGGATGAATATTTTATAAAATATTGTTCATTTGAAATGCGGAGGGATTAGATTTTCTAATCCCTTTTTTGTTTTTATAACCCTATTAATAAGGAAAATCACATTCTTTATCAATTAGTTTTAGACGTTTTAAAAACACATTAAAAGTTTGTTTATCAATAGATTGTGAGTTTTTTTTGGGTTTTAAAAACGGAAATCACATATGATTTGTATTTCCTTTGTCTTTCTCTTAGTTAGATTTTTGCCCAAACTACAGACTTTTGGGGATGATTTTAATGCAAAATAATAACAAGGAGTTAGCCTATTTTAAGCTTGCTATTATTTCTATTTTCAAATACCTTAACCGCACAAATGTGTAGTAGCTACACAACCTGGACAAGCGGTATGTGGATTGGTCCTGGAGCGCATTGTGGATCTCCATATGGAGGAACTACCGTTACTTCAGGAGGAAGGTTATATACGCACAAAGGTTATTGTTCCAAAACAGGACCTGGTACTTGGGATTTTAATGATATAGGAGCGTGTACTTCCTGTACTGATAGAACTGTTGGCTCAGCGTCAAGCAGTCCTACAGTTTGTCAAAATTCAGCCATGACGAGCATCACTCATGCTACAACACAAGTGACAGGAATAGCTTCTTCGAGTGGTTTACCTTCAGGAGTTAGTGCGAGTTATTCCTCAAATACAATAACCATTAGTGGAACACCATCAGCGAGTGGAACATTTAACTATACCATTACGCCTACAAGTTCATGTGGTTCTGCGGTAGCTACTGGAACAATTACGGTAACAGCTTTACCTACAATTACATCCTCAAATGGAGCATCAAGGTGTGGAACAGGAACGTTAGGTATTGACGCTTCAGCAAGCTCAGGTTCAATTGAATGGTATGCAGCTTCTTCAGGTGGTTCTTCATTAGGTTCAAGTTCATCTGGAGTGAATTGGACAACACCAAGTATTTCGTCAACTACAATCTATTACGCAGAAGCCGTAAGCTCAGGGTGTTCATCTTCCTCAAGAACAGCTGTCACTGCAACTGTGAATTCATTGCCTACAATTACTTCCTCAAATGGAGCATCAAGATGTGGAACTGGAACTTTAGGAATTGATGCCTCAGCTTCTTCGGGTTCAATTGAATGGTATGCAGCTTCATCTGGTGGTTCTTCATTAGGTTCAAGTTCATCAGGGGTAGATTGGACAACACCAAGTATTTCCTCAACAACAACCTATTATGCGGAAGCTGATAATGGAACGTGTACATCTGCTTCTCGGACAGGGGTTACGGCAACAGTGAACTCGGTTCCAACGATCTCTAGTTCAAATGATGGATCTAGATGTAATACTGGAACAGTAAGTATAGATGCCACTGCTTCGGCAGGTTCAATTGAATGGTATGCTGCTTCATCCGGAGGTTCGTCATTAGGGTCAAGTTCATCGGGTGCCTTATGGTCCACGCCAAGTATTTCAACAACTACAATATATTATGCAGAGGCGGATAATAGTGGTTGTACTTCTGCGTCCAGAACGGCAGTCACAGCAACAGTAAACACCGCAAGCTCTGGTCCTGGAGGAATTACAGATGAATTATTACTGTGGTTAAAGGCTGATGCAGGTACTAGTTCCATTGGAACTTCATGGACTGACCAGAGTTGTAATGGTTTTGAGTATTCAACAGTTTCTGGACCAACAAAAGAAACATCAGATTGGAATTATAATCCTGCAATCGAAATATTATCTGGAGGTTTTGACGCACCAAGTGGAGCTGAACTAGGAACGGATTGGACGATATTTTTTGTGTCTAAACTAATGGCCTCAGATTCAGATGGTAGGTTATTTGATGCTCATTCAGGAAATTATCTATGGGGATATCATGGAGGTTACCGAAATGGTTTATATATGGATAGTTCTCCAGCTTCTCATAACAGTGGAATTGCAACTACATCAGGAGTTACGGATGCTCACTTATTTACCTATGTTAGAGAAAACTCTGGCGGAACTATTGATGCTAGGGTAGATGGAGATGCTTTAGCTACCTATTCCTCTACAAATAGTGCCTCAGGAGAGCGTATTGACATTAATCAGGGTACTTGGTCCTCTCAGTCTTCAGACTCAAGAGTTGGAGAGGTTATTATTTTTAACAAAGAACTTTCGGATGCGGAAATAATGAAAGTAGAAACCTACTTGGCTTCAAAATATGGAATTGCATTAAGTGATGCAGATGGATCAACAGGAGGTGATTATATTTCAACAGGAGGAACAACCTATTGGGATGCTTCAGCCAGTACGGGTTATAATAATGATATTCTTGTAATAGGAAAAGATGTAAATACAGGACTTTTACAAAAACAAGTAAAATCTGATGATGATTCAGTGAAGGTATATGTTTCGAGTTTAGCGGCCGATAACTCTTCAAATTCAGGATTTATTTTTAATGATGAGTCATTTATCGCATTAGGACATAATGGAGGAAGGCTTAAATCCAATGAAACAAGTAGTGCTGAAATGCCTTATGGTACCTTCAGTAGGTTTGAACGAGAGTGGAAACTTACCAATACTAATTTCGACGAGAGCTTTTCCATTAAGGTTGAATGGGATAGTTCTGGAGTTTTTGATATTAATGATTGTAGATTGTTGGTAGATGATGATGGAGATTTTTCTGATGCAACGGCATATAGTACCGAGGATGGATTAACCTTTACAGTTGGATCTATCATTATTGGTGGAATTTCAACTTCAATTTTCCCAAAGAATCAAACCAAATATTTTACAATCTCTTCAACAACCCCTTCACTTACTTTACCAGTTGAATTGGAGTATTTCAAAGCTTCTGCATATGAAGATAAAGTCCTATTATCGTGGAGAACTTTGGCTGAGGTAAATAACGACTATTTCATTATTGAAAAATCAACTGATGGCGATAATTGGGAAGAGATAATAGTAATGTCTGGAATGGGGCATTCCAGTTCCCCTACGGATTATTCTGCAATAGATATGGATGGATGCCGTGATATATGCTATTATCGATTAACTCAAGTGGATTTTGACGGAACTTCGGAAGTATTTAAGGCTATTAAGTTTGGGGACACGGAGAATGCAAGATTAGGAATTTCAATTAGTCCTAACCCTATTGGAAATGAAGCAAACATATCCTTTACTGCACCTGACTTAGGGAATTACCAATTCAGTGTGATTAGCCAAACAGGTCAGTTAGTTTATGAAAGTCAAGTGCTTGGTTATAAAGGAATCAATCAATTTACTATATCCTCTAGCGATTGGCCAAAAGGACTATATCACTTTGTTTTAAAGAACGATTTAGGAGCAATGGCACAAGAAAAGGTATTGAAACAATAAAATATTTAAGGTCCCCCCTTTATTGCTATGATTTTCATAGTTAGTAGTAGAGCTTCATCAGAAATGGTGAAGCTTTTTTTGTCCCATACATTCAATTTGAAACCAATTTTAAGATGACACGTTAAACTAAGTCGTTGATTTTGAAACACAAATCACGAGGGGGGCACAAAAAGGAAGAAAAATGGAAATTCTTTTAAGCCAAAATAATAGGGATTACAAAAACATTTGGTACACGTTTTTAATGCTATTTATAGTAGGATCAATTGCTGCTGCACCAAATTCTAACGGAACTACAACAAACTGGAATACAGCTAGCGGTTGGGATTGTACTTGTGTGCCAGATTTAAATTTCTGGACTGGGTCAAATGACGTAGTTGTTTCCCATGATAAAAACGCGGGTAGTTTATCTATTTCAAATGGAAACTCGATTAGAGTAACTGCTGGTGCTACATTAACAATTACTGGAAATTTAACTTTAGCAAGTTCAAGTACTTTAACCGTTGATGTTGGTGGGACTTTAATTATTACAGGATCTTTATTAGCTACTAACTCTCCATCTACAGTTACTATTAATGGTACTTTGGATATTGGAGGAAATTATAGTATTTCAACTTCGAGTGTAAATCATTATTTAAATGGAGATGTAGATATTGATGGTGGGTTTACTGCCACAGGAAACACCAATATTTATGTTGCAGGAGGTCAAATTGATATTGCTGGTCAGTTAAGATTAACCAGTAACGCAATTATGCAAGGAACTTCAGGTTATGTAACTTATACATCAACTGATATTACCGGATGTGGATTTAGCTATTTAATCTGTAGTGATGGAACCAGGTTTGGTGATGGAAATCCAGCTTGGTGTTCTCACAACGCGAATCCTTTTTCAGGAGGAATGGATTTTGCTTCATGTGCCGCTTACGTTGGTTGTACTAACCCAACCGTAACAAGTAGTAGCGGAGGAAGTCGATGTGGAACAGGAACTGTAGGAATAAGCGCTACTGTAAGTGCAGGAACGGTAAGATGGTATACAGCAGCTTCTGGAGGATCTTTAGTAGGAACAAGTGCAAGTGGAGCAACATGGACAACTCCGAGTATCTCTTCAACAACTACTTATTATGCAGAAGGAATTGATGGAGCTTGTACATCAGCATCCAGAACCGCAGTAACTGCAACAGTTAATGCAATACCAACGGTAGTGAGTGGAACGGGAGGTGATAGATGTGGAAGTGGAACAGTAGGAATAAGCGCTGATGTAAGCTCAGGAACAGTAAGTTGGTATACGGCAGCTTCTGGAGGATCTTTAGTAGGAACCAGTGCCGATGGAGCAACTTGGACAACTCCAAGTATTTCTTCAACAACGATTTATTATGCAGAAGCTTTAAATGGAAGTTGTTCATCAACTTCACGAACAGCTGTTACAGCAACCATTAATTCAACTCCATCAGTAACAAGTACGGCAGACGGTGATAGATGTGGAAGCGGAACAGTAGGTTTAAGTGCTGATGTAAGTTCAGGAACAGTAAGATGGTATACAGCGGCTTCGGGAGGTTCTTTAGTAGGAACGAGTGCCGATGGAGCAACTTGGACAACCCCGAGCATTTCCTCAACAACAATTTATTATGCAGAAGCATGGGATGGAAGTTGTGCTTCTACTTCGAGAACGGCGGTAACTGCAACGGTTAATGCTATCCCAACAATTACTACAACAACAGATGGCGATAGATGTGGAACCGGGACAGTTGGTTTAGTAGCTATTGCAAGTATAGGAACAATTAGATGGTACACGGCCGCTTCAGGCGGATCTTTATTAGGAACAAGTGCAAGCGGTGCAACCTGGACAACGCCAAGTATTTCTTCCACAACAATATATTATGCAGAGGCATTAAATGGAACTTGTGCATCAGCGGCAAGAACAGCTGTAACTGCGACTGTAAATACTATTCCAACAGTTTCTAGTGGAACAGACGGTGATAGATGTGGAACAGGAACGGTAGATTTAAGCGCAGTTGTAAGCTCAGGAACAGTAAGATGGTACGATGCATCTTCAGGAGGATCATTAGTAGGAACAAGCGCAAGTGGAGCCACATGGACTTCACCAAGTATATCTTCAACAACCATATATTACGCAGAAGCATGGTCGGGAAGCTGTGCGTCAACCTCTAGAACAGCCGTAACCGCAACAGTAAATACAATTCCAACAGTTTCAAGCGGAACTGACGGTGATAGATGTGGAACTGGGACAGTTGATTTAAGTGCGGTAGTAAGTTCGGGAACAGTAAGATGGTACGACGCAGCATCAGGCGGATCTTTGGTTGGAACAAGCGCAAGTGGAGCAACATGGACAACTCCAAGCATTTCTTCAACAACAATTTATTATGCGGAAGCAATTGATGGGAGTTGTGCATCAACTTCAAGAACGGCAGTAACTGCAACAGTAACAACTATTCCAACTGTATCGAGTGTTACAGATGGCGATAGATGTGGAGCCGGTGCAGTAGATTTAGTAGCCAATGCTAGCACAGGAACTATCAGATGGTACGATGCAGCTTCAGGCGGAACATTATTAGGAACTAGTGCAAGTGGAGCGACTTGGACTTCTCCAAGCATTTCTTTAACAACAGTTTATTACGCAGAAGCTTTAAACGGATCTTGTGCTTCAGCTTCCAGAACAGCAGTAACCGCAACGGTAAATATGATTCCTACAGTTTCAAGTGGAACAGACGGTGATAGATGTGGAAGTGGAACAGTTGATTTAAGTGCATCTGTAAGTTCAGGAACAGTAAGATGGTATGATGCTGCTTCAGGAGGATCATTAGTAGGAACAAGTGCAAGTGGAGCAACATGGACTTCACCAAGTATTTCTTCAACAACAATTTATTACGCAGAAGCATGGTCGGGAAGCTGTGCATCGATTGCAAGAACGGTGGTAACCGCAACAGTGAATACAATTCCTACAGTTTCAAGTGGAACAGATGGTGATAGATGCGGAGCAGGAACAGTTGATTTAAGCGCAGCAGTAAGTTCAGGAACTGTAAGATGGTACGATGCCGCTTCTGGTGGAACATTAGTAGGAACAAGCGCAAGCGGAGCAACTTGGACCTCGCCAAGTATTTCTTCAACCACTATTTACTATGCAGAGGCATGGACAGGAAGTTGTGCTTCTATCGCAAGAACTGCAGTAACTGCAACAGTAAATATTCAGCCAACCTTTTCATCGGTAACAGATGGAGAGAATTGTGGTCCGGGAACAGTTGATTTAAGTGCGGATGTAAGCACTGGAACTGTAAGATGGTATGATGCAGCGAGTGGCGGAACGTTATTAGGAACAAGTGCTGATGGTGCAACTTGGACTACAGGAAGTATTTCATCAACAACATTATATTACGCAGAGGCTTGGGATGGAACCTGTACATCAGCATCAAGAAGTGCTGTAACTGCAACTATTAATGCAGAACCAACTGTATTAACTGGAACAGATGGCGAAAGATGTGCAGAAGGTACAGTTGATGTAAGTGCAACTACAGATTTTGGAGATATAAGATGGTATGATGCTTCATCAGGAGGTTCGTTAGTTGGAACAAGTACAAGCGGAGAAACTTGGTTTACACCAAGTATATCAACTACCACAACCTACTACGCCGAAGGATGGGATGCAATTTGTCCTTCAGTTGCAAGAGTAGCAGTAACGGCAACTGTTCATGATTTACCAGTATTTGATTTAGGAAATGACACGGCGATTTGTATTGATAGTACGATCACTTTTGATGCTCAAATTGGAGTATCATGGGTTTGGAATAATGGAGATTTAACGCAAACTACCAACGTAAATACCGCTGGAGAATATATTGTAACGGTAACCGATGCCAATTCTTGTTCGAGCAACGATACAATCAACTTAGCAATTAATGCTTTACCAATAGTTTATTTAGGAAGTGACACTGCAATTTGTGTTGACAGTACAATTACTTTCGACGCAGTAACTGGTGTAAGTTGGTTATGGAATAATGGAGATTTAACACAAACAACTACGGTGAACACAAGCGGCGATTATGATGTAGTAGTAACTGATATTAATGGTTGTGTAAATTATGATACAATTAACTTATCGATTAATGAATTACCAATTGTAAATATTGGAAGTACGGATACTACTATTTGTACAGAGAGCGATTATGTACTAGATGCTGGTTTAGCAGGAACATACTTATGGAGCGATGGTTCTACAGATCGAACTTTAGCTACAACTGGAATGGGAGAATATTCTGTAATTGTTACAGATGCAAACAACTGTGTAAATTATGATACGATTCAAATCGACACTTTTGCAACGCCTATTCCAGTAATCAATATTCAGGATACAGCAATCTGTTTAGGAGAATTTATTACGTTAGAAGTTGATCCAATTTATGCCTTCTATGCGTGGACGCACAGTGGAAGTATCTCTAACACAGCAGTTGTAGATGAAACCAATGAATATGTTTTAAGGGTGTTTGATGTAAATGGATGTTTAGGGTCCGATACTTCAAATGTGGTTGTAAATTCTTTACCGGATGCAAACATTGGAGACTCGGTAAGGTACTGTGCATTTAGCCCGTTATTCTTAACTGTTCCAGAAGTTGGAGCTACTTATGTTTGGAATACAGGCGGTACTGATCAATCCGAAGAAATTACTGCGGCAGGAGAATATAGTGT
>JAYPYW010000010.1:0-32215 GCA_038154685.1 Flavobacteriales bacterium | reverse complement strand
ATATAGTGTAGTTGTAACAGATGTAAATGATTGTGTAAGCAGAGATACGGCTTGGGTGTACGAAGGTGAAAGAGTTCCAGTTAATTTAGGAAATGATACTACAATATGTTTTGGAAAAACTATAACTCTTGATGCAAGCTTTATTAACTCGGAAACTTGGGAAGGTTCGGTTGATGCAGAAAGCTACGATGTTAGCGAACCAGGAACATACGATGTACTTGTTATTGATGCTGATGGTTGTTATGGAAGGGATACAATTGAAGTAAGTGTTTCGGAAATCCCAACTGTTTCGATCGATCAAGGTGATTCTTTATCACTTTGTGAAGAAGCTGGAGAAAGTAAATTATTGAGTGTTTCAAATGATGCAGGATTAGAAGTTTATTGGAATACAGATGAAGTAACCGAAAGCATTGAAGTTTTTGAGGTAGCAAATTATATAGTTTCCTTAACTAATGAATTCGCTTGTGTCGGATCCGACACTATAATAGTTTACGACTATTGCCGTGAGGTAATATTAAACATGCCAAACCTTTTCACGCCAAATGGCGATGGAACGAACGAAACTTTTATTCCTATTACTCAGCCAGGAGATGACTTGAATTTCTTAATGTCTCATATTAAATCGATGGACTTTACGGTGTTGAACAGATGGGGACAAACTTTATATGCTTCTAAGGATCAATTGCCAAATTGGGATGGAAGGAGCATGGATACAGGTGAAGTAGTTTCATCAGGAACTTATTTCTGGATTTTCAATTATTCTGATGTTTCAGGTAAGTCAGTTTCTATAAATGGTTATGTTCAAGTTAGCCAGTAGAATTTGGTGGTTGTAAGTCATTAAAATTGCTACTTTTATTTTCAAAGTAATATCTATGAAATTATTTCAAGTTATTGGGTTTTTGGTAATCCTTTGCGGTTCCGTTTTAGGGCAAACCATTAAGGGTCAGTTTTCGCAGATGCCAAATCAGTTTATATCCTTAGTTGGATTTAATAACTATACAGAAGAGGTAATAGGTTCATTAAACACTGATGCTGAAGGGAAATTTGAATTTCAGTACAATGCTAGTCAGTTTGGAATAGGGTATATAAAAGTATCGGATGAAGCTAAATTGAGAGTTTTACTGAATGGGGAAGATATTTTAGTTAAAGGAAATAATATTCACGATCAAGAGACGATAGTAATTGAACAGGGAGCAGAAAATAAAACGTTAAGGACTTATTCTATTGAGCACCCCAAAAGACTGTCAGTATTAGATGCTTGGAGTTTTTTAAATAACTATTATTCATTCGATCCTCAGTTTTCTCAAAATAAGAATATTCAAAAGTTGATTACAGAAGAGCAAAACAGAATAAACAATGAAGAAATAGCTTTTTTAACTGGATTACCAAGCGATAGTTATTGCAAATGGTTTCTACCGATAAACCAAACGCTGTCCTCAATTCCTGCCATCGCTCAGTATAATAAAGATCAGATTGCCCCAACGCTTAATTACATTAAAACGATTGATTGGACGGATAAACGATTATCCAGAAGTGGTATGTTAAAGGATGTTGTTGAAGGTTCGATATGGTTAATAATTAACCAGGGAGGAACACAAGAGCAAATTAATCAAAGAATGAATTTGGCTATTGATCACTTCTTAGCTGTTTCCGCATTTGACGAAGAGCTTAATAAAGCAACTATTGAATTTATGTATGCTTTATTTGGGAGGAGAAATTTGGTTTCAGCTTCGGAGTATTTGGCGGTTAAAGTAATTAATGAAAATAGTTGCACGTTAGATGGAGATATTGCAAATCATTTAAAGAGTTACCAGAAAATGAGTACTGGTAATGTTGCTGATGATATTCAGTTTGAGGGGAAATTAATTGGACCAGGTTTGAATAATTCTAAATTACCCTCCAGTTTATCGGCTATTAAATCGAAATATAAACTAGTGATTTTTGCAGCAAGTTGGTGTCCTTCTTGCCGACAAGAAATCCCAAAACTGAATAAACATTTCCAAGATTGGAAGAATAAAGACATTCAAATGGTTTTAATCTCATTAGATGATAATGAGCATAATTTTAAAGATTTTGCGCATTCCATCCCAGCTATTTCTCATTGCGATTATCAAATGTGGGATGGGAAAGCTGTTAAAAGTTTTGGAGTTTTTAACACGCCTAGTTTATTCTTATTGGATGAAGATCGTAAGATCTTAGTTCGTCCTAATTCGGTAGAACATTTAGAAGAATGGATAACTAAGAACTTGTAAATAATTGTATTTCAAAGGGTTTAACTTACTTGTCCCGAAATTATTTGAAAAGCTTTTCTATCTACATTTAACTCACTGATTTAAAGGTTGTTAAATGTTTTATAACGTTTTTTAAAAACAGAAATAAAGATCTTTTTGTTATTTGATTTCAATGTACAATTGTTGTAAAATTGTATACAATTCCTATAATTATGAGTCATTTTTATAAAATTTTAACGTTTATTCTGCTGGTTTTTTCTGGCGGAAATTTAATGGCTCAAGCTAATCCTGATCCTTGTGATTTTCCAAGTGTGACCTGCCAAAATGGTGGCGGAAATGGCATTGTTTTATCATCAGGTTCCGATACAATTTTATATCCTGCTCCTGGAACTTCAGCTCCGTTTTGGGTTGGTTTAGGTGATGTTGCTACAAATGATATTGATACTTCTGCTGAATCATCATTTTTTATGACCAAACAATCTGGTCCTGGAGAAATTTTAGGATCGTTAGGCGGAAGTACTGGATCCTATGTTTATTATAACGATGTTATTTTTACAAAATCTGGAGATTATGTTGTGCAAATAAGTGCAAGCGCTACAGGTTGGACACGTGAAGTTGTTTTTAGAGTTTTAGAGGAAATTGATTTTTGTTCGGAAGCACCGGCTGGAGAATGTGGATCGGTTTCAGGTAATCAGATTTTTTTGGTTGCTGAAACTAACATAATTCCTGTTGATGCAGTTTTACCAATTAAAGTTGGTGCGATTGATTCTTTAACCGGCTTATTAGATTCTACTTTTTCAGGGACAATTTTCGCGGAACTTTCTAGTGGTCCGGGGATTATGTATGGTTCGTTAAGTATGACTGGTATGAAATGGTTTGTATTTAACGATATCAGGTTTAGTGAAGAAGGAGATTACGTGGTTAATTTTTATGAAGAAGGCGGAACCAAGTTTGGAGATACTTCAATTGAGGTTGAGGTTATCGCAGCTGAAAATGTTTCGGAATCAATTTCTTTAAAGGAAATTAATGTTTTTCCTAATCCAATTGGAAAAGAGTTTATTATCTCATCGGCCAAAAATTTAATGGGAACCAATGTGGAAATTGTCGATTTATCCGGAAAGAGGGTTTATCTTCAACCGATTAATGAAAATGTCTCTAAAGTTTCCATTAGTTCTTCGATACTTAAATCGGGCGTGTATTTTGTTAAAATTTTAGGTAACGAAAACGTATTTTCGACTGTAAAAGTCGTGAAATGAAAAAGCTTTACGATTTAGTTCAAAGTTTATCTCAGGGGGAAAGACGCTACATTAAGATTCGGCTAAATGCTAATAAATCAAATAGCCTATTAAGTAGGTATTTTGATGAACTAGCCAAGAAAAGAAATTACTCCTTCGAAAAAATACAACTTGCAGGAAAGCAGGATATAAAACTCACGCAATCCAATCTGAGTTTGTTGTATGAAGTTATTTCAAAGCACCTTAAGAACCATTACAGCGAAAGGAATACAGAATATAGTTTGAGAGGAGATTTGTCCTTAGTGAAAATTTTTATGGACAAAGGTTTTCACTCAGAAGCAAAAATTCATTGTAAAAAATTAATTCAAAATTCACTTGTTAAGGAAGAATTTGAAATCCTTAAGTCGGCATACAAAGAGTATTGGAATTTACATTTGTTGAACGGAGAATTGAATGACGAATCAAATAGTGTTATTCAAGAAGAACTTAAAGTTGTTTCTCAAAAAGAAGCAGAAATTCTGAATCTTGAAGAAATATACAGGAATATAACCACCCTTTATTATAACTATTTCTTTGTTAAAAGAGATCAGAAATACCAAATCCTAATTAAAAACGCTACGAAATCCTTGAGCGAATTAAGTTTATCATCTGATAAATCAAGGCATGTTTTTTTCGAAATAAAATCCATAGAATCAGTTGTTCATAATGACCTAGAAAGCCATCATAATTATAGGAAGCAACAACTTCAACTTTTAGTAACTTCAACAGTTTTTGAACAAGAGAAACTTCAACAGTTAATGGTTTTAAGTAACACTTTTACCTACTTAAAATCAAAAGCTTATGTAAAAGAACTAGCCGCATATTTAAAATTGATGGAAAAACTTTTTGAGTCGGATATGAAAAGTGCATCTGATAGTGTTTTTATAGAGAAATACTATGATATTTACTTTACAACCCAAAGTTTTATCCAGGCGTGGAATCCTAACTCGGAGCAAATTTCCGATTTACTAAACCTTTTTAAACACGTGATTTCCAAAAGGTATCTTTCCAATTCACTTTTAATAGGTAGGATTTACTTAAGCTTAATCGAATTATTAATTATAGTTGAAGATTATAAATTCACAGGCCCATTATTAACGGAATTTTTCAATATGTCTAAGAAAAAGAAATACTCCAAGAATTATTTGGAAGGAGATTTACTTTTTATAGTTGAAAATTTCCTTCAAGGTAAGATGGATACTTTTGATAATACTATTGAATACTTTAATAGAAAGGTTAAGAGAAATGAAATCGAATTAGATCCTGATCAAAAGACTTTATTCGAATTACTGAATGATATCTTCAAAGAATCAATTCAACCAAAGGAATACTATTTAGATAAAATTGGTAATAAACAAACCTACAGGTTGTTTGTACATAAGCTTTCAAGCAGAAAATCATTTAATGAGATTAGGTCAGAATTTTTCCCAATCAAAGACTCAGAATATTCCTTTTCTAACGATCAATACTTAACCAGAATCCTTGGTTAAAAAACGTTTTTATAAGCATTAAGCATCTGAAAAACAGGTATTTATTTAGTTATTGTTCTTTTTAATAATCATTTAACGTTGATTTATGTATTGTCCCTACATATGTAAAGTCTTAATTTTCTAGAAGTTAGGTCCAATTAGCTGTATCTAATTACGGGTTTGCCCGTATAATCTGAACAAGCAATGCGTAGGCATTTCAAACATATAGGGGTTATTGTTCTTATTCTACTCTCTACAGTGGGTAAGGGACAGTTCGTAATAAACGGATCTGCAGTGCATTCAGGTGGGGGAGATTACTTACTTACACCTGCATCAAGAGCTAAAGTTGGATCTATTTGGTACGATGAAAAAATCTCTCTAAATGAATCCTTTGAATTAAACTTCGAATTATATTTTGGTACAAGTGACAGAGGGGCAGATGGTATAACTTTTTGTTTGCAACCATTAAGCACAGGTATTGGAGTAAGTGGAGGAGGTTTAGGTGTTGGTGGTGTAAGACCATCTTTTTTTGCTGAGTTCGATACGTACCGAAATGGAGGAGATCCAAGTTTTGACCATGTAGCTATTCAAAGAAATGGAGATGTCCACAACGGAAGATCTAACAATCTAGCCCCAGCAGTTCAAATTAAAGCTGGTCAAAACAACGTGGAAGACGGTCAATGGTATCCAATGCGAGCAGTTTGGGATGCAAACGCAAAGAGATTTGATTTATTTGTTGATTGTGTTTTAAGAGTTACCTACACAGGAGATATCGTAAATACAATATTTGGTGGTGATCCAATGGTTTATTGGGGATTTACAGCATCAACAGGAGGAGCCAATAATGAGCACAGAGTTAGGAATGTTCGTTCTACGCTTATTAAAATGAATGATGAATCTATTTGTAAAGGGGAAAGTGTTCGATTAAATATTCCTCCAACTTCAAGTACATTTTCTTGGTCGCCAACAACTGCTATAACTGGAGCATCAACTCTTACGCCTACATTTAGTCCCACAACAACTACCGAATATGTAATTACTTACAATGGTTTTTGTGGTTCCACTTTGAAAGATACTGTTGTAATTAATGTTGGTGGATCAGATATTGATTTGGGTAATGATACTACAATTTGTGATGATGCCTCTTTAACTATTGATGCTGGAAGTTATGCTTCTTACACTTGGAGTACTGGAGCAAGAACAAGATCAATAGATGTTAATAGCTCAGGTACTTATTCGGTTACTGTTACAGATGCTGATGGTTGTACTGCAACTGACGATTTAACACTAATTAGTGAAGTTTGTGTTCCTCCGGTTGACACTTTTTACGTTTGTGAAGGACAATCGGTAACGATTGATAAAGGTGACTTTGATATCGCCGATTGGAGTGGATCAGAACCGTTTACAAAATTAACAGAAGGATCAATAGAAGCGACTCCAACAAAAACGACAACATATTATATCACAAGCTATACTAAAAACGTTAATGCGCTTTTAAACGGAGATTTCGAACAGCCATACAGGAACCGATTCGGAATTATTCCAGACGCAACAGTTCCAGGTTGGAGTACTACTGCAGGCGATCGTATGATGGAATTTTGGAATGATGGATTTTTAGGAACACCTGCTTATTCAGGAGATCAATTTGTTGAATTAAACGCCAATATGCCAGCAGCACTTTATCAAGATATGGCAACAACGCCAGGATCAAAGTTAATGTGGGGATTTGCCCACAGAGGAAGAGGCGGAGTTGAATCAATGCATTTTGAATTAGGACCTCCAGGAGGACCTTATGAAAGAATTGAAACAGTAAATACTGGTAGAGCTTGGGAATATTACTCAGGTGTTTACGAAGTGCCTGCTGGACAAACAAATACTAGATTTTATTATACATCTGCAATGCCTGGAGCTTCCGGAAACTTACTGGATGCCATTGAGTTTTTCACCTTGGATGAGATAGTTGATAGTGTTGTAGTTGTTGTAAGCCCTTTACCTAGTTTATCCTTAGGGAATGATACTACTATATGTGACGATGCATCTTTAACTATTGATGCAGGAAGTTATAACTCCTACAATTGGAGCAACGGAGCAAATACCCAAACAATCGAGGTTTTTGCTACAGGTGCTTACTCTGTTAATGTTACAGACGACAATGGCTGTGAGGCAACAGATGACATTAATGTAGTTGCTGAATTTTGTCAGGAATCTCTATGTGGGGGAGATATCAATTTTAACAGTTGGAGTCAAGCAGGAATGGAATCGGAAGGAAACTGGGTAGTTTCTGGAGATGGTTCCAGCGTAAATCAAACGATAAATGGAGCCCCAACAATTTTTGTGGGAAATAGAGATTATTTAAATGTGAATTTCTCTGGTAAGATGAGAACCGATTATGGTAGAGATGATGACTGGATGGGGATGGTTTTTGGATGGCAATCTGATGGGATACATACTTCATATCCAATTACCGTGAAATCTTATGTTTTTATGTGGAAGCAAAGGGATCAAGGGGCTTATAGATCTGGATTTACCTTATTCGAGGTGAATGGCACATTTAATAATAAAAGAGAGTACATCGACGCATTTGCAACGCCATTTTCTGGAGCCACTGTATTAGCTTCTAATTATGGAACAGGTTATACAACTGGCCAAGATTACACAGTTTCTATCGATTATAATTCATCAAATATTAAAGCCTATGTGGATGGCGGTTTAATATTTGATGTAGATGGTTGTTTTGATGAAGGAAAGATTGGATTTTTTAATCACAGTCAGCCAGATGTAACTTACTCGGATTTCACCTACCAATTCATTGGGAATATCGAAACATTGGATGATACGTTGTGTATTGGTAATGAAATGAATTTAGCTGTTTTTGAAGGGCCAATTTGTAATAAACGTAGCTATTATCCAGACGGGACAATATTTGCTTGGGATTTAAAAGATGGGACTACTTCGGATCTTAATAAGGTTAACCATACTTATGCTGATACAGGGGTATATGATGTTGAATTAGTTATATCCGATGGACTTGGTTGTACAGATACTTCTGTTAAAAGAATCCATGTTTCGGGATATCCATCAAAACCCTTTGGGAATGATACAACTGTTTGTTCTGGATCTAATTTAGAGATAGATGCTCTAAATGATGGAAGTGAATATTTATGGAGCACTTCAGAAACCTCTCAGAAGATTAATGTTGATGTTGATGGAGAATATAAGGTAGCGATTACAAATTGGGCCGAGTGTGAAACGAAAGACACAATCAGGGTTGTATTTAATAATGGACCAACTGTAGATCTTGGGGAAGACCTTAATATATGCGAGGGCGAAGAGGCTACTATTGATGCGCTTAATCCCGGGTTAAGTTATTCTTGGAACACAGGTGAAACATCTCAAACTATAATATTGGACGCTACAGGAATTTTTGGGGTAGAAGTAACTAATGAGTTTGGTTGTATTGGAAGTGATTCTATGAATCTTATCGTGAATACTTTACCGGTAGTTGAACTAGGAAATGATACATCGATTTGTATTGGTGAATCAGTTGATTTGGATGCAAATAATACTGGATTAAATTATTCTTGGAACACAGGAGGAAATAGTCAGCAAATTACTATTAATTCCTCAGGAATTTATGGCGTAGAGGTTAGGGATGCGATTGGATGTTTAGGATCAGATTCAATGGAACTAATTGTTAAAGATTTACCAATTGTAGACTTAGGAGACGATCAAAAAATCTGTGATGGAAAATCAATTGAATTAGATGCGGAAAACGCTGGGTTAAATTATAATTGGAGCAACGGAGCAAGTTCTCAAACGGTTACACTGGATGAATCAGGAATTTATAGCGTTGAAGTTACGGACGAAATAGGTTGCTTAGGAACTGATGAAATGGAGTTAATTGTTAACCCAATGCCAATAGTTAATTTAGGGAACGATACTGCTATTTGTATTGGCGAATCGGTTGATTTAGACGCTCAGAATCCAGGGTTTAATTACACTTGGAATACTGGAGCTACTTCCCAATCTATTAACATCACAACAACAGGAAATTATGAAGTAAGAGTATTTGATGAGATTGGTTGTGCAGATACTTCGGATATGAATTTACAAGTGAATGAGTTACCAGTAGTTGATTTAGGAGAAGATCATGTGATTTGTGAGTTTGAGTCTTCAACTTTAGATGCTGCAAACGAAGGGTTTAATTTTATTTGGAATAATGGGGCAACATCGCAAACAATCACAGTTAGTGAGGAAGGATTGTACAGTGTTGAGGTAAGAGACGAAATTGGATGTTTGGGAACGGATGAAATTTACATCACCAAAGAGATTATCGAAGATCCATACTTTGAAAAAAGTAAGATTATTTGTGAAGGAACTTCGATTGTTTTAGAACCAGATTTCTACAAAGATTACAGTATATTCTGGGAAACTAAACCAAGAAGTTCAACCCTAGAAGTTTCAGAAACAGGTGATTATTCAAGTATAGTTTTAAGCGAATTTTGTAGAGATACTTTTGTTGTAAGTGTAAACAAGGTTGATACGCCAGATGCAGAAATTATTGATGTAAATGCGCAAGATTTTTACTGTTTCGATTACGAAACAACTACTTTAAAAGTAACCAGTCCAGATATTGGTGTTGATTTCGAATGGGATGATTTCGGAGAAGGTGAGGAATTTGAAATCGAACAAGCGGGAACTTATTCGCTTACTGCTACCAATCGTTATTGTTTAGCTAGATTTTCAAAAACAATCGATGAATATTGCCCAGGAAGGTTCGTGATTCCAAATGCATTTACTCCTGGAAATGATGACGGATTAAATGAGGTTTTCATGCCAGTTACCAATGGTCATGTGGACGGATTTGAATTCAGAATATACAACCGTTGGGGAGACCTAATTTACTACACTAACAGACAAGGAGAAGGTTGGGATGGAACTTTTAATGGTTACCCTGCACAAATTGACGTGTACAATTATCGCTTAACTTATAACTATGCTTCTGACGCAGGTGGTGTTGAGCGAAAGGATCAAATTGGTACTGTTACGCTTTTAAGGTAGTTATTTCGCCTAAAATCCCCAGGCTAAAAAAGGAGGCTCCGTGAGCGATGTAACAAGTCATAACGTCATCTGTGAAGATCCGTGTAATCTATGGGCGTTAAAAAATTCAGAGGGAGAAATAACTAACAATCCAAAGCGGAAACATTTTTCACAAAATAAAATCCAAAAGGCAACCGTTTACATAAAGTCCCGTTAAAAGGATAGAGAACAGAAATCATAATTCATTTATTGCCGTAATATGAATAAGGTCAGCTACAAGGTTGTTGCTTATGGGATAATTATTGTCCCAATTGTAATAATCGCAATTAAATACTTCGGGTGGGGATATTCTTTTCAAAGAATACTACCTAAAGCAAGTTTCCAAGTGGAAACGTCACAGTCTTTTGAGGCTACAAACGACTCCGTTTTTGCGTCGTTTTATGTGCCGAAAAATACAATCCGACAAGTCATCACTGATGAGGTGAATAACTCACCAGATTTAAACCTAGTTTATAAAAATAATAACGACGATCGTAAAGCAGTTTGGTCGGCTGCACAAACTAATCGTAAGGCCTTTATTAATTATTCTTTTGATTTTGTTGGGCAAGCTATTCAGTTTAATATTAGCGATAGTTTATTAATCCCGCAGGAGTATTCTCCTTTAATTGAAGAGCACTTACAATCAACTAAAAATATTCAATCTAAACACCCTTTTATAAAGGATTTACATGCTGAAAAAGTAGGGGATCAGGACACGTTAATTAAAGCTTTACAAAGCATTTACGATTATTGTTTTGCCATTCAACCAAAGCCTTTCAGGGGAGTAACAGATGCTGTTACAGCTGCCAAGTTAGAGGAAGCTTCGTGTAATGGAAAAAGTAGATTATTTGTAGCGTTATGTCAGCGTAGTAATATTCCTGCTCGATTAATTGGAGGAGTGATCCTTAACGTTGGAACCAAGAAAACTAGTCACCAATGGGTGGAAGCTTATGTAAATGGAAACTGGGTTCCTTTCGATGCTTTAAATGGCCATTTCGCTTATTTACCGAGTCATTATTTAACGCTTTATCACGGCGATGAGTTCTTAATTAGCCACACTAAAAACATTGGGTACGATTACAGCTTTAACATCAAGAAGAAACTAGTAACCAACCCAGCATTAAGAACCGAGTTAAAATCAAACTTATTCAATGCTTACGAGATTTGGGAAGCTTTTGAAAGAGTAGGAATCTCATTAGGACTTTTAAAAATTATCTTGTTATTGCCTTTGGGAGGTCTAATAGTTGCTCTTTTCAGAAACGTAATTGGAATAAAAACCTTTGGAGTTTTCCTGCCAGCGCTTATAGCAATTGCGAGTCAGGAAACTGGTTTAGTATACGGTTTGTTAGCCTTTCTTTTGGTTGTCCTCATTGTAAGTTTAGTTCACTTTCCATTGGAAAAGTTAGGACTACTTTACACGCCAAAAATGGTGGTAATGTTAGTGTGTGTTGTAATTGCATTTATTATCATTTCAGCAATAGGTATTTGGAGTAATATTAATGCCCTGGCCTACGTTACGCTCTTCCCAATTGTTGTAATTACTATTACTGCCGAAAGATTTGCAAAAACAATAGTTGAGGATGGGTATTGGGATGCAGTTAGAGTTACGATTCAAACCCTGTTTGTAGCATCTATAGCTTATTTAGTAATGTCGTCTACAACCATGGAAGCTATTTTCTTAGCCTTTCCTGAACTATTCTTGGTAATAATCGGAATCAATATTTTACTGGGAAGATGGATTGGATTAAGATTAACTGAGTATAACCGCTTTAAATGGATTATTAGCTAATGAGTTGGTGGCAAAACATATGGCGCCCAATCAAGCATCCGTTTGGACAACCTCAGGAAGTAATGGGCATAAACGAGCGTAACCTAAGCATGGTTTACCCAAATAATCCGCGCAAGTATTTCCCTTATGCAGATGATAAGGTATTAACTAAAGAGGTACTGCATGAAGCGGATATTCCGTGTGCAAAAACTTATGCTGTTATTCGCAGTATGGGTGAGTTAGAGGAAAAGGTTGATGGGTTATTGCATTTGGAAAAAATGGCAATTAAACCTTCCAAAGGAAGTGGTGGTGGAGGAATATGGATTTTATTCAAAGCCGGGGAAAAGAAATGGACTACTCCAAGTGGAAGGGAAGTTACATATGAAATGCTTAAAATGCATATTGCCAATATCATTTTTGGAGTGTACTCTTTGAATGGAACCGATAAATCGATAGTAGAATACTGTTTAGAACCACACGAGTTTTACAATCAAATATACCCTAATGGAGTGCCTGATTTTAGAATCATAGTTTACAAAGATGAATTGCTTTTAGGCATGGTGCGCATCCCAACAGATAAGTCTGGCGGGAAAGCTAACCTTCACCAAGGAGCAATTGGAGTTGGGATTGATATGAAAAAAGGGGAGATGACTAATGTGTTTGATGGAGAGAAATATTTCGATTGCCATCCAGATACTCAGAAAAAAATAACAGGCTTGCCTATTCCTAGATGGGATGAAGCGATGGAAATCGCGTTAAAAACTTCCAAAGCTTTTCCTTTAGATTATTTAGGAGTTGATATAGTTTTTGATAATGAATTAGGTCCTTTGGTTATGGAAATAAATGTCCGTCCTGGGTTAGGGATACAATTGGCCAATAAACAAGGTTTAAAACCAATAATACAAGAGATTGATGCAAAGATTAAGTAAAACATATATTCCGTTTGCACTTGTTTTAGTGCTGTTTATCTTTACAGTTATTTGGCTGGATTCCAAAGCGGTGGAAAGTAACGATGATCCAATTGTTGTTAATGTAATTGGGAGGGAGTTGAGTCTTAATTCTGATAACGTCGATCAGTTAGAAATGGACCTATCCAGTTTAAAATCCAAGAAGGAATGGATAAGTGATTCTATTTATAAAGTTGCTATTCAAGCTAAAAAACAAAAACAATGGAAAAAAGCAATTGCTAATTTTAATGTTGTTAAAAACAAATATCAAAAGTCCGATATTGAAAATGAAATAGGATCTGTGTATTTAAACAGAGGAAAGTATAAAAAAGCAATGGAAAGCTTTGATGAAGTGTTGCAGACGGATTCGCTTAATTATTCAGCCACTCTTAATAAAGCAATTACCAGCGTAAAATTACGTCAGTATAAAAATGCGCATAAATATTACGATAGGGCTATTGAGTTATCTAAGCAAAGTCCAGTACCATATTTAAACAAAGGAATTCTGTTAACCAAAGAAAATGAGTTTGAGGCTTCAGTTGATTATTTGTCAAAAGCTGCGGAGTTATCATCGGGAAATATTAAATCTAAATCCCTAGCCTTTTTGGGCGTTGGCTATGCTGGAATTGGTGATACTGTCAAGGCAAAAGCTAACTTAGAAGAGGCTATTAATTTAAAACCTTCAGCCATTTTTCCAAGATTAGAGTTAGCGAATTTAGCAGGCAGCAATGAAGAGAAGTTAGCCATTTACGATAAGGTCTTGAGGCTTAATGAAAAATCATCTCTGACTCATTATTATGTAGCTAAAGTTTACCAGGACCAAAAGGATTTTGGAAAGGCAGAATTCCATATTAGAAAAGCCTTGGAATTAAGTCCTTCAGATGAATCCATTATCTCTGCATGGACGGATATATTAATTGTACAAGAAAAGTTAGACGAAGCAAATGAGGTACTAAGGAAGTTCAATCAGGAAAAAGATACGCTACCAACAACGTTCTTCTTCATGGCCAAGATGGAAGTAAGGAAAAAAAACTACAACGGAGCTTTAAGTTTGTATAACAAAGCCATCGAAAGAAGTGGTAACGATTATCCTGAGGCTGCGCTAAACAAAGGAGTTATCCTTAAAAATCAAGGAAACTTAAATGCAGCAATTCAATCTTACCAGCATGCTATTCAAATGAAGAATAATTATGCCGCGGCTCACTATAATTTGGGGATTTTATTCGCTAAACAAGATAGTAACGACTTAGCAATAGATCATTACGAAAAAGCCATTCAGTACAACCCAAAGAAGTATAAAGCATATTACAACCTGGCCCGTATTTATTCAAAGGAAAAAGAGTTAGGAAAAGCGGAAGGAGCCCTCAAAAATGCTATTTCGATCGAACCTAAATACGAAAAGGCTTGGTTGAAATTAGTAGATATTTACGAAGCTCAAAAAGATGATCAGAAGTTGGTGGATACTTATGAATCTATTATTGAAAAGTTCCCAGGAAATATTTCCATTTATGCTAAATATGGAAGAAGTATTTTGGATGGATATGGGGAAATTGAAAAAGCGCAAACCATCGCCGAAAAAGGGTTAGAAAAAACACCTGATAATGAAGAAATTCTTGTTTTGTTAGGTGATATTCGTGTCCGACAAAAAGATCCAGAAGAGGCGATAAATTTTTATGCTTCAGCCTTGGAGATCAAACCCGATTTGGCAGACGTTCATTTTAAAATTGGGGAATTACATATGAAATCTGGAACTACCGATTTGGCCATTAAATCTTTCCAAAAAGTGGTTGCACTTTCTAGTAAAAACAAAAAGGCATTTGATTACCTATTTACATTATTGAATGATGAGCCGTTAGCTCTTAATCAGGTTAAATATGCTTATTACAAAGAATATGAAGATGGAAAAGAAATGTACCAAGTAGCTCGAGAATTAGACAAGTTGAAGCAATTAAACTTAGCCATTAAGGCCTACAAAACAGCATGGAAACAAGGCGAGCAAACCTACTGGTGTGCTTACTGGACAGGTAAAGGTTACCATGATTTAAACGATCTTTCGAAAGCGAAGAAATATTACAAGAGAGCGCTCAAGAAAAAGAGAAGTCACAAGTTTTCAATTTATAGATTGGTTCAGATTTATCAGGTTGAAAACGATCAAGAAAACTACAATAAATACGCAACTAAACTAATCAGCAAGTACCCAGAATTTGCGAAAGAAAAGGGGATAAAACTTTAAAACATGAAAAGGACTACCGTAATTCTTGCCCTATTTACTGCCTTTAATGCTTTTGCTCAAAAAACTACTTTTGAGGGAAATGTACAATACAACGCCGGATTTCATGGAAACATCTATGAATCACCGGTTGATTATCAGAAAAATGATACGCTTTATTTGGAAGCAGATGATTTGATTAAAAACGATTTTGTGCATGGTTTTAAGGCTAATATTGATTTTAAGACTCGTTTCAAGAAAAAGAGAGGAAGACTATTGTACGGTTATTCAGGGGAGAATTTACTTTATTTCACGGAATTTAATGGGAACTTAAACGAGCATGATTTTAAGGTTAAATACATGAAATCCTTGAATGATAAATGGTCGATGACTAGTGGACTTACCTTCGCAAGATCCCAGAAATTAGGATTAAATGCATTGGGTGAACAGTTAATCATTTCATTAGCTTATAATGGTTACAAGTTAGATCATGACTTTGTAAGAAAGATTAATAAAAATGAAAAAATTAAGTTTTCAGGAGCCTTAATTTATAAAGATTATGATCAAAGGGCCAACGAAGAAACAATGACGCATTGGGACTACGGATATAAGATTAACTATTATAAAAAATATAAAAAGAATCAGAAGTTAGAAGCCTTTGGAGGGTTTCGCTACAAGCAGTTTACTGAGGTGAAAAACATGGATATTTTAAATCCAGATCGTATTGATTTTGATCCAATCACCCAATTTATGCCAGATACCTTTCCCGATAAACAAAACTGGACTTGGACTTATTTAAATATTGGAGCTTCTAGGAAATTCCGATTAAAGAAATACATGTATTTAACCCCTCAAATAAGTTATACCAACAGAATGGATATTTCAGAGAGTGATTTCTCATATCATTCATTTGATTTTAGCGCTAAATGGAAATACAGCAGATTAAAGTATGGTTTTGAAATTTCTGGAAAGTATGATATTAAAAATTACATTGATCGATTAGCTGCAGTACCTAACAAAACATTATACCCCTTATTAAAGTATCGAACTTATAAAGGAGGGGTTGATGCTTATTACCGACTGGCTAAAAACTGGCGATTAACCTTTGAAGGAAAAGTAATTTATCGTCACAGTAATGTTGGTGTAAATACGGAAAGGGTAAGAAGAACTTATTTTGCTCACCAAGAATTTATTGGTGTTCAGTATAAGTTTAAGCAGAAGAAAAAATCTAAAAAGAAGAAGTGATTTTACCCCCTCAGCCTGCGTAGTGAATTACAAATCAAAAAGCCCCAGCAAAACTGCCAGGGCCAACTGTAATTTCAAGTGGGGGTTAAATTACAATTTGTATCCTTTTAATTCTTTTGGTTTTGTATTTAAAAAGATGTTTCCAGTTACTTCGTCCACCGCGTAGTTAGGCTTCTTTTCTCTGCCTAAATGTACTTCCTCTAGGACTTCTCCAGTTTCTTTACTCACCTTTAAAAGAGCATTCCCCTTTTCTACTTTCCCTAAAATGATCACAAAATCACGACCACCTTTAGATGCTTTAAATCTCTGAGAAGCTTGCTTTAAAGATTGTTTTGCAAAATCAGAAGCGGCGTCTCCATGTTTTTCATAAGCATCACCTACTTCACCGAAAAGTTGAGAACCAGTTTCACTTTTTCCTTTTAAATCATCAGAAGCTGAATTGAATGCATTAGCAGCTCTATAAGATTGAACTCCAACATAAGCCGCTCTTGCAGCTTGAGCATATAATAAAGCTTGCTTTAATCCCGACACTTTTGGCGCAACGTAAAACTTGTTGTACTTCAGCGTTCCATTGTTGTCAATTAATGCAACATTTTGTTCTGATGATAAAAAGATTCCATTTTCTCTTAATTCAATGCTGGAAACAGATTCCTTCCCTTTGAAGGCCACACTTTCGTTAGAAAGGTTTTTGATTGTCCCATCATTTAAACTAATTGATTTTACGATACCCTCTCCTTTATCAAAGAAAACTAATTCCTCTCCTTTTTTAACCGTTAATTCAGGAGAAGTATAAATTGATTTTGGGAATGATAAAGTCCCAGTAAGCGGATCTAGGATATTTAAACTGTGTCCAGTGAGGTACATTAGCTTGTCACCAATTGGGTAGGTTTGAGCTACACTTCCAGAAATTTTAATAGGCTTTTTAAATTTTGGAGCACCATTTACTGGATCTAATAATGTCATTAAATCCTTGTTTCCTTTCTTAGAAACCACTAATAAACCGTAATCTGTAAAGATGTGATTGTAAGGACCTCCAGCGATTTTTACTCCGCGTCCTTTTTTCCCCCAACTTCCTTTGTTAGTGCCAATTTCAAATCGGTTTCCTTTTGTAAGGTTCCCATTATCTGGCATAACAATTACGCTGTTTTCAAAAAACGCTAATTCACGCATTCCTCCTTTTACTTCTAGCGGTTTTTCCCATAATCGGGCACCGTCTTCAACATTAAAACCTTGATAGGTAGAAGTGTATTTAACCGTTTCTTTTCCATTAGGATCAGTGGATCTTTCTTCATTTTCACCCCCAATAACAAAGATGTTTTTCTCTTGGTTGTAATGGAAGTTGATTTTTATTTCCATGTCTTTTGCTTTCGCAACAGCAACTTCTTTAACAAGCGCCCCAAGACCTTTCATATTATCCAACTTCTCGGCTTCTTTAGAGTTTTTGTTCTTCCAAACAATCTCTCCTTTTTTACTTTTGATTTTGTAGTTATCAAACAAGGTAACCATCAGAATTTCTTCGGGGTTGATTTCGTTTAAAGCAATGATTTTATCAAACATTTCTTCTAAAGTCCATAAGATTTCACCAGAAGCAACATCAACACCTAAAATCTTTTGGTTTTCACCAGAGTCTTCTCCTGCAATTAAAATAATGCCAGAAAGACCAAGGAATTTCTTGAAGCGAATTTTGTCGATTCCAGCTTTCTTAGAATCGAATTTTTCAATCCCCGTGTAAGGGTCTAAAAGAAAGGTAGATCCATCTTTATTGATTTCTAAAAGAGTTGATCCAGTAACTTCTTTTACCCAGTTAGCTTCCGTTCTTTGGAAATTTGGATTCGACCAGATTTTTTCACCGGTAGATTGATCAACTAACATAAAATCATTGTAAGTACTTACAATATAGTTTCCAGAGCTGTAAACTTTTTGCCAAATCACTCCAGTTTCCAGCTTTTGCGTCCAAGTTGCATTTACTTGAGCATTCATACCTAATGCAGCAAGCATTGTTAGGCCAAGCAGGGCTTTTTTACTTTTTAAAAACATAGTAAAATAGGTTTAAGGTTAATATTTAATTAGGTGAACCTACAAATTAGGTTGCAGCGGCGGATATGACAATCACTGTGCCAAAAATAAATGCTGTTAATGATAAAATGCTTTATGTTTTTTTGAAAATTGCATTTCAATTAAAAAAACGTCATATTTTAATTTACTGATATTCAGCGTTTTGAAATATCATTTCTATTTTTTTATAAAATTCTTACACTTAAGGGGTTACTATTTAAGATAGCGCATGTAGTAAGAGCATAACCCAGAAAAATTGATATTATGAAACGCCCAGATTTAGCAGTAGTATTTTTTATTTTCTCTTCTGTTTCAACTCTTTGCCTTTTACTAATTGTGGCTTCACAGTTGTAAAAATACCTTTTACTACCTAATCAAAAAATAGCCTAAACCTTTTGATTGAAGTGATATTATGATTGCTCACCCCTTAACTAAAGTTTTTTGATTTTTATAAAAAAAGAAAAACGCCGACTGACCTATTATTGAGTTGAATTATCCTAAGAATATCTAATACTAACAAGAACAGTTATTATTTGAATCCGAGACCAAATAATAAGATAAAATAGGAATCTTAGGATAATTTGAAGAGAAAATAATTAAATGCCGCTGCTAAATCTGGTTTAATATTCTCTCTCTATTTGCTAAAAAAACCTGGAAACAGGTTGATAACTTGGATAAAAGCTACGGGGATTAATTCACCCGAGTTCACCCCGATAGCTTCCAAGTTTTAATTGGAAAACCAGTCTTTTAAAACTGCTATAATTTTATTTAAAGAATCCTCTGAAATTGTAAATGGAGGAGTGGCATACAAGAACTTTCCTATTGGCCTTAACCATAATCCTTTATCAATAGCGTAAGGTTTAAAGCCTATAACACAGTCTGCAGAATGAGTTTCAATCACCATCATACAACCTAAAACTCTAATTTCTTTGATGTTTTTATGATCGAAATCCTTGAAGGCTTTTTTGAATGTAGATTCAATTTGCTCTACTTTATTTAGGTAGTTCTCTCTCTCAAAAATTTCAATGCTCTTTAAGCCAACAACGCAAGCGATAGGATTACCCATAAAAGTTGGACCGTGCATAAATGCTTCTTCATAGGTTTCTCCTAGGAAAGCATTAAATATCTTAGAGGTTGCAATAGTAGCAGCATGTCCAACATAACCAGCTGTTAAAGCCTTACCTAAAATCATGATGTCCGGAGTGATTTCGGCATGATTACAAGCAAACAATTTTCCAGTCCTTCCAAATCCAGTTGCTACTTCATCAGCAATAAACAAAATATCATACTGTTCGCAAAGTGCTTTAGCTTTTGAAAGATATTCCGGCGCGTATAGTTTAAAACCTCCAGCTCCTTGCATTAAAGGCTCAACAATAAATGCCGCTATTTCTTCTTCATGATTTTTTAAAATCGTTTCAAACTCATCTAAAGCAGCGTTCAATTGTTGCTCGGACGCATCAAAACCACCTTTAGGAATGGAAGTGTAAAATCCTTTATTTAAAACATGACTATAAGAACTCTGATAATCTGAGTCGTCACCAACTTCCATGGCCTTAAAGGTATCTCCATGATAGGAATCGTAAAGTGCAACAAATTTTGATTTTTGAGTTTTCCCTTGATTACTCCAAAATTGGGTAGCCATTTTTAGTCCAACTTCCACTGCAACTGATCCACTATCAGAAAAGAAAACATGATTCAAACCCTCAGGAGTGATTTCAACTAATTTATCAGCAAATTGCTCTACCGGATCATGTGTTAATCCGCCCAACATGATATGAGAGAATTTAGCCGCCTGATTAGCTATTGCCTGATTTAACTCTTCGTTGTTGTATCCATGAATTGCTGCCCACCAAGAAGAAACGCCATCAATAAGTACTTTTCCGTTTTTCAAAGTAAGGAATTCCTTTTCGGCTTTAATCACCTTAAACCGAGGTTCGTTTAATTTAATTTGAGAATACGGATACCAAACTTTTGAAGACATGCTAAACTAGTTTGGTGCAAATATCTTGATAAAATAAGGAAAGGGAGGTGTTTTTTAGGATGGATTATAACTGACCAGCCATAATTAAGCTTATTCCTAAGAGTACAATTCCAGAGGTAAGCAATAAAAGTATTCGGTGTGAATTTAAGTTTTCCATGGTGGTTTGGTTTTAGTTGTTTTTTAGCGTTTCATTAAAGTAATAGTTTGGTCGGCTTTTCCTTCTTCTTTTATTTTCACAACATATGCTCCTGGGTTAAAGGAAGCCAAGTCAAGCTTAACTCTTCCGTTATTAGAGGATGTTTTAGTGGCTTTTACTAACTGACCGGCGTAATTGTATATTTCTAATGCAACATTATCGATGTGATCGTCGCTTCTTAACTCAACTCGATCTATAAATGGATTAGGGGCCGCAAACCAGCTGGACTCCTCCTCAGGTAGTTCTTCTAGTCCAGTAGTAATTCTACAACTATCGTCAATTCGTTGGGATTCTTTTATTAAATCTGGAATAGCTGTATCCACAAAACTTTCGCTTTTGGTGTGGTTAAAAAATGCCCCATCAACTATGGAATCCTCCCCTCCCAAATAGTCTTTCATTAAGGTTCCAAATACCGATCGGTAATCATGCTGAACCGTTTTGAGTTGCCAGTTATTGCTTTTTTGAGGTTCGGTTAAATCAGGGTTTATTCCCGATACTCCACTTTGAACAGATTTTCCAATTACAAACATTGGAGCAGCTTCTCCGTGATCGGTTCCTTTACTTCCGTTTTCAGCTGCCTTCCTTCCGAACTCGGAATAAGTAACAGCAATAACATCTTCTCCTGTTGTAAGATTACCAATGTCTTCCATAAACACTTTTACAGCCTTAGATAATCTACTCAGCAAGGAATTATGTTTACCTAAAATATCTCCATTTCCATCTTGTAATTGATTAGCGTGAGTATCAAACCCATCTAATCTTACCATGTAAATTTTTGATGCTAATCCTCCGCGAATTAATCTGGCAACTGTTTTCAGCTGATTGGAGATATCGTTGTTGGCATAGGTAACAGAGTTGTTTCCAGCTTGAAATGCTCCTGAAACAGATTCTGCATAAACGTTCGATAGTCTATCTGTTTCAACAATGTATTCCATTTCAATCCCATAGTCGGTTGGACCAGGCATGTTTTCAGGAGCTTCACCAGCTAGCCCGCTTATAATAGAGTAAAACCCAGCAGTATCCTGTTTGGTAATGTTTAAACTCATTCCGTGTTCATGAATTCCATGAAAACCTAAGGAGTTTTTTACAGATCCTAATTGGACAGCGAATGGATATCCACTTGATAACTCATCCGCATACATGTTTTCCATAAACCTACCTATCCAACCGGAACTTCTTCCGTTTTCAAAGCCATTTCCATCATTACCAGTATTGTAAATATCCCTTGAGGCAAAATGACTTTTATTTTGATTTGGATATCCAACAGCCTGAATAATCCTCAATTCACCGGCATCATACAAGTCTTTAAAAGGAGTTAATGATGGATGGAGACCAACTTGTTGATCATCTGGTAAACTTGAGTCCAGTGTGATGTATTGATTAATGCCAGAATCTGGAACACGAATTACAGGACGCAAATTGCTATAAATATCATACTGGTTTAATGGTACAATAGTGTTTAAACCATCATTTCCACCATTAAGATTAATGAGGACAAGTTTCCTTTTTGAAAAGTCGCAGTTTTTTAATTCGGTTGATTCCAACAATGCTTTAACTTCAAAAGGCATTAATGCAGCAGCAGAGGCAGCCGTTCCAAGTTTTATAAAGTTTCTTCTTAACATAACTACGCTAATTGAAATTCTGCAGCGTTGGCCACTGCGATTAAAAATTCGTTTAATCTAGTTCGTGATGTTGATCCATCACCAGCTTTAAAATCACTCCAAGCAGCTGTCCAATAGGTGTCATCAAATCCATCGGTTAAGAAACTTTTAAAGTGATTTAGTCTTTCCTCATCAATCGATTCAGGATATAAATAATCAGTTATTTCTCTAACAACCGTTGTTGCGTTGTAAGGATCGGAAACAACTTCGTCGATGTATTTATTAGAATTTAAAATGGTTGCAAACTTTCCTCTTTTTACAAACAAATTTCTACCATTAATAAGACACTTTATGAATTGATAACGAGCAACAATTGTAGGCGAAACAAACCAATGGCGATCATAATCAGGCGCTTGGTAATCCGGTGGGTAACCAGCTACGGAATCCGGAGCATACATATAATATCCAGCTTGAGGAAAAGCAGAGTGGTGAACGAAGTTTCTGAAAAAGAAGTAATAAAACTCCTCGTAATTTGCTGGGTCATTAGGCTCCACCAATTTTACACGCATTGCGGAGATCATCTCCGTAATTAATTGCATAGGGTGTTTTACAATAGAGCCGATAATATTGTCGGAATTATCAGAATCATCCTCATCGTAAAAATGTTTACTTCGCAATAATCGTTGAAGAACAGGAAGTAATTGGAAACCATTCGATCTTAAATCTTCCGCAAGCGGTTCGATAATATCAGTTTCTACAGCTTCGCTCCATTCGCTTTTCACAAAGAATCGGTACAATTTTCTAACATATGAAATGGCAGTAGCTGGTTGAGCGAAAATCATTTCCACAAAGTCTCTATGTTCTTGTGCGATGGTTTCTTTAGTTGTTCCACCTTTTATAGTGGTATTTCCAAATGCAGGGCTGAAAGTTTTGTCTGATTGATCGTGTAAGGTTTCACTTATATATCCTCTTGGGATTCCTGTATCAGGATCTCTTAAGGATCGGTCCATTTTGTTTTTATAACCTGTAAAAACTTTAGCTGCCTGCACTACATCATGTTCCGTATAGGTAGTGTAATCTCCATCGTCAATTTGAGGACCTTTAAGAATGGTGAAAAGCTCTAAATATTCACGCGCGTAGTTTTCATTTGGTTTCTTTTTAGTGTTGGTATTGTTGTCCAAATAAATAGTCATCGCATTATCGCGAGTGATTTTATGAGCAATCTCTCTTATATCTCCGTATGCGTAAAATTGGAGCAGCGACAAATAATCAAAGAAGTAAGTTGAATGACTAGTTCCTTCGTCTTTAGAAATAGTAAAACAAGTATGTAAGAACATTGTGAGCTTATGCTCTAAAGAAATCTCGTTAAAAGCATTGTACCACCACCATGCGCAGATATAGGCACTTTTAGAATTTTGAGCCCCAAATTCTGATGGGTGTTTATCTGAACTCGTCCAAAACATTTCCTCTTCAGTAGTAGCTCTAGGATCTATGGGCTGATCGTTTTTCTTAACGGAAACAGCTCCCAATAGTTCAACTGCTTCAACTGCAGTGAGGGCGGAAAATTCATCAATCTTTTCCGGACTGAAATTAAAACAAGCTCTTCTTAGTAGGTGTTTAGCTTTTCTTTTGCCCAGCACCTCATTATAAGGATCTAATGATGGCATAACAAGTAGTTTTAGTTGTACTAGGGAAGGGATAGATAAAGTAGGTAATTGTTTTTTAATAGAGAAAGTATTGATTTTAAATATCTGAAAAACAATTAATTGTATATAAATATATACGAATTGTATACACTGAAAAAGATTCAAAAATGAAGGCAGGAGTGTTTTAAAGCACTGAACTGCTTATAAGAATTACTGATTTTTTTTACCTTAATGAGGTCGTTGATTTTCTTCATAGAGAAAAATCAGATGATGCAGTTCAAGTAAATGGACATGGAATAAGCTTATCTACTGTTTAAAAAATAGTAGGTTTTCTTGGTGGAAGAATTTGGGCCGAAAGTGAGTTCGAAAAGGCTCGGTGATCAAATTTAAGATTTTTAAATAAACATTTTCGTAGCTTTTATACTCTATCTTTAATGCAAAATTTTATAAGTTGAGTTCTTTAACTAAAGTATTACATGTTATACCATCTCTTGCTAAAGGAGGGGCAGAGAAAATGGTTTTAGATTTTTGCGAAGAAATTTCTAAAAGGGAAGGTTATGAAGTGAAATTGTTGGTTTTATCTGAGGTTAACACGTTCGACTTAGAACCTTATGATTTTGAGGTTGTGTTTATGGATGCAGAATTCAGACTATCCCTTTTTGGTGAAAATTTGGAACGTAATCTGGAACCATTTTATGCTTTTATTGAAGGTTTTTCTCCAAATATTGTACATACTCATTTGTACGACGCAGAGCAAGTAGCTCGCATGAAACCAATAAAGGGAACTAAGTATTTTTCTCATGCCCACTTTAATACCGTTGAACTTAAAAAACCTAAGTTTTCTAATCTTTTCTCAAAAAAGGGTTTAATTGATTTATTGGTTTACAGAAACATTTGCAAAGTTTATGCAAACGTGAATAATTCTTTTGTTACGATTTCCAATGATACACATAATTATTACTTGGAAAATATTCCTCAGTTTAGTTCGAATACCCATTTTTTATTAAATGCAATCAATACGAATAGCTACAGTGTACCTCAAAGGAAAAATGAGGGAACTATTAGAATAATTTCTGTTGGCTCTTTATACTTTCGTAAAAATCAATTGTTCCAAATAGTTATTGCAGAAGAGTTAAAAAGAAGAGGTTTAGATTTTGAGCTAAATATTTTTGGTGAAGGAGAAGACCGAAAAATGCTAGAATCGGAAGTAAGCAAAAGAGGACTAGAAGAAAACGTAAATATTAGAGGCATATCAAATAAGATTCCTTTGGAAATGAAAGGGCATAATTTCTTTATTCATACTGCAACTTATGAGGCATTTGGACTTGTTTTAATAGAGGCAATGGCTAGCGGTTTACCTGTTATTTCCTTAAATGGTGGTGGTAACGCAGAGTTAATTGATGACGGCGTAAACGGTTTTATTATCGATGATCAAGATGCATCTATATTTTGTGATAAAATTGAGTTGCTGTGGAAGGATAAATCAAAATATGACGCGATTTCCCAGGAAGGGCTAATTAATTCTAAAAACTATGATATTGTTCCTTATATTGATAAATTATTAAACCTTTACAAAGAGGCTTAATTGTTAGTTTCTTCTTTAGAAATACCCATTTATGGATAACCAAACAAAAGATAGGTTAGGATTAAGCGAAGAAAAACCAACTGATTGGTTTGAGAATTTGTACGCAGGATCCAATACTTCAGGTGAAGGAGTTCCATGGGCAAACATGGATACTCATCCAGTTTTTAAAGATTGGCTTTCTAAAAATTCTATTTCAGGAAAGGGAAAAAAAGCCCTTGTTGTTGGTTGCGGATTGGGTGATGACGCAATTGCGTTGGAAAAATTAGGTTTTAAGGTTACTGCCTTTGATGTTGCTGAAAGTGCTATAGATCTTTGTAAGAAAAGATTTCCAGAGTCTGCAGTACAATTCGTGACAGCTGATTTATTGACTGGTATTCCTGAATGGGAAAATGAGTTTGATTTGGTTTTAGAGATTTTTACCATCCAAGCTTTGCCGCCTAAATACGAGGTGTTAGTAATTGGGAATTTATCTAAGTTAATTGTACCCAATGGTGAATTGATTATGGTAACGGAAGTTCAGGAAGCAAAAAGAACATTTGAGGTTGGTCCGCCTTGGCTTTTAAACCATAATTATATCGAGTTATTCGAAGAAAAAGGATTAAAACTAAGAGGAAAAGTTAATCAGTACCCACCTGCCATGGGTACCGAATGTCACTTGTCTGTTTTTCAAAAAGTTTAGTTTCTTCCCGATTTTTTGGATAGTGTTGCTTTTTGCAAATACTATAATCCATATTTTATATGTATTGTTGTTTTTCTTATTTTAGGATTGCCTTAAAAATCTATTATTATGCACCCTAACTTAAAGTTCATTTTCGGACTAAAACTTCTATTTAGTGTTTTTTTTACTCAAGCAACAAATTGGCATGTAAGTAACGATCTAGGATCTGATAATTTAATTGGTGATAACGGAAAGTCACCAGGAGCACCTCTTAAATCTATTGTTTATGCCATAAAAGACGCGTGGGAACCTGGCGATACCATTTTTGTAATGAATGGAACTTATAGAAATTCTGATTTCGGGAATGGAACAAATGCCGAAAATCCAGCTGTTGGAATTTGGCAATCCTATGGGTTAGCCACATCTAAAGATGCTTGGTTGGTAGTTACGAATTATCCTGGTCACCATCCTAAAATTCAATTCAACGGCCAGGGAGGAATTATTGTAAGTAAGGTTAATTATATTGATATTTCAGGGATAGAGATAGAGGGTCCCAATCAAAGCATTTCACGTGCGGAGGCAACGGCAAATAGATTAATTCAAGATACCTACTACAGTGGTAGAGGAGTTGCAATATGGACTGGTCACCATATTAAGATTCACAATATGAAAATCCATGATTGTCCAAATTCCGGAATAAGGTCAAATAATGGTGATTACATTGACCTTTCTTACAATGAAGTTTATAATTGTACATGGTGGAGCTCCAATGCCGAAAGTGCAATTGTGGTTGCTCAAGCAAAAGATTTTGATGATAAAGATACCATTAAAATCAGACTTACCCATAATGTGGTGCATCACAACAGAAATTACATTCCGTATTATAACTCAAGTTACCCTCCCAACAGTGATTGTTACGGAAATGAATGTCAGACCTATATAATCGATGGGTCTGGAGTTTATATTACAAGGAATAAGCCTGGATCTGAAGGACAAACAGCGACGGATTATAGCAAAGGTTGGTTTTATTTTGCCAATAACATTACCTATGAAAATGGAATAAATGGTTTGGTTGTTCATAAATCAGATAGGGCTATTGTTACCAATAATTTAGCATTTATGAATGGCGCAGTACCCAAGAGTGAAGGCCGTCAAAACGCTGGGGGTATAGTTATTCATACTAGTGAAGATGTTTATATGTACAACAATATAAGTTGGGTTAATTTGGAAGAAGATTTCACTTATCAAGTTTATGGAGCCTCTAGTTATACAGCCAGTAATAATATAGGTGTTGATGGGAATTCGGCTTTCGACCCTTCTGAATTTGCAGCTTATAATTCGGCTGACGGATTAGCATTGTTTGTGGATACAGCTGCAAGGGATTTTCATTTAGTGAAAAATAGTATTGCTCAGGACTTAGCTTATACTCATTCTGATTTGCCAGAATTGGATTTCGATGGTTTACCACGTTCTGGAACGCCGGATATTGGTCCTTTCGAATATCAAATAACTGTTGGATCTGATGATTTTGAATTCAACGAAACTAAAGTGCGAATATTTCCAAACCCGGTGAATAGCCAGTTGAACATTTCTAGTGAGTTAAAAGGCATCGGAGAATTTCAAATATTTGATACTAAAGGAAAACTTATAGCACATGGTGAAGAAAGCTTATCATCTTTTTCTGTTGATGTTTCTAAACTCTCTCAAGGTACTTACTTTTTGATGATTCAAGCTGAGGTGACTCCTTTTATTGTAAAGTAATTTATTCTGCACAAAGAGATTAAAAATTAAGAACAGTTATGATTTTAGGTTAGGCCATAGGTCTGCCCAAAAACAAAAAATGCTGCCCTTTTAAGGACAGCATTTTTTTCAATATGTTTTGTGATTATTTCTTAATCACTTTGGTTACTTGATTATTGGATTTAATTAGGTAAATCCCGTTGGATAAATTGCTAAAATCGTAGCTATTTGTAGTTCCTTGGAAAATTAATTTTCCGTTTAACGTAGTGATTTCAACCTTTGTTTCTTCATTCCAATTTACTATCCCCGAAGTTGGGTTTGGAAAAGCCTCTAGTTGATTTGATAGATGTAGCTCATCAGTTCCAACTGATAATAAATCACAAGGGTCCTCGTCAATAAACGCTTCGGCAAGGGCACGATTTCCTGTTCTATTTAAATGTACAGGGTCTGGTTCGGTAAGTGAGCCTGGGAAATTGGTGGATATTTCACCATCAAAGTAAATAAGGTTAGGGTAAAGAAGTTGTAAATCTTTAATTATACTTAATTGACCAGCACGTAGGTTTTCAATGGTTCTTGTTGAACTGTGAGTGCCATGAGCCATATTGGTAGTATAAGTTGATAAAATTGCTGTTACACAGGCTTCAGGGAATTGAGTTAATAAACCTTCTAAAAGGCTTCTGTAATTTGGGAATGTTTTATTTTCTAGAACATTTGCATCCCAACCATCTCTATAATGAACATCATTATATCCCCATAAAACAGAAATTAAATCTGGAGTAATTGTTGATTCAAAGTTTGTTAAAACAGCATCAGTTACGCTTGACCCTCCAATGGCGAAATTGTGTAATTGATAATCTAAGGAATCAGCAACAATCCATGGCCATGTATCTTTGGTATGGAAAGTTCCAGTTCCAACCCCTTGCGTGATTGAATTCCCTATTGCTACATAAACGGGCTTTTCATTTGCAGGAACAGATTCTAAAGTATAACCATCAATTATTTCAAACTTAATTAACTCTGCTGCCGACCCAGCAGGTAAGGTAATAACCCATTCGGCAATTCCACCTGTAAGGTGTTCCATGGTTAATTCAATTTCTACTTCATGTTTATGGTATTCATTTTCCTGAACTAAGGTTCCGTCCTTATAAACAGCAAAACTTGACCAATATGTTGAATTAGATGTTCGGTCTCTATCTATAAAGAAGTGTGCTTTCACAATTGGGCTAGCACTCCTAAGTACTACTTGAACACCAGAAGTTGATTGCGAAGCATCATTTGTAGAGTAGCTCTTTTTAAACCTATAAAATAAGGTAGTATCATCATTCATTTCTGTTTCCAAAACACCGTCAAATCTTAAATTGGAATGGTTTGACGGGATGTCAATAAAGTCACAAGTGGCACTCACGGGAATTCCGGTACTTCCTCCCGAGCAAATATCACAAGCATCAAAAGCAGCACTTCCTCCAAGCTCATCATTACAATCGTAAGTGTTTATTTGAATATCATCAATATAGTATAAACCTTCCTTTTTAAACTGCATTCTATAAGATGCATCCGGGATAGTAGATGTAGCAGTAATTGGAACAATATAATGCTTCCAATCTGTTGAATTGATTACCACTTTTTTCTCACCTATTCCAGTATTTCCATCCAGTAATGCAACAACAATTTCATCACCTATTTCTCCTTTAGCATAAAAGGAAATGATTTGCACTTCACCGTTAGTAACAGGAAAATAGCAACTGCTGTTTTGGTTATACATTCTTACTTGCCATACATTGTCAGAGTAAACATCAACTTTAAGAGATTTACTTCCAGTATAAGCTTCCTCGGAAGTTAATTCAAGATTACCTAAACCTTGATCACCAGTAAAATAACTGCTTCCAAGAGTTTCAATTTCAAATCCAGCGATGTCATTAACATCATTACATTGAGCGTTAGTTTTAGTTGAAAGCATCAGCAGAATTGCCGAAGCCAAAACAAAATTTAGTTTCATAATTGAGTTGTTAGGGTTAACTACAAAACTATGTTTAATATCAGTTGACCAGAGGTCTTTTTCAGTAAAAAACCATTCATTTTAAGCATTTAAAAAATGCGTAACTATCTGATTATGGGTATTTTTAATGCTTGATTACTTTTTTTACAACCCTTTTTTCTTCGCTTAATAATTCGATAAAATATACTGCAGGTAACAGGTCTTCAGTATTTAAAGTGAAATTATTTGTTTTTACAATTTGATCAAAAATTAGCACTCCTTTTATGTCATAAACTCTAACTCTATCCAACTCTTGGGTGGCATTAATTAAGATGTTATCCGAAAATGGGTTAGGGTAAACCTTATAATTGTTGTTAATGTTATTTACGCTTTCCGGAGGAGTACAATCTGTAATTGCCCTTGTAGTATCAATGCAATAGTTTTTGTCTGTATTTCTAGGATCGGAGCTAATCACATCAATAACATAAATTGTATCTGCAGGTAAGCCTTCGTACTCAATGGTAACGGAGTAGGTACCGTCCGGTAGACCACCAAATGAATAAAAATTGTCTCCATTGGTTACAGTTGCTTTAATACTTTTTGAAGGAGGAATTCTGTCTAAAACAACATCCAATCCAGGAATTGGGTCTTTAGCGGTTACCTTACTTGAACTTAAATCGGCATAAGTAACATAACCTTCAATAGTTCCTAAACCATCAAATTCAAAATCGTAAATTCTTCTTGGAAAAATGTCGGTTTGCAACCCGTTACAGTCTAATGGATTAAGCGGAGTAGATTGTGATTTTCTAATCACACTATCATGGTAAGAGGTTAGGAAGTTAGTATCCTCTGGGTAAATGCGTATCCACAGCGGCAAGGCTGGCACAGAATCAAATGAAAAACTACCATCAGCGTTTATTGTTGTCTCTCCAACTTGATCGAGTAATTGCCTATCTGAGGAATCAATATAGGCCACTAATGTACCTGCTTTTAAAGTGTCGGTTCCTTGAGCTACAAAGCCAGAAACTTTTACAATTTTTCCTTCGTCGATGGTTAGTTCGGTAGCACCTGGCCAAAAATTAGCAGGATTTCTTGCAACTCCGTTATAATCGTTAGCAAGCTCGGCAGGATCAAATGAACCAGCTGAACTAAATTGCAAAGATGGATCGGCAGAGCAATGTACCAAATCATAATTAACAGTATCTAGAAATTCTATTTTGGAAAATGCAGATCCTTCATCTCTCAATCCAGGAGCATCGGATAGTTTCCATTCATCCAAGGTTCTGTATCGAGCGCTGCCCTGGTAAACTATGGTATCCCCTTCGGTGAAATAAACGTTATTTTTCCAATCCGATTCCACAGCAGTATTATTTATATTTAGAATTGGTCCAAGACCAAAATTTTGGATCACGTTATCATGGAAAGTTAGAGTGTCGGAATCTACTGCATATAATGATGACATAGCCAGTGGAAAAGGATTACGAGTATTTACTGTATTGTGTTTAAACTCTACTCCATTTGCACTTGCCAATTGAATAGCATTTCCCCACCCCATATCAATAATATTATTGAAAACTTTAATGGTTTTACCTGAAACTAATCCCAGAAATTGCTCTTGTACTATAATACCTGTTTGCAAAGCAGAATAATTATCAAAACTAACTAAGTTATCCTTTATTGTTACTTCTTCATTATTTTCAACTAGCCAAATGGCTCTTTGAGAATCTCCTAGAAACTTATTTTTTGAAATGGTTAAGTTATTACCTCCCCAAACAAAAATTGAGCTTGTAGTTTGGTCTTTAAATTCATTTTCTATAATTGAAATACTATCAGCATGATGGGTTCCAGAAATTATGCTAAAGCCATAAGAGCCGCCTGTAAATTTGTTGTTTATTAAGTTAATGTGTTTAATTTTTTCATCGTCAAGGAACGCTGGTTCTAAATAAATTTGATATCCATTTGGGTCAATTGGTGATTTGAAGAAATTATTCTCAATGCTAATATTATTCGCTTCGTTTGTGATTCCTAGTGAGGATAATAGTAAGCCTGTTCCGGTAGGGATAAATGTTAAACCTTTTAAATTAATGAATCGGCTACTATCAATTAGCATTATATAGTCCTTTAAGGGATCTGAGGAAGCAAATTGAAGAATTGCATTGTCTTCACCCGGAGTTTGAGCTTCAAACGTAATTGTATTGAATTCGCTTGTTCCCGAAATGTGAGGGATAAGAACTTGCTCATCGTAAGTACCCGAAACCACCTCAAAAACAACTGGTCCATCAATTCCATGTTTTACCAAGGAATCAATTGCAGCGTTAAATGTTGGGTAAGTAGAGGAACCTATCACGTAGTCTCCCGACATAGGTCCAGCCATTAATTTCAGACTAGTAGAAAGTAATAAGCAAAAGGTTAACTTGATTATTTTCAAAATAAAAGATTTTGTGATAGAGTTCTATACGCTCTAAATATCAAATGGTTTATTGTTTGATAACTCTTTTAATAATCCTGCTGTCACCTGCAGTAAATTCTACAAAGTATAATGCAGGAACTAAATGA
>JAYPYW010000009.1:58821-67562 GCA_038154685.1 Flavobacteriales bacterium | reverse complement strand
ACACCATCAGTAATCATGATGTTAAATTGCGCACTTGCATTAACACCCGCTGAAGCGTTAACCACAAACTCAAAACTAGTTTCCGTCGTTTTAATCTCATCGCTTCCTAAGGATCTAATTAATGAAAGAGAATCTAAAACGGTAGTATAACTGTTACCTGATCTTAAAATAACAGCTACGTTTTCAGTAGCTCCTAAGTGGTTTTTTAAATCAATTGTTAATTCTACAGTATCTCCAGCTGCTAAGTTTTGATCAAAACCGTCATCAGCTTTGTGACTAACATATGTAATAAAAGGAGTTGAAACAGGTTGTAGAGCATTATATGCATTAACCCTTCCAGTACCCATTTTACCCTCGTAAACTTCGTTCCCTGGTACACTGTAAATATCATCAGTAGTCGCTTTTAAAATCGCTCCTATTTTTTGAGGTGAAGCGTCTGGATATTCAGCTTTTACTAAAGCTGCAACACCTGATACAATTGGTGCAGCAAAAGAAGTACCCCTTCCAATAAAACCACTTCCTCCTCCTTTCCAAATTGAAACAATATCAACTGCTGGAGCAACTAAATCTACCTTATCATTATATTGTGAACCATCTCCAGGACCTGAAGACCATTTTTCATCGTTTTGATTTGTTCCACCTACAGAAATAACGTTATCATAAGAAGCCGGATAAAAGTAATTTGTCGCATTACTGTTTCCTGCTGCAGCAACTACTAATGCTCCTTTATTATTTGTTGCATAATTAATAATGTCCTGTTGAAACTGAGAGTAAGCTCCCGTTCCACCCCATGAACAGTTAATGATATCAGCACCATGTTCAGCTGCGTAAATAATTCCATCGTAAGCCCCAGTTAAATACCCTGCTTCGTTTGCAATCTTAACAGGAAGAATCATACTATTAAATCCTGCAGCTGCAACATGTTCTCCATTGTCTGTATTAATCGAAGCACATCCAGTAACCTGATTACCATGATGTCCAAACACTTCAGGATCGTTATCTCCAGATCCAGTATCCCATCCTGTGAAGTTATCTACATAACCATCTCCATCGTTATCAATCCCATCAATTGGATCAGCGTAATTATGTTTAATTCTACCTACGTTCTCTGGGTGGTCTGAGTCAATCCCTGTATCTACAATACCAATAACAATAGTGGAATCACCTTGTTGGGTGTCCCACGCTCTAAAAACATCTATATTATCTAAGTGATATTGACTTCCAACTTTTGGATCATTGGGAGTGTATAATAAATCAGGTACAATCTGATGTTCTACATACTCGAACATCCCGGTTAAATACAACCGCTTAGCTACATACTCTTCATTTAGGTCCGTAGAATATTTTATCACGTAAACCCTCGAAAGGTCTACCATCTTCTCACCATGTTCATTGAAAGGAGCAATTTGACCACTTGCTTTCGGAAATTTCAAATCAACTGAAGAAACACCAAACTCGTTAATCAAATTAAACAAAGGAGAACTGCTAAAATCCTTCATAAAGAATTTGGACCTAAATTCTTCCTTTATTTTTGCTATTACTTGACCTTTGATAAATTTTTGACCATCGCGATCAACAACTTCAAGTTGCTGCGCCCAAACAGATAAAGTGCTCGAAAGCACTAAAAACATTGCAATTATTCCGCCTTTTAATCTCATAATCTTCTCGTCAGTTGCAAATGGTTAATCTATGAAACCACATCCTAATACGACAAAAAGAAAAGGAGGTTACGAAAAACCTCCTTTTTTATTACGTTATAATACGTAGGAATTTATTTTTTTATAAGTAATTGCTTAGTTACTTGTCCTTCATCAGTTGAAACAACCATTAAATATGACCCTTCAGCAAATTGAGAAAGGTTAATTATCCCTCCTGATATATTTGATTTGTAGACCAAACCTCCAACTGAATTAAATATCTGGATTTCGTTGATCTCCCCACCTTCAATAGTTACAAAACCATTGGATGGATTAGGATAAATTTTAAAGTCCCCACCAACTGAGCTAACTGACTCAACATCTATTATTTCAACTGTAGCTGAATCCACACAACCGTAAGAATCTGTAGCTATTAAAGTATAAGAACCAGCACATAAACCAACCGCTTTTAAAGAATCTCTTCCAGCATCATCACTCCATGAAATACTACTTAAAGGTGCATCAACTATATCAACAACCCCCAAAACTGTCCCATCGCAAGAAGCTCCGTCACTCATAACTGTATCAGCGAAACTTATAGTTGGACCTGAACTAAAATCAACTTGCACTGTATCCGAGGCCACACAACCATTAGCACCCGTCACCTCAACTGAATAATCATCTGACTCTTTTGCGAATATTGTTTGAGTCTCTTCACTATTTGGCAACCAACTATATCCTACAAAAACTCCTGCATCAATTAATACAGAATCTCCATTACAAGCAAATGTGTCAATCCCTAAATCTACAACAGGTAATGGCAACACAGTTACAATTACTTCATCAGAACCAACACATCCGTTTACATCTGTAATAGTAACCTCGTAATCACCAGACGTTCTAACAGTTCTTGTTTGATTTATTGATAAATCATCCCAAGAATAAGTAAATCCTGGCCCGGCGTCCAACACTAAACTATCCAAATCACAAAACGCTGTATCAACTCCTAAATCAACCGTAGCTGGAACAACTACAGAAAGAACAACCTCATCAGAATCAGAACACCCAGAACCGTCGGTGATAACAACTTTATAAGTATCAGCTGATTTCACATCGGATAAAACCTGACTCGTTTCTCCTCCTGGAGACCAAACATAGCTGTATCCAGCACCCGCATCAAAAAAAATCGAATCATAATTACAAATTGAGGTATCACTTCCCAAATCCAAAACTAATTGATCTGGAGACTCAACTACAACTTCTAAAGTATCCTTAAGACCTGATAAATCTGAAATTTCAACATGATAAGTCCCTGCACAAACTGCATTTACCGAATCTGTACTTGGAGTCCCTGGTAAATCAAACCAATCGTAGGATAAAGTCCCTACTCCTCCTCTAGCCCAAACGGCAGCTTCACCATCACATACACCATAACAAGAAGCACTATCAATGTACACTATTTCTGTGTTCAATTTATACAATTCATCGTATGCTGTATCAGCTTCTAAAGATGCTGAAGTAATACCTGCGGCATCATCCCCTGCAACAATTGCAAAAGCTACTTTAACCGAATCCCCTGCAAGAATATTCAAACCACCTACACCAACAGTTTGAGCAACATCTTTTGGCCCAGCACTGTTGAAGGCATCACCTCCCGAAATAGAAAGATATTGTTCGGCTGATGAAAACCCATCGTAAACGTTAATAGCTCCAGCAGAACCATCATTAGTTACAGCATAATGCTGAAAAGATGAATCCGATAATATATGAACTCCTGCATGTGTTCCACCTGCAAAAGCTGTATATCCAGTAGTTATCGAAGAATCAAACACTGCCGTATTTAAATTGGCGTTAGTAATATCCCAGTCTGAATAAATACCAAAATTCAATCCATTTATATCACTTCCAGAAGTGTTAATAATATTCATTTCTAATATTATAAAATCCCTTCTATCTACGGCTTTCCAAACCATAGTTTTCTGCTTAACATCTATTCCGATCTTATTAGCACCTGCAGGATCGTCATTATAGTTGGTATAAACCACTTTATCGGCCTCCATTGCATTAGCCTCAATTAAATCAGACGTTTTCTCGAAATCTTCATCTAAAACAAAACTAGTTTTTGTACCATCCAATGAAGCCATTATTCCCATTTGGAATAAAACATTTCCGTTTTCTTTATAGTTTATTCCTACTCCAATATCCTGACTACCATTTGCTCCGTTAAACCCAATCTTACCGGAAGAAGCAATACTAAATTCAAGATTATTCTCTTTCACATTAACATAATCAGGATTTAAAATCACACTGACATTTCTCCAGTTATAATAATCACCGTCTTCAACAAATACCTTAAACCAAACCTGTTCGTTCTCAGGAATGTCATCCTTTATTCTGAATCTGAAAGGAACACTAATCGTATTCACATTCGAATTAAAAGGAATAGCAATCAAATTATGCAAAGAATCAATGAATTCAACGTAAGGTGACTCTGTTGTAACTCTGTAACGAGTGGCTGCACTCGATCCCGCTAGAATATTGAATACTGTTCCATATAAACTTACAGTATCTCCAGCATGATATAATTCATCAGCTCCATCAGTAAAAGTAGCAGCATCGAAAATTAGTCCTGGATTAGTTAAATCATTTACTGCAGCATCAGCATTAAGTAATCCTTTACCTATTTTCCCTGCATAAGGAGCATTAAAAGCAACGGTATCCATAAAAGTACACGTTGACTTCATTTGTTCTAAAACCTGTAAAGCACTCCATGAAGGGAATCTACTTTTAACCAAACCTGCTATCCCTGCAGCCATAGGTGCAGACATTGATGTCCCTAATCTTCCACCTAAAGTACCTCCCCCATTATTCAAAGCATACAACTGCTCCGCTGGAGCCATAACATCAACATGGTCATTATAAACAGAACCAGTTGTTGGATCCATTAACCATTTTTCTTTACCCGTTGGATCTGTACCACCTACAGATAAAACCCAATCGTATGCTGCAGGATACCATCTCTCTGTTGTATGATTATTACCTGCTGATGCAACAACTAAACAGTTATTATCTATTGTAGCAAACTTCATTAAATCTTGCTCATTTTGTGTGTACGAATTTGGCGAACCCCATGAACAGTTAACAACATCAAACCCATGAGTTGCCGCATAGTAAATTGATAATGGCCCTGCCGTTAAGAAACCTCCTGATTCAATTTTTAGAGGAACTATTTTACACCTAAATCCAGTCCCTGCGAATTGCAGGCTATTATCTGCAGTTGCACCTGCGAAACTTGCTACATATATACCGTGCCAATTACCTCCAACTTGAGGATTATTATCGTTATCTGCTAAATCCCAACCTCTAAAATTATCGATGTAACCATCTCCATCGTTATCAACACCATCAATTGGGTCGGCATAATTATACTTTACATTATCCACAAAATCAGGGTGATCAATATCAAAACCAGTATCCGAAATCCCTATAACTACATTAGTATCCCCCTTCGTTGAGTCCCATGCGGCATAAAGACTCATTAATTCCAAATAATACAATGAATCTATTTCTGCATCATTCGGCTTAAACATTGGTTGGTGAATATTAGAAACCTCCACATACTCAAAAGCTCCCGTCCCCATAAACTTTCCAATTAAATCCTTCGGATCTATTTCTTTTGAATATTCAATTCGGTAAGTTCTAGACAAATCCGTGAATGCAATACCATTATCATGAAATTGTTTTTCCGGCCTTGTAGATCCTGGGTATTCCTTTCCAACTTTTGTTACACCAGCAATAGAGAATACACCTTCAACTCTAGGATCATCAGTTGATCCAGTTGAGAAATAACTTCTATAAGATTCTTTTGCTTTTACTATTAGCGTTTTCGGTAGGTAGTCCTGGGCAAATGAAATGAATGAACAAAACATTAAAGCCCCTAGTAGAATTTTTTTCATACTAATGGTTTTGTAGGTTTCGTTTCCTTACGATAAAACGCACTAAATTGTTGCAGGTTGCTAATTAGTACTTCGGGAAATAGCTTAATTGGGTAACAGTATCATTTCCAATCTCAACAGAAACATGATTTAGCCCATTAGAAAGAATAATATAGGGACAATTGTATTGGGTATTGTAATTGAGTGCTTGATCTAAAACTACCTGAGATAACATAACATTTGGAGCCTTACATTCAACAAGTATGTATGGGGTCTCTCCTTTAAAAACAACAACATCCGAACGAAGAGGGTTGCCGTTTACATTTACTCCAGTTTCGAGTTTAAATAAACCTTTTGGGTAGCCGTGATGCTCAACAAGAGTAGCCACTAAGTTTTGTCTAACCCATTCCTCAGGGGTTAAAACCAACCATTTTGATCTTAAAGCATCAAAAATCATTGGCTCTCCTTTCGGAGACTTCTTGAATCTAAATTTGTATTCAGGTAGATTAAGCTTAGGAAGTTTCAATTATTTAAACACAATTTTCTTACTAATATCGGTATTAACTCCGCTAACATTAGCAAAAACAATCCCCGATTTATTAACAGGAAAAGTATAGATCCCTCCTTTTTCAGTATTGATTATTGATTGTATTATTACACGACCTGTTAAATCAAACACTTCTAAAACAAACTCTCCTTCGGTTTGAGCTATAACTTTTATTTCATCTCTGAATTGATCTTCTTGAAGTTTTATCCCCTCAAACTTATCTCCAACTAGAACAATGTTGCTGTATTCGATATCACCATTGAAATCAACCTGTTTTAATTGATAGTAAGTATCTCCAGCAGAATTATATAAGTCAATGTAGCTATAATCAAGTACCTCAATAGAATTCCCAGCTCCCATTACAATTCCTATAACATCAAAATCAACTCCATTCTTTGATCTTAAAACTTCAAAATAATCATTATTAATCTCTGCTGTAGTTTGCCAAATAATTTCATTATAGTCACCTCTATCAAAAACTATAAATTTTGATAGCTCTACAGGTAATGTACTTAAATCAATTGGAGAACCTCCTAAATCTCCTGTTTCTCCATTTACCGTCCCTGAGTTAGCCCAAGAACCAGTATAAGTCCATGTGCCACTCCCTGTAACTGTTGAGGCATTATTAGTTGCACCATTGGCAGTTATAGACCCATCAAAAGTAATTGCTCCGGCTGTTCCATTGAGAGATATAGACCCTGTAACTGTTAAAGTCCCTCCACTTGCAACATTTAAAGTTGCAGATGTTTCAACAGTTAAACCATCTGCCTCTAAAGTCCCACCAGAATTAATCGTTATTGAAGAACTATTACCAGCAACTAAAGCCCCCCAAATATTAAAATACCCTCCTGAGTTAACTGTAATTGAACCTCCAGTTGAAAGAGAAGTATAATTATAACCTAATGGAGAGTTATGCGCACTCCAATCATGATTAATAACTAAATCATCACCTGAACCTGGCGTACCAGCCGGCGACCATGTCCCACCGGTAGCAGTAGTTGTGTATGTTGCACACGAGGCTTTAAACGCAAATAGCGTTAGAAAAATTAGGGATAAGGCTTTCATAGTTCAAAATTACCACTATTAAATTTCTTCAATAGTGAATTGAAAATGCAGTATTAACAAACATTTTTTAATTACTACTTTACAAAGTAACGAAAACAGTACCGAAAAGTCAATTAGGCAAGAAAGACCAAACCTTAACTGAGTTAATTCCCAACGATTTTAAACTCCGTTCTACGGTTCTTAGCTCTACCTTCTGGAGTTTCATTAGAATCAATTGGAATATCATCAGCATACCCTGCAAATGACAATCTTTCTTTAGCAATTTTGTTCATGATCAACCATTCATAAACAGCCCGTGAACGATTTGTAGACAACTCTTGGTTATGCGCTTTACTACCTTGATTATCAGTATGCCCTCCTATTTCTATCTTTAATGTAGGATTCTTTTCCAAATACTCTCTTAACTTTTCTAACTCAACCTTACTCTCTGGCTCTAGGTCAAACTTATCTGTTGCAAAAAAGATATTATTTAATACTACTGTCATTCCTACTTTAATTGGTTGAAGTGGCACATCCTTTTCAACAGGTCGCATATCCTTAGATTTCATCAATTTAAAGTTCTCTGAGTAAAACAAATACCCCTCATGCGAAGCGTTTAAGGCATATTCCTTCCCATATGGCAGGCAAACTAAAAATTGGCCTCTAGAATTGGCTGTTGACTCTACCATTTTTTCTCCTTTCTCTAATTCTAACAGTTCAAACTTGGCTCTTAATGGCGCTTTAGTTTCAGCGTCATAAGTTTTTCCTTTCATATAAGTAACTGGTTTGGGCTTTAAGTTCTCGGGCAATTTAAACTTGTAAATATCCCAATCACCAAAACCTCCCTGACGATCGGAAGTCATGTAAGCATAGTCACCCATAGCATCAACAGTAAAATCAAATTCATCTTGTGAAGTATTAATTGGATAACCCAAATTCACAGGCTTCCCCCAAGAACCATCGGGCTGTTTCTTACTCATAAAAATATCGTTATCCCCCAATCCTGGATGACCATCAGATGAAAAATAAAGAGTCTGACCATCTGGATGAATAAACACACCTTCTTCTCTTCCTGGTGTATTAATCACACCTCCCAAGTTTTGAGGGGTTGTCCAACCTTTGGCAGTTAGCTTGGTTACGTATATATCATTCATACCATACCCTCCCCCTCTTGCGCTAGAGAAATATAATGTTCTTCCATCACTACTCATACTTGGCTGAGCGTCATGTTTTCTATCGTTAACTTTTGGACCTAAGTTCTTTGGTGCCGACCATTTTCCATCTCTTAAAAATGTTACAAAAATGTCGCAGCTACCATGACCTACTCTTCCTTCTCCGTAAAAACCATACTGATCACAAATAGTGAAAAACATTGCATTTCCATCCGGAGTTAAAGAGTGACCTCCTTCATTAACCATTGTATTCAATGGCGCTCCAATATTAAAAGACTTTCTCCAACCATCACCATCTTTAAATGACGCGTAAAAATCCTCTTGATATCCATCGTGATTTCTATCGTCTGGTATTGTTCTTGTGTAAATTAGAGTCGACATGTCTACAGATAAAACAGGTAAATAC
>JAYPYW010000009.1:42094-58811 GCA_038154685.1 Flavobacteriales bacterium | reverse complement strand
GCGTAATATCAATCGGCGACTTTAAAGCTTTTATTGAAAAATCACAAGACTTCATCAACCGCTCTGCCTTTCCTCTCATCCTTGCTTTTGGGTGAAACTTATTGATGTATATCGAAGCTCTTTCTTTTCCTTTTTGATACTGCTGGGTTTTAAAGTAAAGCTCAGCTAAATCTAAGTGTACCAACCCTAAGAAATCAGGATTAACCCCAATACCTTGCTCCAAAACTTCAATTGCTTTGGTATAGTTTTTCTCCATTGCATAAATAGTACCCATCACACCATAAGCTTCTATAAAGGTTGGATCCTTTTTAATTGCTTTATTCAACAAGGAAAGGGCTTCCGGAAAGTATCTTAATTCAAACTGACTTAAAGCCTCTTCATATGTTTTAATGGCTTTTTTACTCGTAGAGGACATTTGGGATTGTCCAACAACTCCATTTACAAATCCCAACAACACACAAAAAATTACAACTTTTAATCTCATTATATCTTTTTCTTTACTGATTCAACAACTATACCCAAATTCAAAATAGGAATTAATTCCTTAATTACACCTTGCTAGATAAACTTAAGGCTTTTAATCTATTACTCCAATCATCCATATCCACTACTAACTCTTTTCGAGTGTATTTTTCAACTTTGAATTTTCCGCCAGATTTTTTTTCTAAAAATTTATAGCGTTCCAAACATAATAACGTCGCCCCCAATATAAAAGTAACAGGAAACATAAAGGCTTTTTTGTTAGACCTTGAATAATCTAGCTCATCTAACAAATCTTTAAAAAGAACAATTTCCTTTTTAAATGACTTATCCTTCTCCGCAACACTTTTTAATGGATTCATTAAAGTTTGACGCCCTTCTAGATAATCTTCTCTTAAATCAAAAATATCATCTAGAAACTGTGCAACACCTCCTAACTGAAACATTAATCTCTCTTCCTTTTCCGATAATCTTTCCTTTAGTAAGTTACACATGCAAATAACTGTTGCAGCTCCTTTTTCGAATGCAATTGCCCTGACCTCTTCTTCGGGCAAACTCTTTTGATGAAGCTTTTTACTCTCAGACTGAGCATTAAACACCCTCTTTGCATCAATTAGACTCCTATTAATATCCGCCGCGTTTTCATGAATATTCTTAGAAAAGATTAAACATATCTTTTCCAATTGTGTTTTAGGGATATAGTTAAATGGATTATTAATAATAGATTCAAGGTCGGTTATCCTAGTATTCTCCTTATCAAAAAAATCGTCATAAAACGGAGCCAATGAACTTATATTCACTGCCGCTGCTAATTCTTTATTCGATATTCGACTACCTCTTAACAAAGAAAAACCAGCAGTCCACATGGTCTGAATAACAATATAATCAAGCATCCTTTTTTGATTAGCACGATCAACTGTTTTCTCCCAACCTTCAACTTCTTTTTTTAATTGTGTGAAAAGCTTTTCAGAGTATTTACTTATTCTACGAAAATCCTTGAAGAGACTAAAATAGAAGGGGAAATACCTGAGCAAATAATAAACAGACTTAAGCATTTCCTACAGATAACTTAACCATTTTCACCCAATTCTTTTTATCCTCCATATCACAAATCAAAGTATCTCTCCCTATTTTATGAATATCGAAAACACCTCCATTTTGTTTTTGGAGCTCCAAATAATGTAAACCGCAAAGTGTACCTCCGTTTACCATTAACATCAATTCTCGAATGAATTTGTTTTTGTCAGAATTCTTGTAATCGAGCCCTAAAAAAAGTTGTCTTAATTTTTCAACCTCCTTCATATATCTATCAAAAACTGGCTGGAAATCTTTATCAAATTTAGTAACAACAGTATTAATACCTTCTTCAAGATCGTCCCATAAATCGAACAAGTCATCCAACAACTGCCCCACAGCACCTAATTGATACAAAGCTTCCTCTTCTCCTTCAATTAATGGATGCCTTAAAATACTACGGAACAAAAGTGCGCTGTATCCTCCTTTTTCAAATGCAATTTTTTCTACTTCTTCGAAAGTTAAATCGGGATTTAAGAGCTTCTTACTTTCTTCTTGTCCGTAATATAAACCTTCAAAATATTTAGCGAATAACTCTTGATCATGAAGGTTTTCATAAACTTCTTTTAAAAGGAAAATGAATAAGCCTTCAACCGGAGTGTTGGGCTGAAAATCTTTTGGAGCCTTCATTAAAGCTTTTATCTCATCAGCCGACAAATCGTTTTTATCAAAAAAATCATCATATAAAGGCAGAGATGCGCAAAAGTAAACACACGCTTTTAACTCTTTCTCAGTCATCCCCCTTCCCGCTAAACCACACAAACTGTAATCTAACAACGAATGAACCTGAACATATTGGGTTAATCTTAAATCAAACCCTTTCGCAGATATTATTTCGCTCCATTCTGGGTTTTTAGAAACCTCCTTTTTCAAATCAGAAAGCACCTTATTAATAGTAACTATCCTAGCATTAACTCTAGGTATAATAGAAAAATAATGAATGAAGTTACTTAGCTTTCTCATAAGAATATGAGCTCGCAAGGTAAAGCAAACTATTTATTTAAACGAAAATCAATTTGGTTATTCTTCAACAACGCTTTGATTTGTTGTTGACAATCATCAGCCAGCAAAGCCTTCTTTTTTTGCTCCAAATTATTCACTTTAGTCTTCGCTAGCCTAACATTCCCAGTATAAAATCTCCAAAAGAGTAAATACCCCCAAATTGCTGAACCATAATACATGTTATTGGAGATTAAATAATACATCCCCACTCCAGATCCACTAACGGTTAGAATAGATCCAATACCGTTGTAAAAATCTCCTGTCATCATCGTTCCTAACCCTGGAAATAAATAAGAAACCTTTACATAAGCACCTTTTCTTTTCATTTTAAAACCCTTAACAGCGTTCAAACAATTCAAACAGGCTAAAGATGAGTCCTGAGGGATTTGCCTTTCAAAGGCATTTAAAATTGAAGTATCATTTTCATTTTTGATTAAAAAACCTAAAATCAAACAATTCGTATTTGAATCATTGGTTGCCTCTAAGTATTGATCAAAGTATATGTTAGCATACTCAAAATCACCGTTTAACTTCGAAACAAGGCTCGCGTTCCACAAAAAGTTATTTTTCTGACTTATGTTAGAAATCAAATTATCATTTACACGCTTCATTTCGAAAAACGACCTTCGAGCGTCAAAATTCATAAGAGAAAGATTGAACTTCTTCAAGCACAATTCATTCCTTAACGAATCATTCTCTTCGGAAAAGATTTTTTGTTCTAGTTCAAGCATGGAGGCTTCATATCCAGCTTGTCCAAATGCACTACTCGTACAAATACAAATCAGCAGACTGATAATCAGCGACTTCATATAAAAAATGTTTACGTCTTTCGTTTTTAACTCTCTTTAAATCGTGAATGGTCCCAAAAATGTTGGAAAAGTAAAACACCCCAAAAAAACCAGCCGAAACAATTGTGTATGGATGCTCTATCCCTTTTCTATTAATGGCCTCATACAATATTATCCCATGAACAACATTGAGCGCAAATGCCCCAAAAAATGAGTTTCCGCGTCCAATGTATAATTTCCCAGACGCAGGAATCGCGGCAGACAAAAGACCTGCAACCCACGCTTTTTTATTGTAGGCTGATTTGTACTCCTGAAAATGAAATTTCAATTCATAAGGAAGAAACGAATCATCCAATTTAGGGTTCAAGGAAAGATTGTAGGATTTCCTAAGAATACTGTTTTTAGAAACGAAAGAACCATAAGTTGAATCGGCTTTCCAAAACTTGTTAGCTCTTTCTATACTGAATCTAATTAAATGGATTGACGAATAATTAATCAATGAAGTATCCTTCCAACAGAGCTTACAGCTGTTAAATTCATTTTGAAATGAATCATAATTATTTGTGAGTAAATCAAACTTAGTTTTGTAATACCTAACTGAGTCGGTCTCTCCAAAATCTAATGTTAATTGATCAAGGTAAGTTTTATGCTCCTTATTAAGTTCTGAAATAACAAGATAATCAACGAATTCAGAATTGACTTGGGATCTTGCTTGAAAGCAAACAAGGAAAAAGAAAAAGTAAACTAACCTAGTCCTCATCAATTTCTATAGGATTTATTATTCTTCCGTCAGAATTAATTGCATGATCAGGAAAATCATAACCTGTTCTTGGGGTACAACTTTGAAGCTGGTAAAAGCCAATCATTGCCCCTTTCAATATACCATATCTTTCTACAGCCCTTTTAGCATGTTCTGAACAAGACAACTCATAAGGACAATCTGCGCCGATTTGCTGAGAAACTAACCTTTGGTAGGTAAACATTAAACCAATTGATGCATAAGAAAACGGATTAATAATACTTAGAAAGGATCTATCCTTAAAAGTCATCACCGACCTAGGTTTTGTTTCCTTACTTTGATATACCGAGAAATTAGATTCTAGTATGGCATCTGCAGAAACTAATTGAGCCCTTGTTTTGCTAAAAAGTAAGCAAAAACAAAGGCTCAAAAAACATTTAAAAAATATATTCATTTTTCTACTTAGGTTCTAATATACCAAAGTAACCATATTTATTACTAGTAAATCTAAACGCATAAGGTAATTCTGGCATCATCCAAACATAACAACACGCGAACGAAGCGTATCCAAGTGGATTTAAAGTTTCTGTTTGGTCATTTACATAGAACTTATTGTCAATTACTGTCACTCTTACAGGGTTAACAAACTTAGCTTGCCTTCTTTTTGTCTTAGATGTATTTACATTTAAAGTCTTCTTCTTTATTTTACCATTCGACTTATCGATATAAATGTAATGTAACGGGTATGTTCTATCAATCTTTTTAAGAAGCTGCCAAAAGAATACCTTCTTAGTTTCTCTCATCTTTTGATCTCCATAAATAACATAAAGACCTTTATCATCATGAACCGCATTCACATCATAAACATAATGAGACTTATAAGTTATCGATCTATCATAGTTAGATCCCCAAACCATATTACCCTCTTTGTCTAATTTAAAGGTTGTTACATTTCCTTTGTAACATCTTGGTTCATCCCTACAAGTTGTATTTCCATTTTGATCGGTTGTACAAACTTGGACAGTATAGTTATACATAATAGTAGTGATTAAATAAATACTACCATCTTCACCTTCAACAGCATCTTCAATGATGTAATCAGGATTAACTGTTCCTGTATTAGCGTAAGTATCTCCTTTCTTTCCTATGATACAACAACCACCTTTTCTTCCACCGTCAGGATCGTTCTTATCTGTTTTATACATATCTCTCAACATTTTCTTGTCGAACTTCGAAAACTTAAGATTTTCAACCTCATAATTCTCGTTCAAAACAGCATAAAAAATCCCATGAATATCTCTACCTCTCTTATCCCTGCTAAAATCACTGAAATAACCATATAAACGAGTCACCCCTTTTCTAACCATTCTGTAGGTTGAAAACAATCTCTTACCTTCAGCCTTAAGTGGAACACTGTTATATTCGTTATTTTTTAAATCAATTGAAGAAAGAATATCATAAGAAAGATCATTGTAAGCTTCAGCTTTTGACTTACCAGACTTCTTAGCCTTCTTAACGTCAGCTTTTGCATCTTTTTTGTTATCGTACTTTCTGTAAGTAGAACTGAAATGGACATTCCCGTCATCACCATAAGTGTAAGAAGAAACCAAACCTCCTTTTCTAGCTAAAAAGTTATTTCCGCTAACAAATTCAATTGGTAACTCAACTTGATTTGCATTGGAAAAAGAAAAGTCTTGATTTAAAACCTTATACTCTAATTTAATTTTAGTTCCTGGCATTGCTTCTTTCTCAACACCAATAAAAACTTTCCCAACTTCTTTATTCCCTATTACAAAAGGGGTAGCCGCTTTGTTTTTTCTATCACTTACTGCTGGTTGAGAAGTAACTACCTTTAACTTATTCGTCTCCTTTAGCTCTGGAGAGAAACTCTTAACTAAAATCTTAGTACTCCCTTTGTAGTTAGACTTATAAAAAGCATAAACTACGTCGTTATAAACGATAGTTTTATAAAACTTAATCCTTTTATACTTGCTTGTTTCTCTCGCATTTGAAGGGTATCCAATAACCTCAACATCATGCTTTTTCATCATCGTTTTTTTATCGAAAGCAACGATTTTGTATTGCTTCTTTTTTGAAAGAGTAGAAAAGTAAGCATAAATATACTTGTCATTAGCCCCTAAGTATTCCTTAAAATACCCATCTTCCGAATTTTTTTGTTTAATTTCTTGCGACCATTTAAGCGACAAATCTTGTGCACTTAATGAAGTTGTAAAAACAATTAATAATCCAAGAATAAATACTAGTTTTTGTTGTTTCATTTTTAGTTGTTGTTGCTTGATTTTAATTAATCCCTAATCCCAAAGAATATCCTATTAATATACTTGCAGAAATAGCGACAGATCTATTTGAAGTGTAATAAATTTCACAAGAATCCTCCACTTTATTTACTTTATTGAAATAATATTTCATTTCTAAACAACTTTCTCCTAAACTAATAAAGTATTGCTTTACTTGCGCTTTAACTCCAAGAATGAAAAAACAAATAAAAACTAAGGCTAATAAAGATTTTTTCACGACAGATATTGAATAATTCGGCACAAAAGTAATTTAAAAAGCCAACCTCTGATAAAAACTAAGTTAAAATTTATAACACTTGTAAACATTTAACATTTGCCTTAATAACTCTCAATTCCAAAAAGGTTACATAATTAAATTTGAAACTTTTTTTCTCGGCAGCGTAGAAACCTTAAAAACCTTTTGATGAACTGCATAATTATTGATGACGATCCAATTCAAAACACCTTAATTGAAGAGTACCTCGAAGAAATTGATGGAGTAAATTGCGCGGCAACTTTTAACAACCCTATTGAGTTTTTAAAAGCCCAGGATGGGTTGAGTTTCGACTTTATTATTTTAGACATGGAAATGCCAAAAATGAGTGGGGTTGATTTATTAAACTCGTTTGAAGATCCAGCCAATGTTATGGTCATCTCATCAAAAGCAGAATATGCAATCGAAGTTATTAACCACAATGTTTTAGGCTATCTGCTTAAACCAGTAAAGTTTGTGAATTTCATGAAGATGATTGAAAAGGTTAAAGAAAAGCTTAGCTCTTCGGAAACAACAACTTCTTCACCGGAAGAAAAAGATCATCTCTTTATAAAAAGCAATGGAATGTTGCACAAACTAAAATATACTGACATCACCCATATTGGTGCTGCTGTTGATTATATAGAGGTTTTCACAAAAGCAAAAAAATATCTTGTACATTCATCTATGAATAAAACTGAGGGAAAATTACCGCAAGAAATGTTTTTCAGAATCCATAGATCAACAATAGTAAATGTTAACCACATTAATAGAATTGATAAAGAATTTGTTGAAGTTGGAGATCACACAGTTAAAATCGCACCAAGTAAAAAAGAAGCTTTCAAGGCTTTTATCAATAGTTTGTAATTCAAATACTCAGTTAATTATAACGAATAATAAAGCGACCACTATTCTTTATTGAATTGCCCTAACTTGGTATTGTGAATCTGAGAACAATTCATAAAAAAACATGGTTTAAATGGAGTTCCCTTATAGCGGTGATTACTTTCATTTATTGGATATTTTGCTTGCCAAGCACCTATTTTAAGTTCCCTACTAGTACAATTATCGAGTCTCGCGAAGGAGATTTATTAAGCGCTAGGATTGCTTTGGATGGCCAATGGAGGTTCCCTCTTGTAGATTCGGTACCTCAAAAATTCAAACACTGTATCATCCAATTCGAAGACAGGACATTCGAATCTCATTTTGGAATAAGTCCTAAATCAATCGGAAGAGCAGTTTATCAAAATTTAACTCAAGGTAGAGTTGTATCAGGAGGAAGCACAATCACTATGCAAACCATAAGATTGATGCGCAAAAATCCACCGCGTAATTTTTGGCAAAAAATTATAGAAGCATTTTGGGCAACACGATTAGAGTTTGCAGAATCAAAAGACAATATATTAAGATACTACTCAACCTACGCCCCTTTTGGTGGCAATGTTGTTGGATTAGAAACTGCATCTTGGCGTTATTACGGAAAACCATCCCATGAACTAACTTGGGCTCAATCTGCAACATTAGCAGTATTACCTAATGCTCCTAGTTTAATCTTCCCTGGAAAAAATCATGAACTATTACTTAAGAAAAGAAATCGTTTACTTAAGAGGTTGCTGGAAATTGGATTAATGGATCAAGAGGAGTACGATTTAAGCTTAATTGAACAACTCCCTCAAAAACCTCATCCGCTTCCGCAACATGCACCCCACCTACTGAATTATATTGCTAAAAACTCTCAAAAGGGGGAAAAACACAAAACCTCCATCAACCAAGGATTACAATTAAGGGTCAATCAATTATTAAAAAGACATTCAAAAAAGCTAAGGAGAAATAACATCAATAATATTGCGGTTCTAATTACAGATGTAAAAACTGGAAAAATAATTAGCTATAACGGAAATGTAACTGGTTTAGGGTTTAATCACAACGAAGCTGTTGACGTAATACATGCTCCAAGAAGTTCGGGTAGTATATTAAAACCCTTTTTATATTGTCAGGCTTTCGATGAAGGTTTCATTACCCCCTATTCACTGTTACCTGATGTCCCCACTCACTACAAGGGCTACACCCCACAAAACTATGCACAAACCTATGCCGGGGCTGTTCCTGCAAACAAATGCTTAGCTCAATCGCTTAACATTCCTGCAGTTAGACTTTTAGAAAGAGTTGAACTTAATAATTTTTATCACAAACTAAAATCTCTCGAAATCAACACCCTCAATCAACCTGCTAACCATTATGGATTATCACTTGTTTTAGGCGGAGCAGAAACATCTCTTTGGGACCTTAATAAAGCATATAGAAAATTAGCTTGGCAGGTCAATCAAATAAAAGATCAATCAATTTTCCCTTCGATTAGTATTTCGCCGGAGGATCAATTAATCGATTTTAAAAAGGACTTTAACCAGGGAGCAATTAACTTAACTTTTAACTCAATGTTAGAAGTTATTCGCCCTGGAGCAGAATCAAATTGGAAAGTCTTTTCTAGCTCCAGAAAAGTGGCCTGGAAAACAGGTACATCTTTTGGTTTCAGAGATGCTTGGGCGATTGGAATTACTCCTGAATACGTTGTAAGTGTTTGGGTTGGTAATGCTACGGGCCAGGGTCAACCCGGGATAATTGGAGTTAAAGCAGCAGCACCTGTCTTGTTCGATGTTTTCAACTTATTACCAGAAACCTCTTGGTTTAAAGAACCAATTGATGATTATAAGACTTTCGAAATTTGTGAGAAAAGTGGATACAAGGCCGGCCCGCATTGTAATCATGCTGTCCAAGTGAAACTAAACGAAAGAGCAAGCAACGTTAAAGTTTGTCCTTTCCATAAGTCGATTAACCTCAATAAAAACGGCACTCACCAAGTAAATAGCAATTGCTACAATGTTTTCGACATGAAAAAAACTAGCTGGTTTGTTTTACCAGGTTTAATGGAGCATTATTACAAAACCTCTCATGCCAATTATAAAACGCTCCCTCCTTTTTTAAATGATTGTGGAATTGGGTCGGATGACGAGGTAATGAAGATTATTTACCCTAAAAAGATCAGTAAAATTCACATCCCTGTAAATCTTAAAGGTGAATTAGAAAAGGTTAATTTCGAAGCTACTCATCGGGATAAAGATGGAATCATATTCTGGCATATCGACAATGATTTTGTTGGCAGCACAGAAACCATGCACCAAATAAGCGTTCAACCTCTTCCGGGGGAACACACCTTGAAATTAGTAGATAGTAAAGGAAATGTTTTCGAGCAAAGATTCACAACATATTGATTTATTAGCGCCACGCTCAATCATTATGACGTAAATTGTCTAGTTTTCCCCACATATCTTTTCGATTTACACAGATTTTTGTCAAAATAGATCTGTGAGATCCCAAAGATCTGAGGGCGCCAAAACAAATCATCATATGATTCTTTACAAACATGGGATAACGAACATAGATTAAATTGTAAACCGCTACTTCTTCTTAAAGAATATAACCCCTTTGTTGAAGTCAGCAGCTCGGTTAATTACACTTCTATAAGCAGGAATTTCATCTACTTCGTATTGAATAGTGTTGTAAAATTCAGTTATAGTAATAATCAACTGATCCCCCTCAACCTTCAAATCAGAATCCCAGCCAGCTATTTCAACATCCTCCCTTTTAGCAACATCAGATATTTTTACATTTTCCGAAGAATGGAATTCATATCCTTCTGGGATTTGAACTTTAATTTCGTATTGATAACGCTTTGGGTAGCGCTGAAGAATTGGATTGGTCCTTGGGATACTATCGTACATTTCAGACTGGACCCCAATAATACTTCCAATTTTAAACATTACTTTATCACCAATTGGCTTAGCTATTGATTCATCCTTCATATTCGCAAAAAGCTCCATTTCCTTCTTGCTATTTTCATTCACTTTGAAATCCAGAACTTTTGGATCTTCACCAAAATCTTCAAACAAATCATTTATAAACTCCTCAAACTTCTCTCCTTGTCCTTTATGATAACGGAACCAACTTTTTGTCCATTGCGAATAGTACCCTTGAATATTTTGATCAAATGAATAATTCGCCGTTAAATCATCATCAAACTTCAAATCAATTTTTGTTCTTCGTGTTGAGAACTCATGACTTGGAATCGGCACTACATCCAGTATTTTGCTGTAACTATAATTCATACTAAAAGCTGGGTTCTTCACCATTTCACCTATTAAAGTCACCTCTTGCCCCAAATATCTATAAGGAACGTAATACGATTCACAGTATTTACAGGTTGGGTCCCAAGTTAAATCAATCTCTCCTATGTATATTAAAAAGCCGTCGATATTATAATAACTAAACTGCTTATTAGATAAGTTTCCAGTATTATTCTTGTATCTATTCCCAACAACATAAATAGAATGCATTACCCCCATTCTTCTTAATATTTTTGATGCTACTGCTGTAAACTGTCGCTCGGTTAAATAAGTACCAGAGGCATCTTCATCAGAAGTGTAAACAGCATGCAAAGCCCTAGATAATTGATCTAGCCCTTTCTTTTTATCAGATTTAAACACCTTTTTCAAACCTTTTGTATTAACCTTACTAATAAGACTTTGTTTAATCGGCTTTTGGAAAAACTCGTTCGTTCTGTTCACAAAACTTCTGTAATCAAACAGACTGTAATACCCAGAGTTATATGAATTTGGTGGTGTGAACTTCTTAAAGCAATAATTTATTCGGCTTTTAAAAACACTTGCATCTCTTTTTTGGAATTGAGGAATATCCTTTTCCTCGAAATAAAAGAAATCCATTTTCCCAATTGAAGTATCTACCTCAGAAATGCTTTCGTACGGATTCTCCCTGTATAGAGTATATAAAAACCCATTACTTATTTCCAGTTCTAACTTGAAGCTTTTTTTAGGAAACGAACTTTGAATATTTATCCTATTACAGCTTGAAAAAGACTTGTCAATTTCATAATAATATTCAATTTCTCCTCCTACTTCGATTCCTTCGATAGCAAAAGCAGCAAAACCTCCCATTCCATCAAGATTTTCAAACCTTTTTAAGTTTGATTTATCAAAAAGAGTTTCTTTCCCTTCAGGAGATATACACCTTACTTTAAGGTTCTTTAAACTCGATTCATCCTTTATAGGAATGTAAACCTTGTTATTCAACTCCACCCCTTTATCATTATTAACTCTGATAATTTTATGAATGATTTTCTTAACAGTTTTTACATTCTCATAAACGTATTTTTGTTCATCTAAAATTACAACTGCAGTCTCTTTCTTTTCAGTTTCAGAAATCTCATGCAACTCGGCATTATCCTCCCATAAAAACATATTTAAATGGTTGTTATAAAGCGGATCTTCTTGGGCCTGAAGAGAAAAATGAAATACAGTAAAAAGAAGTGAAATAAATTGAAAAGGCTTCATAGTTAAAAGTTTGCCACAAAAATAATCAGGATTCCTTTAAAACCTAAAATCAAACAAGGTTTTAAAAGTTTATTAACCTCTAATTAATCGAATTAGTGACATACGTAAACTGACAAGGGTTGCCGAGGCGATTAACACAGGAATAAACACCTTTAATAAATTTAACTCAGTACAACATAACTTATAATATTCTATTAAATCATGAAACTTTAAAACAATAAGAATAACAAGAGCAAAAGAAAAAACAACCGCTACTCCAAAACTGATTAACCCTGACTTTAAAACTGATGAAACAATTGATTTAGATGAATAGCCTAATAACTTCAACATTCTAATTCGCTCCTTATTTTCAGCAACAACTAGCTTAAACTGAGCATAATTTAATGACAAACTTAAAGTCAATAATACAACACCGAAAGTAAAAATTATTGGCAGAGCAATTTTTATAATGGATTTCGCATCGTCCACAAATGGCAATTCTCCCGACACCTCATAATCGTTCCTTTTCAAAAAGCTTTTGAACTGCTTACTCGAAGAATCTTTCACTTTCAGGATTAGCATTGACACCCTCGTAGAAGTTGTTCCCGCAAGCTTTTTATTGGCAAAATCAAGAAAGTTCTTAGGTACTAAAACACTATTCATCCTATCCGAAAAGCCAACAACTCTTGCTAACTGATTAATTCTTTCGCCATTCTTGGACAAAATCAAATTCACTACTGCTTGCTTAACAGCTACTTTTGGTATTGGAGGCTGACCCTGACTTGGTAAAACTGCATGATTGAGCACACTTAAAAATTGATTGGATATAATTACCGGCAGTTCTCTTTGTCCTTGCTTCCAACTAAACCTTTTCATATCAGCATCAATAAAATCATCTTCCACTGAAGTAAAAAACATATCGAAAGAATTACCGGCAAACTCTCCATAAACTCTAAAATCATTGCTCCACAACTCTCCTACATCTTCAATAAAACTTTGGGCTTTTATTTTTTTTATTTCCTTTTCAGAAAAGACAGAGCTACTTAAACCCAAAGTATTAATTAGGCCTACCTCCTTGGATATCTGAACATAATTAAAACCATCATCAGACTCTCCTTTTTCCAATAAATGATTCAGATCTAGGAAAATTTGGAATACAACGGAAATAACCACCATACTTAGCATCACGCCAAAAGCTGCTAAAACAAGTTTTCTCTTCGATTTCCCTTGCACTAATATTTTTGAAACAGATACCCTTCTCAACTTAAGCCAACTTTAATCTTTGGTTATAATCAAAATAATTATCGTCATATAAATTGGCTAAAACCAATCCAGCAGCATTTCTTTCTACCTCCTTTTTAATAAGAGTAATCGCCGCCAAAGTATTCTTCTCATCCAAAGCACTAAATGGCTCATCTAAAAACAACCATTTAAATGGCATACACATAGCGCGAATAATTGCTACTCTTTGCTTCTCTCCTCTGGATAAAAGCCCAACTCTTCTATTCATGAGATTTTCAACACCTAAATCAATTGCCATTTGATGGATTTGAGCATCCGATAAGTGCGCTGTAAGCTGGTTTTTTAGTTGGATATTTTCTAATGCTGTTAAATCGCCTAAAAGTTCTAACTCTTGAAAAACAATTGATAAACTGTTTGTTCTCAAATCACTCCAATCACCATCTGCCTCCAAGTCTAAGCTTCCATCGAAATCAAATCTGGTACCATATAAAATCCCCAATAGTGTAGACTTCCCTGTTCCAGAAGGTGCCTGAACATGAATAAAAGCCTCTTCATTCAAAGAAACTTCTTTATTCCAAATTTCTGTTTGAGACGAAAAAGCCCCAATCAAAGGATGTGGGGCTATATTTTTTAATACTATTTTCATTTAGATTGGTAACTGACCTGCTAATAGTCCAAAAATCCCACTTAAACCATCAATTAATTTCATTGTTGAAATCAATCCATTATCGTTATTATTAAACTTTAAAACAGTTTTCCCTTCAATTACTCCTTCTTTAGCTATTCCTTTTTCCGAAACCGATAAACTCTTTAAATTATCTAAGGCTTCAATTTGTAAAGGCATCATTCCTTTTACCTCTCCAAGAACACCAGCAAAATCAATAAAAGCTGAAGTTCTATGCTTGGAAACTAAATCCAACACCTCAGGATTCAATTCCCCTTTTGCACTATTTAAAGCATCCACGCCTTGCTTTGAAAGCGTTACAACCATTAAATCATCCGTAACCTTAAAGAACACCTCGTCATTATAACTTGAATACCCTTCGTATTTAGGCAACATAGCTGCAACCATTCCAAGCGATAAATTAAACTTTTCCGCGTCTTTCATTGTTAAACCAATTGCAACATTAGGAACAGGGTTTGTAACATCCTTTTTAACTTCAATATCATTTCCTTCATCATCCAAATCACTAGTTGTAATTGTTTTAGACACCATGTCTAAACCGTTAACTAAAACCAGTACATCACCATCAAAATATTGTGATAACTGACTTAACTCAACGCTTTGAAGTAAGGAGTTCTTTGTAATCCCTTTCCACATTTCATCCATGTTATATTCTTTTAATAAAGCCTTTAATCCTTCTGAATTTAATGAAGCACTTAATGCTAATTTTGGATTTGAATTACTTGCAATTTTTGTTAATCCAGATACATTGTTCTCTTTCTGAAAACTATTGTAAATAGACATTTGAGTAGCGTTCAAATATTGTCTTTGTTCAACAGTAATATTCCCATCATTAAAATTGGCTAGGAATACTGTTCTTGCTCCTTTTATATCTTCTTTATTCACTCCAAAAGTGTCGAATAAATTGAAATTCTTCACCATTTTTAATCCCTCATCAGCAAATGCAGCAAAATCATCATTTTTTAACCACGCAGCAACATGAGCATCATTATTCATGGCATAAGCAAATGTTGAATCAGTATTTGTTAATGATTGCTCATCGGTTTGTTTAAATAAGCTAACAGCCTGGGTGAAAACATCACCACCAAATGGCGTGAAAAAGTAAAGCGCAGTATTATCGTTCCAAACAACGTTATGTTCCGCAGAAATTTCGGCAGCTAATAAACCGTTATCTTCAGTAACCTCAACCTCAGGCCAATTTTTCTCTATATACTGAGCAAGCTTCTCTTTATCATTTAAAGGCAATACAGCCCCCATTTTACCTTCTAAAATATTCGCCCCAGCACCATACAAATAGTATTTAGTTAGCCTCTTGACCCCTGCATTCGCAGGATCCTGCATAATATCAGCCAAAGGACCTTCAACCATATCAGCCGTGAAATCATTGTTTGAAATCAAATCGAAAAATGCATCACTAAAGATCTCTTCAGTATTTAAACTCATTACAAAACATGAGTTAGCAGGAATATAATTTGAATGCTTAACATCCCCACCTCCACAAGAAGAAAGTAACGTTATAACGGAAATAGAAAGTAAAATTCTATTTAAAACTTGTTGACTTAATTTTTTAAACATTTGCTAATAGTTGATTGGGCAAATATATCGGAATAATGATAGTAAGACAAACTACTTGAAACATATATGCTTAATAAGGGTAAATGATTTTGTGAAAGTTCCAAAACACCTTTCCATATTGATAGTATTTACTTTCTTTTTTGGCGCGCTAAAGGGCCAAATAGATTACTCTTCTTCTATCAACTATAAAATGCCAACAGAAGACGAAACTCATGAAGGCACTTGGCTCCAATGGCCACACAGGCATCAATATGGGATTGAATACCAAAACAACCTCGAACCAACATGGATTGCAATGACGGAGGCACTTTCTCCGCATGAAAAAGTCCACATTATAGCTTATGATGAGTTTGAAAAATTGAGAATCGAAAAATTACTTCAAGCTTCAAAATCAATAATGGACAACGTTGATTTGACAATTTTAAAAACCGATGACGTATGGATTAGAGATAATGGCCCTATTTACGTTAGAGGAGAAAACGATAGCCTTTCCATTATTGATTTTGGTTTCAATGCATGGGGTGGAAAAATTGATGAATTAACCGGAGATTCGATTCAATTTAAAAATTGTGAAAAAATCCCTGGTAAGATTGCGGTAATTCAAGGCAGAAAAACAATCGATTTAAATCAACTTTTAGTTAATGAAGGGGGAAGTTTTGAGGTAGACGGCAATGGTACTTTTATGGCTTGTAAAAGTTCGATTTTAAACCCTAATCGGAACCCAGACCTCTCTATTGAGCTTGCTGAATTTCTGTTTGAAAAATATTTAGGAGTCACTAACTTCATTTGGCTAGAGGGAGAAACTGGTTACGATATTACAGATCAACACATTGATGGATTTGCCAGGTTTCGAGACTCTACCTATATCATGACCATGAAAAGCTATAATCTAAAAACTTTCAATGTTAGTAAAGAGGACATTCAAACATTATATAGGTCTAAAAACAAAAGCGGGAAAGGCTATACTTTTGTTTTCCTCCCCCTTACCAAAAGAAAAGTAAGAACAACTTATGGGGTTAGCACAAGAGCAAAAGGTTCATATCTTAATTATTATGTTGCTAACAATATTGTTTTGGTGCCCAACTACCACGATAAAAATGACTTACTTGCCAATAAAATTATCCAATCAATGTTTCCAAACCGAAAAGTAATTGGTATTGATGTTAGAAACCTCTATGTTAATGGAGGTATGATTCAT
>JAYPYW010000009.1:25442-42084 GCA_038154685.1 Flavobacteriales bacterium | reverse complement strand
TCAGTGCGTTACACAGCAGCAACCTGCGGAATAGACTGAGGGAGTATAAAAAAAGGCCACAAAACGTGGCCAATTAAATATCTGCGAGATCAGTGAGATCAGCGGGCGCTATCAAAAAGGATTAGTAGCAATCACCGTCACATCCGTAATCATCCCTCTATTATCCATTTCCAGTGAAGCTAGGATAGCATCCGAAATTTCTTTTGGAGTTAACTTATTATCTTCTAACTCACGCTCTACTCTATCAGGCTTAGCAAAAGCAGTAGGAACTTCAGAAGGGTTTATCTGAATAACACGAACATTGTAAGGTCTTAATTCAGCCCTCCAACATTGAGTCATTCCACTTAAAGCAAACTTTGAGGTTGCGTAAATAGATCCTTGCGGATATCCTTTCGACGCTGCAGTAGAAGCTATATTAATAATGTTTCCAGATTTTTGTTTCATGAAAACTAGCGAACAATACTTAGCCATTGCCGCAGCACCAAAAACGTTTGTTTCATAAACCGCTCTCAGCTTTTCTAAGTCTAGTTCATGAATCAAACCAAACTCAGCATAACCAGCATTGTTAATCAACACATCAATTCTACCCCACTTCTCTAAGGCAAAATCAACCGTTCCTTTAGCCGCCTCCTCATTACTAACATCCGCATGAAAAGCAGTACAACCAAGCTCTAAAGCTACTTTCATTAACTTCTGCTCATCTCGACCTGTAATAATTAATTCAGCTCCTTTTGCCAATAAATCTTTTGCAGTTTGTTTTCCAAACCCAGAACTTCCTCCAGTTAAGATAATCTTAGCTCCTTTTAAATCCATTATTTAATTTCTAATGCGTCGGCAACTTTTTGGTTGGTAAGAGCGATTTCTAATACTTCACTTGCATCACTCACAAAATGGAAAGTCAATCCTTTTAGGTATTCTTCTCCAATTTTCTCTACATCGTGACGATTCTCTTCACTTACTAATATATCTTTAATTCCTGCTCTTTTAGCAGCTAAGATTTTTTCCTTTATTCCGCCAACTGGTAAGACACGTCCTCTTAACGTTATCTCTCCAGTCATTGCTGTTTTTGCCTTTACTTTTCTTTGTGTAAAAGCACTTGCTAAGGCTGTAAGCATTGTAATTCCGGCTGATGGCCCATCTTTTGGTGTTGCACCTTCTGGCACGTGAATATGAACGTTCCACTTATCAAACACCTCTGGATTAATACCATATTTATCAGCGTGAGATCTTAAGTACTCCATTGCAAGGATTGATGATTCCTTCATTACATCTCCTAAGTTTCCTGTAACGGTAAACTTTCCTTTTCCTTTGCTTAAAGAAACTTCGATGAAAAGAATATCACCACCAACTGCAGTCCATGCTAATCCAGTTACTACACCAGCATGCTCATTTCCCTGATACTTATCTCTATCTCTTGATGGACCTAGTATTTCGATTAAGTCTTCTGGGGTAACCTTCGGATCCTTTGGCTCCTCAAGTGCGATTGCTTTAGCATAAGACCTAACAACTTTGGCCACCTTCTTTTCTAAAGATCTAACTCCAGATTCTCTAGTGTATCCATCCACTAATTTCTGAAGCACTTTTTTACCAATCTTCACATCTTTGGCTTTTAATCCATGCTCCTTCAGTTGCTTAGGTAACAAGTGACGTTTCGCAATCTCTACCTTTTCTTCAATTGTGTAACCAGTTACTTCAATAATCTCTAATCGATCTCTTAAAGCTGGCTGAATTGTATTTAAAGAGTTAGCAGTTGCGATGAACATTACTTTACTCAAATCGAAATCTTGCTCAACAAAATTATCGTAGAATGCTTCGTTTTGCTCTGGATCAAGAGTTTCTAACAAAGCAGATGAAGGATCACCTTGCGCATCTCTCGATACTTTATCCAACTCATCCAAAATAAACACTGGATTGGCACTATTAACCTTTTTTATGTTCTGGATTATTCTTCCAGGCATTGCTCCAATGTAAGTTTTTCTATGCCCTCTAATCTCTGCCTCATCTCGAACACCTCCTAAAGACATTCTTACATACTTTCTTCCAATCGCTTCAGCTACACTTTTTCCTAATGATGTTTTACCAACACCTGGAGGACCATATAAACAAAGGATTGGAGCCTTCATATCTTTCTTTAATTTTAAAACAGCTAAATGTTCTAAAATTCTATCTTTCACCTCGTCCAGACCATAATGATCACGATCAAGGATTTCTTTAGCACGTTTTAAATTAAACTTATCTTCTGTGTACTCATTCCAAGGTAAATCTACTAATAACTCCAAGTAATTTAAGTAAACTGAATACTCTGCGGCCTGCGGATTGATTCTTTGAAGCTTTTCTAATTCTTTATAGAAATGCTTCTCTACCTTTTCATTCCATTTCTTCTTCCCTGCCTTATCTCTAAGCTCTTGAATTTCCTGATCGGTAGCACTTCCACCCAATTCTTCTTGAATGGTTTTCATTTGTTGATGCAAGAAATATTCACGTTGCTGGTTATCTAAATCCACCTTTACTTTGGATTGAATTTGATTTTTGATCTCCAACATTTGCATTTCCTTGGTTAACAACTCAAGTACTTTAATAGCTCTTTCTTTTAAATCGTTTTCTTCAACTAATCCTTGCTTTTGCTCCATGTTTAAATTCATGTTGCTAGCAATGAAGTTTATTAAGAAAGAATCGCTTTCGATATTCTTAATCGCAAAGGAAGCGTCTGAAGGAATATTCGGGGAATCCTTGATAATCTTAAGCGCTAAATCTTTTAATGAAGAAACTAATGCTTGGAATTCTTTATTCTTTGGTTTCGGACGAGCTTCTGTTAACTTTTCGATCTTTCCAAAGAAGTAAGGATCTGTAGAAGTAACTTCTTTAATTCTACATCTTTTCTTTCCTTGGATAATAACCGTTGTATTTCCATCAGGCATTCTTAAGATCTTCATGATATGACCAACGGTTCCTATTTCATGAATATCTTCTGGACCTGGATCTTCTTGGTCTACGTCTTTCTGACCAACCACAGCGATTGTTTTCTCGGCCTTATAGGCATCGTTAACTAGTTTGATAGACATGTCTCTACCAACTGTTATTGGAATTACAACTCCTGGAAATAAAACTGTGTTTCTTAAAGTTAAAATTGGAAGCTCTTCTGGAATGGAAGCATCAACTATATCATCATCCTCCTCATTCGTAATTAACGGAATGAATTCCGCGTCTTCATCTATAACTTGGTTTAACATTAAACCATTAAAATCAAATACTCCTTCTTGCATATTAATTGCTTTGCGTCAACTTGACCGACTTTACATCTCTTTTGTCATTCCTTCCTCTTAAAACGGATCAAATTGCTTTTTTATCGTCTGACATCCCTATAGCTCAACACTTGTGCCAACTAGGGTATTTTGACATTATGACATCTCTTTAAAAATCTCAAGATCGCTTGAGTGCACATTTTGCAGAATCAGATAATCTGCCATCGACAACTCCTCTCCTTCCATTTTAGCTATGTTTTGGTTTACTTCCCAAGCCTTATTAAAGTTATAAGTCTCTGTTTTACCCCAAGAAAAAGACGGAGTATACTTCTCCGGGAAGCCAGCTCCATAAACATTCGCATTAACACCTATAACAGATGCTGTATTAATCATTGAATTAATTCCTGTTTTGGCATAATCACCAATTGCGCAACCAATGAAGGTTTCTCCGGAATCAACCAATTTTTGTGTTTCGTAATCCCAAACCTTCGCAGGAGAAAAAGTGTTTTTCAAATTAGAACAATTGGTATCTGCGCCTAAATTAACCCATTCTCCAATTACCGAATTCCCTAAATACCCATCATGAGATTTATTGGAATAACCTTGAATTACAGAATTCTTTACTTCACCACCAAGTCTACACTTTGGCCCTACAGATGTTGGTCCGTAAATCTTCGCACCCATCTTTACCCTTGTACCATCCAATACCGAGAAACCACCTCTGATAATACAACCTTCCATCACCTCAGCATTCTTACCGATGTAAATACTTCCTGCGTTTGTATTTAATGTACAACCTTCCACATAGGCCCCATCTTCAATGAAAATCTTTTCAGCAGAACCAATTAGCGTATTAGAATCAGAAAGTTTTTGAGAAACTCTACCATCAGTAATTGAATGAAAATCGGTCTCCAACTCACTTCCGCATTGCTTATAAAGATCCCACCAAGCTTCAATTGTGCTAAACTCTCCCGAATAAATTCGTGGTGTAGCATCTTTCCAAGACTCTTGATTAAAACCCGAGTCAGATTTAATTGCCAACCAAGTTCCATTTGCTGTTAAGATCTCTTTATTCTCTAGCTTTTTGATTGCTTCAATTAACTCTAAATTTGGTAGTACTTTACTATTAATAATTAAAGCTCCGCCATCAAATTGTTGAAAATACTTCTCATTTAAATACCCTTCTGAAACCGAAACAGAATCAGCTTCAAGCCATTTCTCCCACTTCTCATTAATCTTCAAAATCCCACATCTTAATTGAGAAACAGGTCTTGTAAATGAAACAGGTAAAAACTTTTTCCAGTTGGTATCAACGAGTACTATTTTCATGAAGTGAATTTAAGCATTTATTCTACGGTAACAGAGATTAAATTGTCCTCAAAAAGAATATTGTTGTTTTTCTCAACAGATTATTCAGATTATGAGATTTATTGGATTAAAACAATCTCTATAATCCTTTAATCTGAATAATCTGTTGAAAAGAAATCTGCGACATCTGCGACATCTGCGGGATGTATTTTCTAGATAAGTCAGGAAATAAAAAAGCCATCCCGAAAGGAATGGCTTCAAATATTTTAAAACACTTTAAATTACTTCTTAATGTGCTTTGCGAATCTGTTTTTGAACTTATCAATTCTACCAGCTGTATCAACAACGTTAGATTTACCAGTAAAGAATGGATGAGAAGTGTTAGATACATCCAATTTAAACAATGGGTATTCTACACCGTCAACTTCAGTAGTTTCTTTTGTTTCAGCACATGACTTAGTAATGAACTGAGTATCGTTAGACATATCTTTAAATACTACTAATCTATAATTTTCTGGATGGATTTCTTTTTGCATCTCTTCAAATTTTATGGGCGACAAAGATACGATTATAAATATTTAAAAAGCAAAAGAATTTTACTTTTTTTTCGGTTATGATCGATTTCAAAGATAATATTTAAAGTTCAACCCCGTTTTTGGCTTAACTTTACCTAACTGTGTTAAGAATTATTACGCTAATATCATTCGCATGCATCCTTGTTCTTTCGGCTTGTAGAAAGGACAAAGTATCTACATCTTCTAGTGATACAATTTCATTTAATACAGACACTGTTTTCTTCGACACCGTTTTCTCAACTATTGGTTCAAGTACAAGAAAGTTCAAAATTTACAACGAGAATAACTCTACCATAAAAATCTCATCAATTAAACTAGCAAATGGAACTAGTTCTTTATTTAGATTAAATGTGAATGGAGTTCCTGGAATAGAATTCAAAGACTTAGAAATTAGAGCTAAAGATTCAATGTGGGTGTTTGCCGATGTTACCGTGGATCCACAAGACACAAATGTTCCATTTATTGTAAACGATTCTATTGAATTTCAAACCAACGGAAATTTTCAAGATGTTAAATTAGTAGCATTCGGACAAAATGCAATCTTTCATAAAGCCGAGGAGGTTGGAAGATCCTTTTTAATAGACTGTGATGATGTTTGGACAAATGACACTCCCCATGTTGTTTATGGAATTGGTGTAATCGACACAACCTGTACCCTTACGATTGAACAAGGCGCTAAAGTTTACTTCCACAAAAACGGGGCTATTGTTGCCTTAAATAGATCCTCCTTAAAAATAAATGGCACTAAAGAGGAACCCGTGATTTTAGAAGGAGATAGATTAGAGCCAGAATTCGACAATATTGCCGGTCAGTGGCAAGGAATCTACCTCTTCCCTCTAAGTATTAATAACGAAATTAACTACGCAGTAATTAAAAACTCAAGAGTTGGTGTAAATGCAGACACATTAAACCCAGCCTTTAGCTCCAACCCCACTCTCACCATAAGAAATAGTATTATATACAACTGCAGTAGCTCGGGCTTATCGGGAAGAGGAGCTTGGATAGAAGGTTCCAACTCAATTTTTGCCAACTGTGGAGAGTTTTGTGGATCTTTTGGTTTAGGAGGTAAATATAATTTTACGCACTGTACTTTCGCTAACTACGCACCAGACGGTATTGATAAGTCGGCTCTTCTTCTTAATAATTGGTTTGAGGATAACGACAGAAACATTATTCCGAGAGATTTGGAGGAAGCAAATTTTACAAACTGTATTATTTACGGTGTCCAATTAAACGAAATCGTACTGAGTAAAGATGATGGAGGCTTATTCAATTTCGAATTCAAAAACTCCCTAATAAAAGCTAACAAAGAAGACACCGATTATGAAACTTCCGAATTCATAGATTGTGTAGTTAATTATGATCCCCAATTCAGCGATCAAAACAATGGTAATTACAATATTTCAACGTCCTCCCCTGCAAGAAACATAGGAGATCTTACTGAAGTGAACGCCGACCTACTGAATCTTGAAAATGACTTGAACGAAAACTCAAGAATTGCAGATTCACAACCAGACGCGGGGGCGTTAGAGCATCAGCCAGAGTAGTTTTTTTTATCTCCAACAATTTTTCATTCACTCCCTAAACACACCCCTTGATCCTCTTTAAAAAGAAGGACTTTACGTAAATACCTGAAATTTTTCGAAGAAAAATACTTTCCCCCTTTTGAAAGGGGATCAAGGGGTATGTTGGAGTCTGTGGGAGAAAGAAAATTATCAACAAAATATATCAGCTAATTAAGAACTTTCTACTTCCCCTTTTCTGCATTCCATATTCTTTATTTAAACTTGTAATTCAATAAAGAAATCAAGTCATGAAAAAATTACTTTTATCAATATCTACGATCGCTGTTTTAGCTTCTTGTGGTGGAGACGCTAAAAATTCAGAAAACACTAAACCTGCTCCTGCTGATTCTTCAGCTGCAACTGAAGTTCCAATTGAAAAGGTTTGTAAAAAAGGATACAGCAAAGATTTAACAGATATCGGATTTGGAGGTTTTAAAACAACTGAAAAGAAGGAAGTAAAAGGATATTTTAAAGAATTCATAATCGATTCAACGGTTATTGGAGATACACCAGAAGAGATTTTCGCTAATGCAGTTTTTTCAATTCCTGTAAACTATCTTGAAACGAAAGACCAAGGAAGAAACAGAAGAATAAGAGATGAGTACTTTGGAACAATGGCTTCAACTGAGAACATTACTGGTAAAGTAGTTGGTTTCGATAAAGATTCTTCAAAAGTAAATATTGAATTAACACTTAACGAAGTAACTAATCCTGTTGCTTTAGATTACACCATTAATGGAGACACAATTTCTCTTTCAGGTAAAATTGACATCGTTGATTTTAACGGAGAAGCTGCTGTGGAAGCTTTAAATAAAGTTTGCGAGGTATTACATAAAGGCGCTGATGGAGTTTCTAAAACTTGGCTGGATGTGAACTTATACATTTCATCTGTTGTTACTGAAGCTTGTGAATAAACAACAATTTTAAAGAAATTTGAAGGGGCGAATGAACATTCGCCCTTTCTTTTTGGGTAAAAGGCCGACGTTTAATATTTTTGAGGTCCATTAAACATTTAAATCATGGGTAGAGCATTTGAATTTAGAAAAGCGCGTAAGTTTAAAAGATGGGGTGCAATGGCAAAAGCCTTTACTAGAATTGGTAAAGACATTGTCATGGCCGTTAAAGAAGGAGGGCCAGATCCTGAAACAAACTCTAGACTAAGAGCGGTAATTCAAAACGCTAAGGCAGCCAACATGCCGAAAGACAATGTTGAGCGTGCTATTAAAAAAGCTTCAGAAAAAGATACAGCAGATTATAAGCCAGTAAACTTCGAAGGTTACGGTCCGCATGGAATTGCTGTTTTTGTAGAAACTGCTACTAATAACAACCAAAGAACCGTTGCTAATGTTCGTTCTTACTTTACAAGAAACGGAGGAAGCTTAGGAACTTCTGGTTCGTTAGAATTCATGTTCACACACCAGTGTCAGTTCTCTATCGCAAAAGCTGATTATGACGTTGAAGAATTAGAATTAGAGTTAATCGACTTTGGAGCTGAAGAGGTTTTTGAAGATTCAGCTGAAGGAGATGATGAACAAGATAAAATCGCTATTTACGGTGAATTCCAAAACTTTGGAGCAATTCAAGCCCAATTAGAATCAATGGGTGCTGAGATTCTTTCATCAGGTTTCGAAAGAATCCCACATGACACAAAGGAACTTACTGAGGAGCAACAAGAGGAAGTTGAAAAGCTTTTAGCTAAGTTTGATGAAGATGATGACGTGCAGAACGTTTATCACAACATGGCATAAATTCGGGAGCGAGAAGCCAGATCTCAGAAGCGAGAATATAAAAGGAGGCCCTGCCTCCTTTCTTTTTTTTCTGAATTCTGGCTACTGGCTTCTGACAACTTATTAAAATATGAAAAGAGTTGTAGTAACAGGAATGGGAGCAATTACTCCTATTGGAAATAATTTAGAGGAATTTTGGACCAACCTTAAAAATGGGGTTTCAGGAGCTGCCGAAATCACACAATTTGATGCTTCGAAATTCAAAACAAGATTTGCTTGTGAGGTAAAAGACTATAATCCTTCCGATCATTTTGATCGAAAGGAACAAAGGATTTACGATAAGTTCACTCAATATGCGATTATCGCAACTGATGAAGCTATCAAACAATCTGGGGCAAATTTTGATGAATTAGACAGACATAGAATTGGTGTTGTTTGGGGATCGGGAAATGGAGGAATGAAAACCTTTCATGATGAAGCAGCTGCTTTTGGAGCTGGTGATGGTACTCCTCGATTCAACCCTTATTTAATCCCTAAAACGTTAGTGGATATTGCTGCTGGAATTATCTCCATGAGAAATGGTTTACACGGCGTTAATTTTTGTCCGGTTTCAGCGTGCGCTACCTCAACAACTGCTATCATCGAAGCCTTTAACCATATTAAATGGGGAAAAGCTGATATGATTGTTGCAGGTGGATCTGATGCTGCAATTAACGAATCAGGTATTGGAGGGTTCTCTGCTCTAAAAGCTTTGTCTACTCAAAACGAAAATCCTTCGGGGGCTTCACGCCCTTTCGATGTGAATAGAGATGGTTTTGTAATGGGAGAAGGTGCTGGAGCACTGATTCTCGAAGATTACGAACACGCCAAGAAAAGAGGAGCTACAATTTTAGGAGAAATCATTGGTGGCGGTCAGAAGGCTGACGCTTATCATTTAACTGGAACTCACCCTGAAGGATTAGGCGCAAAATTAGGAATGCTAGAAGCATTAGAGGAAGGTGGAATCACAGCAGATGAAGTTGATTATATCAACATGCACGCTACTTCTACTCCTGTTGGAGATCCATGTGAATTAAAAGGTATCGAAAGCGTATTTGGAAAACGTGAAAGCTTAAGTGTTTCAGGAACCAAATCAATGACGGGTCACTTACTGGGTGCTGCTGGAGCAATTGAAGGAATTGCAACGGTGATGGCCTTAAAGGAAAACATCGTCCCTCCTACTATTAATACTTCAGATGTAGATGAATTTGCAGAAGGTTGGGATTTAACACTTGGAAAAGCGAAAGAAAAGGAATTGAACTACGCATTGAGTAACACTTTCGGTTTCGGTGGACATGTGGCAACTGTATTGATGAAAAAATTCCAAGATTAATCTTTGAATTTCAGGTAGGGGCTGGCCTTGTGCCCGCCCTAGCACGACAGCTAATACCACCAACTCTGCTCGGGCAGGCACAAGACCAGCCCCTACAATTCCAAACTAATTAAGTTTTACAGATTTTTTACGGCCACATTTTGTGGCCGTTTTTTTTAATCGCACACAGAGTCCTCTGAGTTTTAATTACCAACCCAAATCCGTCATCCCACACTTGATGCGGGACCTATTTGTAAAACTTAACAACCACTACTTAAAATAACATCAATAGATACAGCAACAAGTGCGGGATAACTTATTAAAAGAAATTGGATTTCGTCTTTTGTCTTTTATCTTTTAAATTTGATATTTCGAACCGGAGACCGGCTCTTACTCACCCTTAAACTGATAATCGAACAGCTTCTTGTAATAACCTTCGTGATGTAAAAGTTCGTGATGAGTTCCTTGCTCTACTTTTTCACCTTGCTCCATTACGATTATTTGATCGGCGTTTTGGATTGTTGATAATCGGTGAGCAATAACTATTGAGGTTCTTCCTTGAGTTAGTTTCTCAATGGCGTTTTGGATGAGTTGTTCCGATTGAGTATCTACAGAACTTGTAGCCTCATCTAATATTAAGATTTGAGGATTGTAAACGTATGCCCTTAAGAAGGCTAAAAGTTGTCGCTGACCAACGGACAGCATTGCTCCGCGCTCTCTTACTTGATAATCATAGTCACCATCCAAACTCATGATATAATCATGAACTCCAATAAGCTTAGCTCCTTCAATAACTTTCTCTTTTGTAATAGATGGATTATTTAGCGTGATGTTATTAAATATCGAATCATCAAAAAGGAAAACGTCTTGTAACACAACTGCTGTAACTCTCCTTAGATGTTCAAGCGTGAAATCATTAATATCCAATCCATCAATCAGGATTTGACCTTTTTGAATTTCGTAAAATTTAGTTAACACATTAATGATAGAAGACTTACCAGCGCCAGTTGCTCCAACTAAGGCAAGCGTTTGCCCTTCTTCAACATCGAATGAAACACCTTTTAACACGTAGTTTTCCTCTTTATAAGCAAACCAAACATCTTTAAATGATATTTCTCCTTTTACCTCTATAGAATCATTGGAACCTTCATCAGAAATATGCTCATCTGTATCCAGCACGTTAAACACTCTGTTAGCCGCAACCATTCCCATTTGAAGGGTATTAAATCGATCTGCCAACATTCTTATCGGGCGATAAATCATGTGAATAAACAAGATGAAAGCCATTATATCTCCAATCTTAGCATATCCTGAAATAACCCCACTTGCTCCCCACCACACTAGCAAAGCTATTGATGCAGCAGATAAAACTTCCACCACTGGAAAGAAGACAGCATTAGCCCAAACTGTTTTTAGCCAAGCATTTCTATGATCTTTATTCACTTGCTTAAATCGGCGCATTTCCTCCTCCTCTCGGTTGAATATTTGAACAATATTCATTCCTGTTACATGCTCTTGGATGAAGGTATTGATCTTAGCTACGTTCTTTCGAACATCAATAAAAGCAGATTTAATTACATTTTTAAACCAGATCGTACATAAAATCAGAATAGGTACAGGAATTAAAATAATTAAAGTAAGCTCCCAATTAATGTAAAACATGAAAACCAACACCATCATTAACTGCAAAATATCAGAAACAATGTTTAGTAACCCCGACGAAAAAACTTCAGCAATCGTCTGAACATCACTAGTAACTCTTGTAACTAAACTTCCAATAGGTGTATTATCAAAGTACTTTAACTTGAAGGAAACTACATGATTGAATAACTTTTTTCGAATATTTAGAATTACACTTTGTCCTAACCAGTTGGCTAAATAAGATTGTAAAAACTGCATACTTGCATGCACAACCAATAAAATTACAAGGAAGATTACAATTTGTCTTAATCCGTCCACATCACCATACTGAATCTTATCGTCTACTGCTATTTTAATTAAGTAAGTCCTTACAGGGGCCATGAAAGACAGTAAAATAGTAATCAAAGCAGTAGAATAAAAAGCAGCACGAAACGGTCGGACGTACTTCATAGTGCGTCGTAAAACCTTTCCATCTATTGCTTTACCTGTTACTTCGTTACTCATTATTCAACCCCTCTTATTAATTCCTCTGGGTAAATTATTTCGTTTAAAAACAACCCTTGGGCTGGAGCACTAACGCCTGCCTCCCCTCTATCTTCCGCCTCAATAATCCTCTTCATATCTTCAGGAGATCTTTTACCCAAACCAATTTCAACCAAAGTTCCTACAATTGCACGAACCATGTTTCTTAAAAATCTATTGGCACTGATGGTTAAAACTATATCATCACCATTTTGCGCTAACTCAACCTGTGTGACATCGCACAAATTAGTTTTTACGTCGGTATGTAATTTTGAAAAAGAAGTAAAGTCTTTATAATCCAAAATATAACTACCCGCCTTTTTCATAGCCTCAACGTCCATAGCTTGTCGAACCCACCAAACATTAACACTAAATGGATTCTTAGCTAAAGAAATGTAATATTTATATTGTCTGGATGTTGCCGAAAACCTTGCATGAAATTCATTAGAAACCCTTCTCAACTCTGTAATTGCGATAGAGTTTGGCACAACCGAATTTAGTTTATATTTTAAATTACTTGCGTCTATTCCTTCTTTATCAGATTCAAAATGAGCGTAAAAATCACTTGCATGAACTCCAGTATCTGTTCTGCCACAACCTATCACTTTCACCTCATGATTTAAAAGCATTCCAATTTTTTGCTCCAAAGTTTCTTGTACTGAAGGTGCGTTGGGCTGAATTTGCCAACCGTTAAAATCTGATCCGTTATATTTTAACCTTATTAAATACCTCACCTATCCACCTGTTCTTTCAACCAATCAAAATAATTTCCCTCGACATTATTTGGAGCCAAATCAAAAATACAAGGCACATCATAAGAATGTAACTGCTTTATTCTTGCACTCAACTTTTCGAAGGTACCTTTCAAAGTTTTTATGATTAAAATAGTTTCGTTAGCCTCTTCAACCTTTCCTTCCCAACGATAAATAGATTGCATACTTGGAATAATGTTTACACAAGCACACAATCTTTCTTCAACTAAAATTCGTCCAATTGTTTTAGCTTCATTTTCAGAAGAACAAACCGTGTAAATTACTTTAATCATCTTCTTATTTCGAAGTGTTTAAATCCAACAACATTTCCTGGCTGAACATCAATTTTTGAAACTTTCGCCATCACCGATCCTCGATACATCCATTCTAAGAATTCATCAGCTTTCATCTGAGTCGTTTCAATTTCAACATAAACTGATCCATCAGCTTCATTTTTACAAAACCCTTTCACACTGCTTTCATTAGCTATCCTTTGAGCGAAGTTTCTAAAACCTACTCCTTGGACTCTACCATGAATTTTTATGTTTAAATGGATAATCATTGTTGTAACAAAAATATTAATTTAGAATGGTATTCAACTTAATGTTTAAGGAAATGATTCAACAATCTACCTTCGAGTTTTTAAAGGAGCTAAAAGCCAATAACAACAGGGATTGGTTTAACGATAACCGAAAAAGATATGAGGCTGCTCGTGATAACTTTTCGGAGTTTATTGAAGGCTTAATATCAGACATCCAAGAAATGGATAATTTCATAACAGATGTAACTCCTAAAAACACAATTTTTAGAATATTTAAGGATGTAAGATTCTCGAAAGATAAATCTCCTTACAAAACTCATTTTGGAGCCGCGATCTCAAAAGGTGGACGAAAAAGTGAATACTCAGGTTACTACATTCATGTTGAACCAGGTAATAAAACAATGATTGCATCAGGTATTTGGCACCCTCAACCTACTGTTTTAAAATCGGTTAGAAACGAAATAGCTTTTAATCTAGATTCATATGAGCAAATCATAACAGAAAAAGAATTCAAAGCTACTTTTGGTGAAGTTGAAGGAGCTAGATTGGTTAGACCTCCAAAAGGTTATGAAAAAGATCATCCTGCAATTGAACACCTCAAACAGAAAGATTTTGTGGTTACTCATCAAATAGCTGATAAAAAAGTTTGTAAGGCTAGTTTTAAAGATTACGTTTTGGATAAATACAAAATTGTTAAGCCGTTCAGTGAATTCTTCCGTGGACCGGTTTATGATGTAATTGAAAATAATGACTAATTATTTGGACGCAGAGGACGCTAAAAATGACAAGAATTCTAATTCTTTCCGACACCCATTCTTACCTTGACCCAAGGCTAAAAAAGCATATCCAATCAGTTGATATGGTTTGGCATGGTGGAGATATTGGAAACATCTCAGTAATGGATGAAATAATGGCCATTAAACCCGTAATTGGGGTTCAAGGAAACATCGATGATCATGTTGTTCGATCAGAATACCCAAAGGACCAGATCTTTGAAATCCATGGAAAAAAGATTGTAATCACCCATATCGCTGGCTACCCTGGGAGATATAAGCCTTATGCTCTTGATTTAATTCAAAGGGAAAAACCAGATATTTTCGTATGCGGGCATTCACATGTTTTAAAGGTTGTTTACGACCATAAATTGCATCATTTACATATAAACCCCGGAGCTTGCGGTAAACATGGGTTTCATAAAATACAAACGGCCATTAAACTTAAAATCACTGAAACTGGTGAGTTTCAAGATTTGGAAATTATTGAGTTGGATAGAATATAGTCCTTCGACTCCGCTCAGGATGACGAACACAGCCGAAGTCACCTTGAGCGAAGTCGAAAGGCCGCTCCTGGGTCCTGGGTCCTGGGTCCTGGGTCCTAAATATTAATACTTACCTTTCCACAGCTGCTTCAACCAATCTGCTATTGTTTTTTCGCGCTTGTTGTCTCCAGGTTCGTAGAATTTAGTACCTGATAACTCCTCAGGAAAAAACTCTTGATCGATGAAATTACCCTGACCAGCATGGGAATATTGGTAATCTTTTCCATAACCTAAGTCGGTCATTAGTTTAGTTGGTGCATTTCTTAAATGTAATGGAATTGGCAAATCTCCAGTCTGACGAACCGTTGCCATTGCTTGGTTGATAGCCTTGTATGCACTGTTACTTTTGGGCGAAGTAGCTAAATAAATGGTGCATTGAGACAATGGAATTCTACATTCGGGATAACCAATATTTTTAACGGCTTCAAAACAACCGTTGGCCATAACCAAAGCCGTAGGGTTTGCCAATCCAATATCTTCAGAAGCAGAGATAACTAATCTTCGGGCAATAAATTTAGGATCTTCACCGCCTTCAATCATTCTTGCTAAATAATATACAGCCGCATTGGGATCACTCCCTCTTATGGATTTAATGAATGCAGAAACAATATCATAATGCTGCTCTCCCGATTTATCATAAATCGCTAAGTTCTTTTGAACATGTTGCTGAACTTTATCGTTGGTGATTTCAACTTTATCACCTCCAATTGAATTAACTACCAACTCAAAATTATTCAGTAATTTACGAGCGTCACCTCCACTTAATTTAATTAAAGCTTCGGTCTCCTTAAGCGTGATTTTCTTCTTGGAAAGAATAACATCCTCTTTAATTGCTTTTTGCAATAAAGCCTCCAATTCTTCTTTGGAATGATGTTCCAAAATATAAACCTGACTTCTAGAAAGCAGCGCTGAGATCACTTCAAAAGAAGGGTTCTCTGTAGTTGCTCCTATTAGGGTAACAACACCTTTCTCTACTGCTCCTAACAATGAATCTTGCTGGGACTTACTAAATCGGTGAATTTCATCGATGAATAACACTGGTGATTGCCCACCTGCGAATAAACCACTTGATTCCGCCTTTTTTATTACTTCCCTAACATCCTTAACCCCCGAATTAATTGCACTTAGTGTATAAAACGGTCGATCTAATTGTTTGGATATTATATGCGCCAATGTAGTTTTACCAACTCCAGGAGGCCCCCAAAAAATCATACTTGGCAGAAGATTACCTTGAATAGCCAATCTAATTGGCCCTTCCGGTCCAATTAAATGCTGTTGCCCCAAATAATCATCCAGGGAACTTGGACGTAATCGTTCTGCTAAGGGTTGATTCATTAATTTACTTTCTTAAAAATGTATTGTGCCTCTCCGTTTAACTCAGAAACCTGAAGAACAGAATCATTTAAAACACTGATTTTCGAAGTATCAACATTCATTTTTGTTGGCAACTCGTACTTTTGAAATAATAGGTTTCCTTCAATCCACCATTTACCCAGAACATTAATCGCTTTCATAGAGAAAATAGAATCTTGGTGATAAACAGCAAAAACCTCTTTTTGTCCAGACGCAACTTCGCTTCCGATAACCTTCTGGTGAACCATCCATTTCCCAACAATTTGTGCATTGGTATCTGGCGCTAAAGATAAATCTGTTGAAGCCTCAATTTCAGAGTGTAAACTATCCAATGATCTACCTATAACCTCAGTAGTGTCTAAGTTTGGGTCCTTAGCTTCATCAAATGGTGGAAATACATGCCAAGTGGAATCTACTACAACAGTATCAAATAAAGAGGAGTCAATCGCTGGAACCGTATCTAAAGGAGGCAGTCCCACTACTTCTGCATCACCACCACCGCAACTTAATAGCCCTATTGCCGCAGTAACCGATAAAAGAATTTGTTTCATATTAATTGTGTTTAGTTCGGTAGTTTAAAGTTAATATTTATTTTCCCTTTGAACTTATTATTTATTTCCCCCGCGAAAAACAAAAAAATCATCCTAAAACGTGACACGTATTTTATTAATCGTTATTTTTAGGAACCGCCAACCAGAAGGCGGTCTTTTAACCCACAGGAAAGGTACATGACGGAAAGAGTAATTG
>JAYPYW010000009.1:13131-25432 GCA_038154685.1 Flavobacteriales bacterium | reverse complement strand
TTGGAGAGCTTGTTCAATGTAAATTAACGCCCACGGAGGATTTTATAATACCAGGTATTACTTCTTCTAAGTTTTGTACGAAAACATTTATTTACGAATCCGACAAACCTGAATTCTCTATCCCTGAAAACGTTTTCCCTGCGCTTTATATCTACCAAAAATTAGTTAATGGCGTTGAGTTAAAAGAAATATCTAAAGCCGAAATCGATGACATTTCTATCGTAAAAGATTTCGTTTATGCCTCCCATTCGAAAATTAAAGTTGTTCAGCATTCCAACATTCCAATTGGAAAAGGATTGTCGGCTGGATCAACTAATATCATGGGGCTATTGTTGGCACTAAATAAATATTACAACACAAAATTTGGTAAAGAAACCCTTTATCAAATCACTGCTAAAATACTTCCTGCTGATCCTGTTTTAGATAAAGAAATCGACAGAATATTCAATCCACTTACTGGAGAAAAGGTATTCAACCTTATCTCTAAGCAATTTGGGGTAATATACTTTGACTCAGAAAGTTTAGTTACTTTAAACCCGTATGAAATATTCCAAAACTTCAATTACAACTCAGCAGATTACGTTGCCTTTAATGAAATATTGGAATTCTATCAAACGGGGTCCATGACTAATGATGATCAATTGGTGTATAAAGCCATCACTATGAGCGCGCAAATCAATCAAGAAGCTTTACCAAAACCAAAGTTTGATTTAATGGTTGAGTTTGCTGAGCAAAACAAAATGGGTGTTTTTGTAGGCCATACCGGAACTGTAATGGGATTCGTAATGGATGCATCGATTATGCAAGATGAATTCCCAAAAGTTCAAGCTTTCATCAAGGAAAACTGGAATGCGAAAGCTTACTATGATTCATGTGAACAGAGTGTGATTAAAATCTCTTAAATTACTGTTACTGACACCTCCTCAGTCCTGCGGACTGAGTGGGTTAACCCGCAATCAACTTCCTAAAACTCGATCGATACCTCAAAATCTGTAGAGTTGCAGAAATAGTCAACCCAATTGCTAAACCAATCCAAATCCCTGAATACCCTACCTCTGTTTCAAAAGCTAACCAGTACCCAAATGGTAGCCCAATTAACCAGTATGAGGCAATAGCAATCAGCGAAGGAATTTTAACATCCCCTATTCCTTGCAACAATCCTTGAAAGATTACCTGCAAACCATCTGAGAATTGAAATAACGCCGCATACAATAACATGACTGATGCAAATTCAACTATTTCAGTTTCTTGAGAATCAACAAAAATCAGAGGTAATGAATCTTTAAAAGTTAAGAACAACAAAGCTGCGAAAGTGCTCAATACAAGTGATATTGTTACTACTGAAGTCACAACTCCCTTTATGTTTTCCAATCTTTTTTCTCCCACCAATGTAGCCGAGCGGATACTTCCTGCATTTCCAACTCCCATGCAAACCACAAAGGATAAAGACGCTAATGACAACGCGGCTTGGTGCGCAGTGATATGATCATCGCTTATCCAACCCATCATGAATGTAGCTGCTGAAAAGGCTGTTACTTCGAAAAACATGTAAGTTGAAATAGGCAAACCAATGTTTAGAATTTCCTTGAGATATTTGAAGTTAACGACCTCTGAAAGCACTGAAGCCAAAGCATTTCTTAAATGAGATTTTGAAAGATAAAACCCTACAAAACCAATAAACATAGCAGATCTAGCAATTAATGTTGCCCAACCTGCTCCTTCTATTCCCATTCCACCAAAGCCATCGTGTTCGAAGATCAGGAAATAGTTTAAAACTACATTTAAAGCGTTTCCAAGCAATGAAATCACCATTGGCGTCTTTGTATCCTGCAAACCTTCTAAAAACGTTTTTAAGGCCTGAAAAAGCATTATTGGAATGATTGATATGGAAATGAGTAGGAAATAGTTTTTACAAACGCTAAGAACCTCTGAAGGCTGATTAAACCATTCTAGCTTTCCGCTAAGGAAGTATAAACTAAGGAAAAGCAGTATTCCCAAAATCAAATTCAACTTAAACCCTGTTCGGAATAACGCTTTGAGTTTATCATGCTCTCTGGCCCCGTTTGCGTTAGCAACTAATGGGGTTAACCCCAAACTAAATCCTAAACCTAAAATCATTACTGGGAAGAAAACCGATGTAGCAAAAGTTGCTCCCGCCATCTGCAAAGGATCGGTGTGTCCCAACATGGTGTAATCTGCCACTCCTGTGAGTACATGACCTAATTGCCCCAAACTAATTGGAAGTGCCAATAAAGCGGTTTGCTTAATTTCTTGCTTTAGCGATTTGAGTTTTAATTGCATTTGCAAGATTGATTATATCCTCATCGGAGTTGAAAACGTGTAAACAAATTCGGATGCGCTCCTCTCCTTTTTTAACAGTTGGACTCATTACTGGCCGAACATCAAAACCAGCACTAACCAATTCTTTAGAAATACTTTTAACTAATTTATTTCCAGAAAACAAAACACACTGAATTGAAGAATTACTTGATATTAAGAATTGAGAATCGAGATCGGAGAATTGAGATTTAAATAACTTTATTTTTTTAGCAAGTTCCTCAATAAGACTTTCCTTTTTTAGAGCAGCATAGCTGCTTTGTAATGATTGAATTGCATGGGGTGGTAATGCTGTTGTGTAAATAAAACTTCGACAGAAATTTATGAGGAAATCTTTGATTAATTGATTAGATATTACTGCTGCCCCATGAGCACCAATAGCTTTTCCGAAGGTTACTATTCGCACAGGAACCGCTTCTTCCAAACCTAAAGCCTGTACTAAACCTTCTCCGTTATCACCAAAAACACCTACTCCGTGGGCTTCATCCACTATTAAGCACAACCCTTCCTCTTCACAAAGAGCTGCTAATTCAACCAATGGAGCAGAATCGCCATCCATTGAATAAACACTCTCCACAACTATATAAATATCACCCTCAGCCCTTTTAAGCTTGTTTTTAAGGTCGTGCACATCATTGTGCTTGAAAGAATATGATTTAGCAAACGAAAGTCGCATACCGTCTTTAATCGATGCATGTATCAACTCATCGTAAAAGATGGTATCTCCTTTTTGAGGAACTGCCGAGAAGAACCCTACATTAGCGTTATAACCGGAGTTAAATAGTAAAGCTGATTCAGATTGATGAAACTTTGCTAAGAAGTTTTCAAACTCTTCAATTTCAGGGTAATTACCAGCCAACAGTCTGGAACCTCCACTTCCTTTTATTTGCTTTCCTTGGAATTCTTCACCTTTAAGGGCCAGACCTAAATAATCGTTCGAACAGAAGTCAATCAGGCCTTCAGATTGTCTTAAAAAACGAAAAGCATTTGCTTCCTCTCGTTGAGTCAACAAATGCTTTTGTTTCTTAAATTCCATATCTAAAAACTGCTTAATTATTTAGCAGCCATTTCTTCTTTCCAAGCCTTCACTTTAGCTTCCATCTTTGCTTTAGCTGAACCTTCCTTGTAACGCTCATTTACAACAGGTTGCTCACCATCAGCAAACGGAGCCTTAGGATTTAAACCTAAGTTTTTAAATAAGATTTTATCAGCCTGAAACTCTGGGTTATCAGTCGTTAATAAAGTCTCACCTGCAAAGATTGAATTAGCACCAGCCATGAAACACATTGCTTGAGCCTCATCAGATAATTCTAACCTACCAGCTGAAAGTCTAACAGCACTCTCAGGCATCATGATTCTAGCAATAGAAACCATTTTGATTAAATCCCATGATGGAACTTTTTCATTGTCCTGTAAAGGAGTTCCTTCAACAGGAACTAAAGTGTTAATCGGCACCGACTCAGGGTGCTTCTCGTAATTAGCTAGCGTGATTAACATGTTGATTCTATCCTTCTTCTCTTCTCCTAACCCAATGATTCCTCCAGAACATAAAGTAACACCAGCCTTTCTAACAGACTTGTGTGTATCTAATCTATCTTCAAATGTTCTAGTTGAAATAATATCCTCGTACTTTTCCTCTGAAGTATCAATATTATGGTTGTAGGCATAAAGCCCAGCATCCTTTAACCTTTGAGCTTGTTCATCGTTAAGCATTCCTAACGTACAACAAACCTCCATATCCATCTCGTTGATTCCTCTAACCATTTCTAATACGTTATCGAAATCACGGTTATCTCTAACTTCTCTCCAAGCAGCTCCTAAACACATTCTGGAAGCTCCTCCATCTTTAGCTTTCTTTGCTTGATCGATCACATCCTGTGGATCCATCAATTTATGAGCATCAACATCAGTTGTATATCTAGCAGCTTGCGGACAGTATGAACAATCTTCGGGACATCCTCCAGTTTTTACTGAAACTAATGATGAAATCTGAACTTGTTTTGAATCGTGAAATTGTCTGTGAACCCCAGCAGCCTTGTAAACTAAATCTAACAAAGGCATATCGTAAAGTGCGCTCACCTCCTCATATTTCCAATCGTGACGAATTTCCATAAAGATCTTTTTTGGTGCAGCAAATATAAGGCACCATAGAATGAAATCCTAGGGGTAATTAGGGTGTATAGAGGGAATTTATGAACAGGCAGTTGACTTGTTGTTGGCGCCCGCGGATCTCGCGGATCTCGGGGATTATGATTTGTTATTAGTACTCGTATCTTCCTACAAGAACTAAACTAAGTAATTACGTCATCCAGAAGGGCATAAAAAAAGGTCGTCAAAATGACGACCTTTTTATCTGTAAAAATCTGTGAGATCCGTGGGCGTACTAACAACACCCTCCTCCATCGTAGAAGTACGTGGAATCCGAAATGTAAATATCTTTTTTACCTAAATCACCTAGCGCTCCTGCAGTTTTGTCGCAGACTGCTAATGGTTGGTTTTGTAATAAAGTATGCCCTTTTCCATCATCGAAGTATTCTTCCGAACCGTAGTAAATTGCCGACTTCCCAGTGAAAACGCAAGGACCATCCTCTGGCATTGGATCTTTGATGGCGCAAACTTCAACACTTTCGATGAAGATCAATTCATCTGTATCATAGTTTTCTGGATCTAATATTCTGTAAGGACGCTTGGCTCTGATTTCAACTGTACCAAAACCAACATCAGTAATCATTTTGATGTAATCTTTTAACGGTAAAGAACCCGATAAACAAAGCGCTCTTAATCTTTCGTCTTGCTTTAAGTTCTCTGGCATTTTCTCAGCAATAGGATCACTTAACACTAACCTTCCGTGTGGTTTAAGCACTCTATACATCTCTTCTAAGGCCTTTTTAAGGTCTTCGTGAGAAAATATATTGAATAAACAGTTCTGTGCTGCTACGTCTACCGAATTGTCTTCTATAGGTAAATTAAGGGCATCTCCCTTACGAACATCAATGAAAGATTTATCGAACCACTCATTCTCCTCTTCGGCTTGAATCATGTTTTCGTTACAAGCATCAATCATTTCATCAACTACATCTAATCCGATGACACCACCCTTTCGGCGAGAGAAATATGAGAACTGTAATAGCTCCATCCCTCCTCCAACTCCAACGTATAGGATAGTTGGATCATTCACTAAATCCATAGGATTTACGGTGCTTCCGCAACCGTAGTTCATTTCCAACATCTTTTTAGGAATGCTTAACCCTGGTAATTGCCAAACTGGCGTAGTTGTACAACATAGTCCAACATCAGGAGTTAAAGCTGCTTCCTTGTATACGTCTTTGGTGGTTTCTAAATAAGTATCCATTATAATTTATAGTCTTTTGGAAGATCTGTCACATAATCAACGTCACTTAACTCTTCCAATAATTCGTAATTCAAATTTAAGTTTTTTGCCTTTGTCAGGGTAGTCTGCAATAAATCAGACTGGCTCCAAGGCATTTCTTCAAAAATTGCGTTTTGCAATTTAGTCATCCCCACAAGGTAATAACCTCCATCTTTTGCTGGTCCGAAAACCAAATCGTTTTTATCTAAGGCTTTAAAAGCCTCTTTTATATGTTCCTGAGTGATTTCAAAACAATCGCTCCCAATCACACAAACTTTATCATTTCCATCGTTAAGCACCTCATTTATTGCAGTACTCATTTTCACACCTAAATCTCCTTCAGCCTGTAATCTATTCTCAGCCCCACCCCAAAACAAACCTTGAAGTAAAACTGGAGAATGAAAAACATAAGCTTTTAATTCTGAATAAATTAAAGATTTTGAAAACTCCAACAAGTCATAATAAACCTCTAAAGCCTTCTCTTCTCCAACATCAGCAGCTAAACGAGTTTTAACTTTTCCTCTTTCTGGATTTTTAACGAAAACGATTAATGCTTCCTTCATTAGTTAAGCGCTCCTTGACAACTTGATCCTGCTCCTGCAGTACATCCATAACAATGATTCCCCAACACAACCTTTCTTTTAGAAAGCTCCACTAAATCAAAGTCTTTTATATTACCTACCGAGCCTGCTACTTTTAATCTTAGCATCTGATTAAAGTCACAATCGTACAAGTTACCTTCCCAATCAACCGATAAAGTATTGGTACACATTACACCATGCACAGTAGCTGGATTATAAGCTTCGTGTAACTTTAGCATATACTCTTCATACCTTCCAGCTGCTAATAAATAATCAAGGAATCGACTAATTGGAAGGTTGGTAATCGTATATAAGCTATTAAACTCCAAGTTGAAGTTTTCTTTTAACTCTCTTTTATAATCCTGCTCTAAAGCAGCTTGAGGCGGCGGTAAACCTGGTCCCCCTGAGTTATAAACTAAGTTCAATTCTAAACCAGTTCCTTCTTTCCCATAGCCTAACTCATTTAAAACCAATAAAGCCTCAATAGATTTATTAAAAGCCCCATCTCCTCTCTGTTTATCTACGTTACCTTCAGTATAACAAGGTAAAGAAGCGATTACAGTGACTTTATTCTCTTTAAAAAAGTTTGGATACTCTTTGTACTTTTTGTTGGAAACAAGAATCGTTAAATTACTTCTAACAATAGTTTGGACGTTTCTTTTAGTTAGTTCTTCCACAAACCACTTGAAATGAGGATTCATCTCAGGAGCTCCCCCAGTAAGGTCAACCATTTTCACATTAGAAGCATCAATAGCTTTCAAACAAGCCTCTAATACTTCCTTTTCCATGATTTCCTTACGGTCTGGCCCAGCATCTACATGACAATGCTCGCAGGTCATGTTACACATGTAACCTAAATTGATTTGAAGGATTTCTAAATCGGCCGGCTTAATCCCACCAGCAACTTTAGAAGAAAATGCCTCAACACCAGTAATTGGCTCAGCTAATTTTTTAATCTGCACTGGAGCTTGCGCAAGCATACTCCCTCTCTTCTTCAGCGTCTTTACTTCAGCCATTACTTATTATTTAAATCCCAATTGTAAGGTAAATGAGAAATTGTAGCATTTGCATTCAGTTTAGTGGCTGAATACTTGTTAATGAAATCGATTAATGTCCCATTTGCGGTGAAATCGCTTTTAAACCAATTGAATATTTCTGAAAGCTCCCCTTTTGAAGCTGAAATCTTGTTTCTTTTAGTATCTGCTAGAAATGATTTTGTTTGCGCAGTTAACTGACTTTCTAATTTATCCGCAGTATAAGCTGCATTTAAAAGCTTGGGACAAGAATAAGAAGCACATACAATTGCAAAGTGAATCCTTGGTTCACCCATTTTTCTTAGGATTTCGTGCTCAACATCATTTAAACTTGTTTTTTCTCCACCGATTGAGAAGAACTTATGACCCCATGGATCGTTGATATCTTTAATAGACTTAACTGGCCAATTAGTGTTTATCAACTTGATAGTATAAGCGTTATAAACGTTAATCCAGTAGGCTAACTTTTCATTTTTAGACCAGTTTGAATTCTTTGGTTGTGCTGTAGAAAGTGCTTTTAGGTAATTTTCAAATTCCGTATTCTCTTTAAAACCTGCGTAATTAACCACTCCAGAAGTAGTTACATTTTTATTTAAAAGGGTATTAAAAACCGAATGAGAAACTTTTGGCGCATCAACTACCACAGTTTTAGCTTTTGGCAAAGTTGAGAATGACACTAGAAATACTGTTCCTAGGAACAAAAATGGCAGGTAAGCGAGTTTCTTCATGATTTTAATTTTCTACAAATTAAAGGTATGAAAAGAAAACTAGCTGTCGTTAAATAGACATTATTGATTTAAAGCTTCTTTTAATAGGCTCGCTAACTCTTCTTTTTGGGGTGGCTTTGAGATAAAACCAACTGCGCCTATGTCTTTTACCATATCTTGCATGGCATTTGGATCTAGCGAAGAGATTAAAAGAATCGGAATTTTGGCCAATATTTTCTTTTGAACATAATTAAGCAGCTGTAAACCAGAAAACTCAGGCATTAAAACATCCGACAAAATCACGTCAGGTTCGAAATCCCGGATTTTCTCAATAGCTTCTTCACCGTTATCACATGAATCTACATCATAACCCAAAGACTCTATAATTTGAGCTAAAAACTTTTGTGTTAAAGCCTCATCTTCAACTATTAAAACTTTCTTTTTCCCCATCAGAAATTCTTTTGAATATAATCAATAGCAGCACTACTTTGTTGATCTATTTGATGAATCCAATCCAACACATCATCTAACCCATCATTCTCAGAGTAATCAAAATACTCTATCCTCTCAGCTATCTTAGCAACATCCTTCATCCCCATCATTACGGCGGGAGACCTGAATTTATGCGCTACTTTAGACAAAGCTGGCCAATCTTTTTTATCGAATGAATTTTGCATTCTTTCAATTAAAACTGGACTATCTGCTTTAAAAATCTTTATCATCTCCTGAATGAACTCTTCATTACCATCCGACATATCTCTTAGGTAACTTAAATCTACCAATCCAGATAAATCCTTAACAGCCACTGTCTTACTATCACTTAAATCTGTAGATTCAGAATGCACTAAACTAGAAATCAATGTTAAAAACGCCTCTTTTTCAATTGGCTTAGAAATATGAGCATTCATTCCTACTTTAAAACAATTCTCCACCTCCTCTTTAAAAGCATGAGCTGTCATAGCTATAATGGGCAATTTGGCCTTGTCCTCCTCTAACTCTCGGATTTTCTTAGTTGCTTCTAAACCATCCATTTCTGGCATTTGGATATCCATTAAAATCAAGTCATAATCATTAGCCTGAGCCGCTTTAACAGCTTGATGACCGTTTTCTGCTAAGTCAATTTTAACATCATATTTAGTTAAATACATGATGACCAGCTTCTGATTCATTTCATTATCCTCTGCCAAAAGGATTCTTTTGCCCTTTATACTTTTAAAGCGCTCTTTGTTATTGGCTTTGTCACTGGATTTCTTAAACGAAATATTAAATGGAAGAATCACCTCAAAAACTGCCCCCTCTCCTTCTTTACTTTCTACCGAAATAGAACCATTCATGAGGTTAATTAGCTTTTTAACAATGGCTAAACCTAATCCTGTTCCTCCTGTTTTACGATTACTTCCTCCTTCTACCTGAACAAACGACTCGAAAATCTCATCTAACTTATTCTCAGGAATTCCAATACCTGAATCCTTTACCCGGAAGAACAACTCCAACCTTGAAATCTCCTCCTTTTGGATACCAATCTCTAATTCAACCTTTCCTTCCTTGGTGAATTTAATAGCATTGTTCACCAAATTCATTAAAACTTGATAAACCCTATTAGGATCACCCACTAGAGTTTCTGGAATATTATTTTGGATTGAAAAAGACAAGCTATTTTTGCGCTCAACTGCCCTTACCTCCAAAACATCTATTAATGATTTCACCAATTTTCTTGGTTCAAAATCTTCTTTTTCAACAATTAATTTACCTGATTCAATCTTAGAGAAATCTAAAATATCGTTAACAAGCGCTAATAAGTTTTCTCCCGAAGTTTTGATAGAATCAACAAAATCAGTTTGAAGATGATCCATTTTGGTCTCCGACAATAAATTAGCGAAACCAATAATTGCATTCATTGGTGTTCGAATCTCGTGAGACATGTTTGCAATAAATTCCTGCTTCATTTGAGAAGCTTTCTCTGCAATTTGCTTCGCCTTAGTTAAAGATTGCTTTCCTTTTTCATGCCCTGTAACATCCATAGCTAAGCCCAAAACCTCTTGGATACTGCCATCGGCATTCAACCTTGGTGTAAAAGTAACCTCAAAAACAACCTCATTGATTTCTACCTTACAAACCTCAATCCTACCTTCGTTAGACTTCTCGAAAGACTCAATCAATCGAGGGAAATTCCTAAAAGCCTCCTGAAAACCAACGCCAATCAAACTATAACTTTTAGGATTAAATGAATCCCAATACTTACCTAAACCTAACTGAACAATACCGTTATGATCTAATACAAAAAGAATAACAGGCGTGTTTGAAATTATAGTCCCCAAACGATTTTCAACTTTTCTTAGCCTATTTTCAGTTTTAACCCTTTTATCCTGCAGGTCTTTTACCCTTAAGGCACCTCGTATGGTTTGCGCTAAACCAGCTTCATTTAATAAACTTTTAGGGATATAATCCATCGCACCTTGCTGAATTAACTCAACAGCCACCTTTGGATTTGCATAAGAAGTAACAATAATAACCGGTGTTTTACTCTTTATCTTTTTGAGATAATTAAGCACATCCAAGCTATTACCTTTTGGTAAATGGTAATCGAGAAAAATAACATCGTAAACGCTTTCCTTAAGGCTCTCAAGCGCCTTATCAATATCGTTTAAATGCTCAAAAGAGTATTGAACATTAATTCTGTTCAATACTCTTTCGAAGTTTTTTGCATCTACAATGTCATCCTCAACAAGTAGTATCCTAATCTTTTCTGCCATTAACTAAAATCAGGGAATTTTTGAACTACCCAAAGCTCATCTAGTTTTTTAACTGTCGATTTAAACTCCTCAAAATCAAGAGGCTTAACAAAATAACCCGACACCTGTTTCTGGTATGCTTTATCAATATCGCTATTTTGAGAAGAAGTGGTTAAAACATAAACAACAATATGCTTCAAACTATCATCTGCCCTAAGTTCAGCCAAAAACTCATGACCATTCATCTTTGGCATATTAATATCCAACAAAACCACCTGTGGCAAGTCTACTGAATTCTCAACCGACTTTAAATATTTAATAGCATCTAAACCATTGGGTTGATACTCTAACGTGTGTTCGAGGTTGTTTTTCTTGAATGCCCTTTTAACATTCATAAAATCTACTTCGTCATCATCAACAAGCATTACTTTGATTTTGTCCATGCCTAAAAATTTTAATCCTCCTATCATTATTTAACTTCTTCTAATGAACTTTCAAATTCCTCAATTGTTAACGGCTTTAACAAATAACCACTAACATTTAGCTCAAACGCCTTTTCAATATTTGCATCATCATCACTTGTAGTGAAAACAAACATTGGTAAGCTCGATGTTTTTTCATTTTCTCTAATTTTTTTCAGCAAGGTCAAACCATCCATAACCGGCATATTTATGTCACTCAAAATTGCCAATTCTTCTTGCCCATCCCACTGATCGTTAAGAAAACTTAAAGCTTCTTGTCCATTAGGAAAAAAAACTGCTTCGTACTTATCCGATTTATTAAAAAGCCGCTCCAAGTACATTACATCTACTTCATCATCCTCTACTAAAACTAACTTCATATCTCTTTTTTCGGTAACTCTTATATGGTAATATTCCTAAAAAGTTTCAGTAAATTACACCTAAATTTTCGTCAAAATGCAAGTTCCTGGAAATTCGACTGAAGAATATATAAATAACGCACCTGTACATCAACAAGAAGCTATTAAAAGGATATTGAATATTCTTGAAAAGAACTTGCCTATTGGCTTTGAATCGGCAATTAGCTATGGAATGCCAAGTTTCGTTGTACCATTATCCTTATATCCTAACGGTTATCATTGCAAGAAAAATGAACCCCTACCCTTTATTTCTGTAGGAGCACAAAAAAATCATATCGGATTTTATCATATGGGTATTTATTCCATCCCGGAAATTATGGATTGGTTTGTAAAAGAATTCCCCAATCACTCTGATCTTAAATTAGATATGGGTAAAAGCTGTATTAGGTTTAAGAACCCTGAAAAAATACCTTTTAAACTACTTGAAGAATTGGCCACTAAAATCAGACCTGATAAATGGATTGAGGCTTATGAAAAGGCTGTAAAAAGGTGATCTGTGAATTCAGGTTTCAGAAAATAATTTTTAAGTCTGAAATCTAAAGCCTGAAACCTTAAAACAATAAAGCCGATCAAAAGATCGGCTTTATTGTTTTAAGAGGGCGAAGTATGGGATTCGAACCCACGACCCCTGGAACCACAAACCAGTGCTCTAACCAACTG
>JAYPYW010000009.1:0-13121 GCA_038154685.1 Flavobacteriales bacterium | reverse complement strand
GAAAAGACAAAAAGCTTGGTCAACTACCAGGTTTTAAATCAAAACCACAATTACAAAGAAGTCTAACAAGATTCAAATAAAAAAAGAGTTGATAATATCAACTCTTTTTTTGGGGTGGCTGATGGGATTCGAACCCACGACCCCTGGAACCACAAACCAGTGCTCTAACCAACTGAGCTAACATCGCCATTTGTGGGGTGCAAAGATAATAAAAAACTTTTCTTGATTCCAAAAAATGTATTAAAACCTAATTCTTAACTTTATTATATGGGTTTAAAGAAACACAAACTGAATATCGAAGGTATGACATGTACTAATTGTGCATTCTCGGTTGAAAGGACTTTAAAAAAAGCTGGAGCTCAAGACGTAACAGTTAATTTTTCTACAGGTGAAGCAGAATTTAGCGCTAAAAATATCGACTTTGAAGAGGTTTCTAAAAAAATAAATCAATCTGGTTTTAAAATCATTGAGAAAGAAAACCAAGACAGCCCATCAAGAATTACTAAATTATTGATCATCTCTGCCATATTCACCATTCCATTAATGGCGCATATGTTTGTAGAACATGACTCCTTTCTAAACAATAAATACCTTCAACTGGGTTTATGTATTCCTGTTTTCATTTTTGGAGGAAGTCACTTTATGAAAAGTGCTTTTTTCAGTTTAAAATCAGGAGTCCCAAACATGGACGTTCTTGTTTCTACGGGTTTTATATCAGCCTTTGGCTATAGTATTCATGGAACATTTATAATAAATGGCGGACATGATTATCTTTTCTTCGAAACAACCGCTTCAATAATAACCTTAGTCTTACTAGGGAATTTTATTGAAGAAAGAGCCATAAAAAAAACCACCTCTGCCCTGCGCGATTTAGAAGAACTTCGTCCAAAAATTGCTAGAAGGGTCACCAATGGTGATAGTATTGAAAGAGTCGATGTAAAAGAACTAAAAGTTGATGATTTCATAAGAATAAACACTGGAGACAAACTACCAGTTGATGGGATTATAGCCTCTGGAGAGCTTGAACTAGACGAGAGCCTAATTACGGGGGAAAGCTTGCCTATTTTTAAAAACACGCTGACTGAAGTAATCTCTGGAACAACTGTCCTATCAGGATCTGCTTTAGTTAGGGTCACACAAACGCATGGCGAAGCTACAATCGACAGGATTATCGACCTAGTTAAGAACACTCAAAGTCAGAAACCTGAAATCCAAAAACTAGGTGATCGAATTAGCAACATTTTTGTCCCGACGGTTATTGCAATTGCTTTAATCACATTCTCATTGTCATTTTTTGTATTTGACCTTGGAATACAGGAATCTATAATGAGAAGTATCGCAACGCTTGTTATAAGTTGTCCATGCGCCATGGGACTGGCCGCTCCAACAGCAATTATGGTAGGTGTTGGTAAGTTGGCTAATCAGGGAGTTCTAATTAAAGGAGGAACTACCCTAGAAAAACTAGCAAAAGCTAATTTGATTGTTTTTGATAAGACAGGAACATTAACAACAGGTGAATTCATTCTCAACAAATTAAATTATTATAAAGAATCTGAAGAAAAAATCAAGCAAGTCATCCTTTCTTTGGAGCAACAAAGTAACCACCCCATTGCAGAATCTTTAGTAAAAGCATTAAATAAAGAAGTTGGCCCTATTTACTTGCAAGATGTAATTGAAATTAGAGGAAAAGGTGTTAAGGGAACAGATATAGAAGGTAACACTTACCAACTTGTATCTAACAAGTACGCAAAAACCATAACTACAAGAGAGTTAACCTCAGACCTTGTTTTATTCAACGGAACATCTGTTGTAGCTGAATTATGGATAAAGGATCAAGCCAAAGATGATGCTGAAGAAACTATTTCGTGGTTAAAATCTCACGGATACAGAACGATGCTACTTTCTGGAGATAGAAGAAAAAATTGTGATGAAATTGCTAGAGAACTTTACCTTGATGATTACTATTATGAGAAATCACCAGAAGAAAAACTAAAAATAATCGAAAAGCTCAACAAAGACTATAATGTTGTAATGGTTGGCGATGGTATCAACGATGCTCCTTCCCTAGCCCTCGCAACTGTAGGCGTTTCTTTTGGATCAGCGACGGATATTGCCATTAATTCTTCTGAGGTAATTTTAATCGACAAGCAATTAGCTACTTTAAAGAAAGCTTTAACTATTGGAAAACAAACTTACAGAACGATCCAACAAAACTTCTTTTGGGCACTAATTTACAATGTTGTTGCAATTCCAATTGCTGCTTTTGGAAACCTTAAGCCAATTGTAGCTGCTTTATCAATGGCTTTTTCGGATGTAGTGGTAATCGGGAATTCTATTCTCCTTAAGATTAAAAAGTCTCACTAGACTTAATTATTTAAAGCACACAGATCAATACGATTAATGCGATTCCACAACCCTTTTGAAAATCGTTTTAATCATATTGATCTGTGTGAGAATAAAAAAGCCACTCAAATGAGTGGCTTTTAATTTTATAAATACCCTAGAAATTATAATCCCAAAAGATCAGACATCCCGTGGAATCCAGATTTACCAGCCATAAATTCAGCTGCTAAAACTGCTCCTAAAGCAAATCCCTTTCTGTTATGAGCGGTGTGCTTAATATAAATCTCATCAATTTCATTTTCGTAAGTGATTACGTGTGTACCAGGGACTTTCTCAATCCTTTTAGACACAATACCTACTTCAGAAGAATTATCAGTTTCTTCGTTCACCCACTTCCCTACTGTTGGAATATTTTCAATAACACCTTCTGCTAAAGTAATTGCTGTTCCACTTGGCGCATCTAATTTCTCTGTATGATGAATCTCTTCCATTGCCACCTTGTAATCTGAATACGGTGCCATTAATTGTGCTAATTTTTTATTGATTTCAAAAAACACATTTACACCGACACTAAAGTTAGAAGCATAAAACAACCCCTTACCTTCCTTTGTTTGGTTAACACAATCGTCCAACTTATCTAACCATCCTGTAGTACCAACAACTACTGGAACATTGGATTTGAAACATAACTGAATATTGTCGTATGCAGTATCTGGTGTACTAAATTCAATAGCTACATCCGCTTTAGAAAGGTTATCCTCGGTTAAATCGCTTAAATTATCTGCTCCAATTTTTAAAACAATTTCATTCCCTCTCGATAAAGCGATTTTTTCAATCTCTTTACCCATTTTCCCATATCCTAAAAGCGCGATTTTCATACTTCAAATTTTGACGCAAATATAGTTAGATATGTCTGAAAACCAGTCTAAAATTATTGTTTAACAAAAAACATGATAAATAAAACAATTATTTTGAAACATTATTAATCACTAATAGTAGAAGAAACTACTCAATTAAACACAACAACTAGATATTTAAAATGAGTTTGTATAGAATTGTTTATTACAGTAGAGCCGCACTTACAATGAAAGACTCTGAGATTTTTAAAATTGTTGAAAAAGCACAAGTCAACAATAAAAAGCAAAATATAACTGGTCTATTATTATATATAAACGATGCATTCTTTCAGCTTCTAGAGGGAGATGAAGTGGAAGTAAAAAAACTATACCACAAAATCGCGCAAGATGAGCGGCATGAAAGTATAAGAATCGTATTACAGGGAAAAATTGGAAAAAGAGACTTTGAATCCTGGAATATGGGATTGAAAATTTTTACTTACCAAGATATTCAAGACCTAAAGGAAATAAACCAAAACCAAGAATTCGATTTGCTTGCAGATCTTACAGAAAAACAAGATTTAGCAATAGAACTCATGAGATATTTCTACAAAAATGGAGATATTGATTTCAATAAATTTTGGAGCTCCAATAACGACATAGACATAGTGAGATAGAAAAAAAAGAGGAGCTAAACGCTCCTCTTTTTTTATTTCTTCTTTTTCTTCTCCTCTTCCTCCTTAAACATCTCCGCTAAGAAACCATCAATTGCTTCAGGATCTATTCTCTTCCCGATTATTTTTCTTTCCTTATCCAATATAAATGCTACTGGTGTTGAATAAATATCGTAGAACTCTCTGAATTTAGATAAGTGAGCAGTATCCTGAACATTAATCCAACTATATTGTTTTTCTCTGATGTAATCGATGTACCCCTTGGACTCTTGCTCAATGTTAATCGCCATCACCTCTACACTCTTACCTTGCGCTTTGTATTTTTGGTACATATCCCAAAGCTTTGGTGTTTGCTTTTTACAGTGACCACAATCTGAATCCCAGAACCACAACACAACATAATCTTCTGGCATTTGGTAAAAATCATGACGAACCTTATTAGTATCCTCTAATCCAACAGGACCATAATCGTTCCCTTTATACCTCATTTGGAAAGGCAATGCCTTCTCATTACATAAACAATATTGCAAGTCCTGAACCCTTGTTCTGATCTTAGACATCTGCCCCTCTTCAACCCATGGAGTTTTTGATTCTGGTTGTGCTAAATAATAAGTTCTTGCCATGTGGTAAAAAACCTTATCCCAACACATTCTTTTGGATTTACCAGACTCCCATTTAAAAGTGATATAATTAACAATATATTTGTAAACCTCATCATTTACACTAGCCTTTTCAACCAATCTATCAGCATAAACAGGAATAGAATCAAAGTGCTGAGGAACCCACTTATCGAAGTAGCGCTGTAATTTACCATGGAAAACTGGAGTTCTTAATAAACAAGGGCTTCCAAAGTCTGTTTTATCCCAGTAGTGATTTAAATAATAATAGTATTTCTTTTTATCAGCATCCTCTCCCTCCAAATTCTTTATTGAATCAGGCATATCAACGTCTTCTTGTAACTTAAACACAACAGACATCGGGTTATCTGGATTTTTCTTTACAAACTCTTTTTTGTATTCATTAATTTCTTTGTGTATAGCAACCTTCTGATCTTGAGTTAAAGTAGTATCCTGAAGCTTCCTCCCTTTCTTCCCTGTGAATCGGAAATACTCATAAAGCATTTCGTTATCTGGAGAATTTTTAAAAGATGTTTTATTGATGAAGTCGGTTGTATCTGAAATCACAGTAAACTCTTGTCCTGTTACCAAAAACTCGAAATATGCATTTCTTCTTTCACGAACAATCATGTAAATCCCACATTCAAGCTCCTCCTCACCTTCAACAACAAATTTCTCTTTACCGTCCACTACAACAGTATCCTTTATGTACTTATTATCCCCGAAATATCTTGCCAGATAAACTACACTATCGTTTAAGTTTTTGATGTCGAACTTTATTTTATGCCCTTGAGCAAAAGTTGACAAGCTAGTTAACACTGAAAAAAGTAGTAATACAGATATCTTTCTCATAGATTGATTTTTTTAGCGATGTAAAAATAAAAGTTTTGTCCTACAGACAAAGTCATTCATAAGCATTTTAACACAATGTGTGCCATATAAACAATCTATCAACCCAAAAGTGACACTTCATAGAAAGGTTTAACAAGAAATTAACAGGATGGATGACCGACCCTTCGACTCCGCTCAGGGTGACGGAGATGGGGAGATGGTTAAAAAATCTCAAAAAAATATTTTAGCGACCATACTATCTTAACTTTTTTACTCTCTTTTTACTCACATCCTCAACTCCAAAACTCCTAAATTCACAAATCCTCCCCTCCTCATCTCCTAAAACAAAAAAAGGGCTTCCGATTTGGAAGCCCTTTTTGATTTAAATATTGTTTCTTACGCTAAAACTTCTGATACTTTATCTGCAGCTTCTTGTAATTGAACAACCGAGTGAACGTCTAAACCAGACTCATCGATTAATTTCTTAGCTTCTTCAGCGTTTGTTCCTTGTAATCTAACAATGATTGGAACTGGAATGTTTCCGATGTTTTTATATGCATCAACAATACCTTGAGCAACTCTATCACATCTTACGATTCCTCCAAAAATGTTAACTAAGATAGCTTTTACATTAGGATCTTTTAAAATGATTTTGAAAGCCTTCTCAACTCTCTCAGCATTTGCAGTACCTCCAACATCTAAGAAGTTAGCTGGCTCACCACCAGAAAACTTAATAATATCCATTGTAGCCATTGCTAATCCAGCACCGTTAACCATACAACCAACGTTACCATCTAACTTAACGTAGTTTAATTCAACAGCTTTAGCTTCAACTTCAGTTGGATCTTCCTCAGTAACATCTCTCATTTCACCGTAATCCTTGTGACGGTATAACGCGTTATCATCTAAAGTTACTTTTGCATCAACTGCGATGATTTTGTCATCTGAAGTTTTTAATACTGGGTTGATTTCAAACATTGAAGCATCACATCCAACGTAAGCAGAGTATAAAGAACCAACAAACTTAGCCATAGCCTTAAATGCAGCTCCTGATAATCCTAAGTTGAAAGCAATCTTTCTTGCTTGGAAACCTTGGATTCCTAATGCAGGATCAATGAATTCTTTGTAAATCTTATCTGGAGTCTCTTCAGCAACAGTTTCGATATCCATCCCTCCTTCTGTAGAGTAAACGATAACGTTCTGTCCTGACTCTCTATCTAATAAAACAGACATGTAGATTTCAGAAATCTCACTTTCTCCTGGGTAGTAAACATCCTCAGCAATTAATACTTTGTTTACTTTCTTTCCTTTACCATTAGTTTGAGCAGTTTCTAAGTGACCTCCTAAAATACCTTTAACAGTCTCTTCAACCTTGTCTAAACCTTTTGCTAAAACTACACCGTGAGATCCAGTTTCTTCAACAACTCCTTTACCTCTACCTCCAGCGTGGATTTGAGCTTTAACTACGTACCATCCAGTACCAGTTTCTTCAGTTAATTTCTTAGCAGCTGCTTCAGCCTGATCAACTGAATCGATTACTTCTCCTCTTTGGATTCCTACTCCGTATGAAGCTAGGATTGATTTCCCTTGATATTCGTGAAGATTCATATGTTTTTATTTTCAAAATTTCGAATGAGCCCCAAATTTAATGTTTTCTCTTTTAACAAAAACACTTTAAAGTGTTTTTTTTAGGCTTCAGGTTTCAGGTTTTAGAATCTGAGACCCGAAACCTGAAATCTAAAACCTTTCAACAAAAAGAGACCGCCTGTAAAACAGACAGCCTCACCCCACATACCTACGAATCACAGAAGCTGCGAACAGCTCATTACGTAAGTCCTTATTATTTTTAATTCATCCCAGAAAAGCGCTTCGGAAAGTCCATTGCATTCTAAATCCCTTGGCGCCTCCAGGATAACCCCTCTATCTTGCTGATTTTAATTTGATAATTCCTGATTCAACAGCCGATTTTAATTCATCATTATGAAAAACGAAGAATCGCTCATCCATTTCATAACCTTTGGATTTAAAAGCTGTTCTGTAAAACCTAAAATCAGGTTCTTCTGTTGTTTTCAAAGTAATAAAGAAATCTTGCCCTACTTTAACCACCTCTTTTGTTTGGTGATATGGCAGAGATGCCAGAATAGATTCCACTTCTAATGACTTGGTTTGCTTTTCCCCAACAACTCCAAATTGTATTTCATAAACCCCATTTTCTTGCTTGAGCTTTTTAAATTCTACATCAGAAGATGAGAATGTATACGAAGATAACACCCAAGAAGACACAATAATTAGATAATCCACAATTTTCATAATTCCCCATTTTAAACGTTCTTTTAAACTCACGCTCTTCCTTCCCCAAGCAAAGAGCCCAAATAGTTCCATTTCTGAAAAAGCAAGCTAATTAAAGCCTGTATCGTATTTGAAAATTGCATAAACCAAGTACCCCCATGTACCATTTGTACGCAATGTATCAATCAACAACAGTTGCTTTTCTTCTTTAAATATGTGTCGTGAATACTATATTGAATGGGTTATTCAATAAAGCTTACAATAATGATTTGCATTTAGTAAATGCTGAATCTATAATTGTGATATGTGTAAATGTGTGTGTGGTATATTAATGTACCCGCTGTCATCACAAAAGGTTACAAAAAGTTTAAAAAACGTTTCTAATTAAAGTTTATTAACGTTGAAATTGTTAATTAATGGTGAACAAGTCGGCCTACTAAAAAGCCTATAACCAAAAGGCTTTAGCTACCTTTGATATTGATGTTTTCATTCTTTTCAAATAGAAAGCCAAGGCAGTTTAATTATAAACCGCAATATCAAAAAAGTAAATCCCCAAAGGAGGAAGAAAAAAAGATCTCTTTCAAAGAGAAGAAATACTCGGATGCTATGTACGATAGATACGACAGGGTTCCGTTTACTGATATTAGAAAGGCTGGACGACAAAGAGTGATGATTAAAGCTGCGGTATTAGCCGTGATTTTAATAGTGCTGATCCTTTATGTGGATAAAATTGAAGAGATGCTGAAAAAATTGGATTAATGGAGAACGTTATAAACTTACTTCCCGACGCAGTTGCAAATCAAATTGCAGCGGGAGAAGTAATTCAAAGGCCAGCTAGTGTTGTAAAAGAATTAATGGAAAATTCCATTGATTCTGGAGCGACAAAAGTTGAACTTATTATAAAAGATGCAGGGAAGACACTTATTCAAGTTATTGATAATGGGTGTGGAATGACGGAACAAGATGCCAGAATGAGTTTCGAGCGTCATGCCACTTCTAAAATCAATACTGCTCAGGATTTATTTTCTCTTTGTACAAAGGGTTTTAGAGGTGAAGCTCTTGCTTCAATTTGTGCTGTAGCGCATGTTGAGATGAAAACTCGCCGTCAAAAAGACGAATTAGGTTTTCATTTAATTAATGAAGGTAGTAAGGTAACAACTCAAGAGCCTACTTCTACTCCACAAGGAACATCTATTGCTGTTAAAAATTTGTTTTTTAATATTCCGGCTAGAAGGAAGTTCTTAAAATCAAACTCGGTTGAAACCAGACATATTATTGACGAATTTCAGCGTGTGGCTTTGATCCACCCTGAGATTGATTTTGTTTTGGTGAATAACGATTCGGAGGTTTATCATTTGGAGAAAGGAAATTTCCGACAAAGAATCGTTTCAATCTTCGGAAAGTCGTTTGATGAGAAACTAGTTCCTATTGATGAGGACACAGATATTGTAGGTATTTCTGGATTTATTGGAAAGCCTGAATTCGCTAAGAAAACGAGAGGAGAACAGTACTTTTTTGTGAATAAAAGATTCATTAAAAACCATTATTTAAATCACGCCATTTCTCAAGCAATGGATGATTTATTACCTCCAAAAGCTTATCCAACATATTTCATTCAACTGGAAATTGATCCTGCAGAAGTTGATATAAACATACACCCTACTAAAACTGAAATCAAGTTTGGGGATGAGAAATCTATATACGCCATATTAAGAGCAGCAACTAAGCAGAGTTTAAATAAGTTTAAAGTTGCTCCTACTTTAGATTTCGATCAGGAGACTTCTTTTAATACTTACAACCCTACTTTAGAAGGTCCTTTATCTGAGCCTAAAGTTCAGGTGACTCCAGGATTTAATCCTTTTGATGAAGAAACTCAGCAGGAAACTAAATCACAAAGTTGGAGTTCTGGATCATCTTTTAAGTCAAGCTCTGCTAAAGCTTCTTTCGACTGGAAGAACTTGTATGAGGACGACAAGGATTTGAAAAATGAAAACTTTGATGATCTTTTTGGAGAAATAGAGTTTGAAGAAGAACACGAACAAAAGCCTTTAATCGAAAATAACGAAGAAGAAATTGTTTTTGTAAAGCAGATCTACGGTCAGTTCATCCAAACTTTCCACCAAGGCAAACTAATTTTCGTTGATCAAAGAAGAGCCCACGAAAGGGTTTTATACGAATATTTTAAAACTAGCTTAGAGGATCAAAAAAACGCCTCGCAGCAATTACTTTTCCCTGAATCTATTTCACTTCAAGCATCAGATGCTGTTTTATTAAAGAGCGTATTGCCGGAACTTCAGCAAATGGGAATCGATATTAATGAGTTCGGTCCAAATGATTTTGTGGTTAATGGTCTGCCGGCCGACTTACATGAATTAAATGCTAAACAATTGATTGAACAATTAATTGAGCAATTCAAAGTAAATGGTGACGACATTAAAATTGATAAAAGAGAAGCTTTAGCTAAAAACTTAAGCAGAAACATAGCCATTAAACGCGGTGTAAAGATGGAAGAAGAAGAAATGAAAGGACTTGTTCAGCAGCTCTTCCTTTGTGAGACCCCGTTTATCAACCCATCAGGTAAATCAACATTTTTTAACTTTACCGCTGAAGAAATTAATGATAAATTAGGTTAATGTTTGATTTTAGCAACATACCTCCTATTACCAAAAACATAATCATTTTAAATGTGGTTGTTTTTGGATTACAGAATTTTGTCCCTGGTTTTACAGAGAACTTTGCGCTTCATTTTTATAAATCACCAGATTTTGAACCTTATCAATTATTGACGCACATGTTTATGCATGGTGGACTTGGACATATTTTCTTTAACATGTTTGGGGTATATATGTTTGGGTCAGCAGTTGAAATGAGGTTGGGAGAGAAAAAGTTCCTTTTATTTTATTTACTTACAGGATTTGGAGCGGTTTTCTTGCACATGGGATCTCAGTTATGGGAAAGCTATGAAACGGTAAACCAACTAGAAACATGGTACTCTGAAGCCGTTATAACAGATCAACAATTATCAAACGGCTATTTTAATACATTTCGAGTAACCCTAGGTGCTTCAGGAGCATTATTTGGATTGCTAACTGCTTTCGGATTATTATTCCCAAATCAAAAAATATTTTTGTTGTTCTTACCGATACCAATCAAGGCAAAGTATTTTGTAATGTTTTACGCTGCCTACGAATTGATTCAAGGAATTCAATCTTCTCCAGGCGATAACATTGCCCACTTCGCCCATCTTGGTGGAGCATTATTTGGATGGATTATAATTGCCGAATGGCGTAAAAAACATTTAATCTAATCATGAACGATATTTGGTTAGACATAAAACAACGATTCCAAAAAGGAGACATTTTAACAAAACTCATTTATGTAAATGGAGGAGTATTTCTTCTATCTGTAATTTTTGGGATTATTTGGGGATTAATTAGTGGGAGTGAGTTTTCCGAATCATCTAATTTATTCGCCTACTTTACTGCCCTACCTACCAATAACATCACGGGCTTTCTTTTTAAGCCATATACACTTATCACCCATATGTTTGTTCACGTTGAAGTGTTTCATGTTTTATTCAACATGGTTCTCCTATACTTTATGGGCAAGCTTTTCCTTAACTATTTTAGCTCTAAACAACTATTTGGACTATACATATTGGGAGGCCTTTTAGGAGCTGCATCTCTTTTAGTCATAACAAACATCTCCCCTTTATTTAGTAATTCTGGAATTGCGTATGGTGCTTCTGCTGCAGTTATGGCCATTTCAATTGGTATTATCGCCTACACACCTAATACAACAGTGAATTTGTTTGGAATGTTTCCTGTGAAACTAATGTGGATTGGAATCTTTTACGTTGTTTCAGATTTGGTTTCTTTTTATGACTCTAACACAGGCGGACATCTTGCCCACCTCGCAGGAGCAGGAGCAGGATATTGGTTTGCAGCCGCCTTTAAACAAGGTAAAGACATCACTGCTGGAGTAAATAAAATCATCGATTCTATTGTAGGACTTTTCAAACGCCAACCGAAAATGAAGGTAGTTTACAGTCAGGAAAAAGTTAGAAAAATGACCGATGAGCAATACAACGTTCACCAGAAAGTTACTCAAGCAGAAATCGATTCTATTCTGGATAAGATCTCGGCGAGCGGTTATAGTTCACTTACTCAAAGAGAAAAGGACATTCTTTTCCAGTATTCTAATAAAAAATAATCTCGAGTAAGTGCGTCATCCTGAATAAGCGAAAAATGAACGACTGAAGGATCTCAAGTCATTCACGTCTTAACATCTAGGCCTTGAGATCCTTCAATCGTACCTCATTCAGGATAACGATCATAATCAAAAAAACAGTATTTTCGCTCCAATGAACGCAGGAAAAGTCCTTAAATATCTACCATTTTACGCATTGTCCTTATTTCCTTTTTGGGTGATATATGGAATGGCAGCATTTGCTTATTTCTTGATGTTTAATATCGCCGGATACCGAAAGAAAGTAGTTTATCAAAACCTCAGAAATAGTTTTCCAGAAAAATCAGAAAAGGAAATCCATCAAGATGCCAAAAAGTTTTACCGTCATTTTTGTGAGGTTTTTCTAGAATCTATAAAAGTTTTAACCATTTCAAAAACGAGGATTAAAAAAAGATACCTCTTTAAAAACCCTGAGTTACTCAACAATCTTTACAAAGAAGAAAAAAGCATCATCCTATATGCAGCACACTTTGGAAACTGGGAATGGATGGCCTGCCTCCCACTCTACACCCCTTACAAGTTCTTATCCTTTTATCAAGAACAATCTAACAAGTATTTTGATGGATTCATGATTCATTTAAGAGAACGATTTGGCAACAAGTGTATTGAATCTAAAGTGGGATTTAAAGAATTAGTAAAAAACACAAGAGCAGGAAACTTAACTCTTACCTACGTAATTGGCGATCAATCGCCTATGAGTAAAAGCTCGATGCACTGGACTAACTTCTTGAATCAGGACACTGCTTTTTTAGTAGGAGCGGATAGAATGGCTAAGAAGTGTAAACACGTTTTGGTTTATCCTTTCGTAACCCAACCTAAGCGTGGTTATTACGAATTAGACTTCCAACTAATCCCAATGGATAAAGAAGAGGAGCCAATTGAACATTACGCTAGACTATTAGAAAAGAATATCCAAAAACAACCTGAATTGTGGCTCTGGTCACACAGAAGATGGAAAAGAAAACGTGAACAATGATTACGGAAACAGCTACCCTAAAAATAAAAACTGAACTAGCTTCAAAATTTGAAAATGACTTCAGAAAAGCTTCCCTTCTAATTTCACGTCAAAAAGGATATATTAATCATTGGTTAAAAAAATGCCTTGAATACGATAACCAATACCTTTTAATAGTAAACTGGGAAACACTTGAGGACCACGAAATAGGTTTTAGACAATCTGACGATTACCAAGAATGGAAATCAATTTTACATCATTACTACGATCCTTTTCCGGAAGTTTTACATTTTAAAGAGGTTAAGCTTTAACAGCCTTCGCCTTTAAT
>JAYPYW010000008.1:28242-73791 GCA_038154685.1 Flavobacteriales bacterium | reverse complement strand
TTGCTTGATGAAGATTATTGTCAACTTCCTGAATATTAAATTTCGATTTTTGTGGGCTTTCTTGTACAAAGCAACTGTGAAAACAGTTGCTTTTTTTTGCTCCGAATTCTGATTGACGACTCCGTCGTAAAACCCGCAACTACTCATTTTAAGATTAATTGAATTCATTTTAAGCTCACCAATTGGTGAGGGCTGGACTAGGTTAAACTTTATTCATAATTTAGATTAAACCTTAATTAGCCCTTACCCCGATGAAAAAAGTCATTTTCTATCTTTTGTCGTTTGTTGGATTTTCCCATTTAAATGCTCAAATTTCAATGGAATATTCACTCGACTTATTTCCAGATACAAAAACTTACGATGGTACAATAACGATTTGTAATCAAAGCTCTACTTCTTTGCCAGGTGAATATTCTTTTAAAGTTTTGTGGCCTTCAGTTCAAACTATGACCTATGGTTTGGATTTGAGTAGAAGTGGTGATGAAAATTGTGATTCAGTTACATTGTCCACTAAGGAATGGACAATTATTGCGCCTGGAGCTTGTGAGGTTTTAAATATTGGAGGTGAATATGAAGCTCCAATGTTTGTTCCCCCTAAGGGAGTTGGTTCAGATGGACAATTAATCAACCTTGTACATTCTTCAAGTTCATACATTCCAGGGGCAGAAAATGGTGGTTCAGCAACCCCTGAGTTTTATTTTGATGAATCTTGTTTTATCCAGTCCCCTTCACAATTACAAATTGGTGAAGCAACTTTAAAAGAGTGGGGAGTTAAAACTGATATGTATATCCCGGAAAACAAAAAGGGTTGGGCTATAGCTAATGCCCACGCTCATTCCTTGTTAACTAATTTAGTTGGAATGGATATCATCACTCCGAATCACTTTAATGCTTGTGCTTTAAATGAATCCCACTGTGGTTGCGAAGCGGATATTATTCCAGATCCTGCTTCGGTGAATACTCCATTGTCATTTCAAGCTTTATCAGTAGCGGACGGTTGTTTTCAGTTTACTCCAACAGGTTGGTTACAATTAGAACAGTTCTTTCCTGAAATGGTTGAAGGTTTGTCACATTCTTCTATTATCTCTGGAAATTATGCAAGGAGTTGTATAATGAGAGCTTATTATGATATGACCGCGCTTTTATACTGGGAAAAGGTAAGATGCTGGGATCCTATTGGGATGCTCCAAAACACTAATGATCCTTATTTAATAGAGTCTTTATTAGGGATCGCTTTTTACCGAGGAATGGATGAAGATTATTTTGGGACTGTGTTCGATTCAAAAAGGGCAACATATCTTGATAGTGAAAATATTATTCAAGATGCTTATGATGCTAGTGACATCGAGTCTGGAGCTTTAAATTATGGGGCACGTCAAAGAAACAATGCTAAGCAATTGGATAATAATAGGACTGCTTCATGGGCAACTAATTCTATGTATTATGCTCCAGAGGATTTTTCTTGGAGGGGTTGGTATAATGATGAAATTAATTGGTCTGATATGCAAGCATATTTTAACGAGATTGATGATATGTTTCTTAGTGTAAATTGGTCTAGTATATCAACCGAAGTTCAAACTGTATTTAATAGTTTAAACGGAGGGGCTCCAGTTCCCTTTTCTCAATTAGGTCCGGTTATCGATAAATTAGTTTTATTACTTCCGGCTTATGATGGTAACAAGGGAATGTCGGTAATTTATAATAGTGATATTTTAAGTTGTAATACTTCTTCTTCAATTAGTATTTCAAGTTGTTCAACTCTTTGCCCTGGAGAGGAGGGAGAGATAACTGTTAACTTAATGGGAACACCTCCTTTCGACTATTCTATTTCAGGGCCAAATGGAGAAATTTATGAGCAAACTAATGTTGAGGGTTCACCGGTTGTATTGAATGTAAATGATCCAGGAGATTATACTGTTCATCATTTTAGTGATGCTAATGGGGCCCCTTTCATTAATTGTCATTTTGCGCATACCACCGTCCATAATTCGGGAACAGATGATGTTTATTGGGATATTACTAATTTAGATCCTGTTGACAATTGTGTTGTTGGTACTTTAAGTTTGATAGGGACAGGAGTAGGGCCATGGACTATTGAATATGAGCATGATGGAGACCATCAAGGAGAGATTGTTTTTTCTACCTCACCTTATGAATTTGATGATTCTCGTCCACATGGAAATTATAAAATAACTAGAATGGTTGCAGGAGGATGTGATTCTCCAAATAATTCGGAAGTTGATGTTTGTTTAACTGTTGGTGAGGAAGAGCTAAAAGGTTTAACTAGTGTTTATCCTAATCCTGTTTTAAAAGGAGGGACGGTAGTCTTTAAATCTGAAGTTCCGGTTAAATCCTTATCTGTTTATGATGTTTATGGGAAAATTATTCAAAATAATCCTTTGAATACGGGAGATGAAGTTTTAATTCCAACTGTGAGATTAACTAGTGGGATTTATTTTGTGAAGGTTTCGTTAAAGACAGGAGGATATTCTACTGCATCATTTGTGGTGAAGTAAATTCAAATACCTAATTTTTCTAATGCTTCTTTTTGAGTCGGGTAAAATGTACAATCAAATCCAACTTTTTTAGATAAGTTCTCAAAAAATGTTACTAATTCTTTGTTTTCTTTATTAAAGAAGACAGTGAATTTAACATCAATACTTTTTGGGAAATCATTCAAAAAGAAATTCATTAAAGCGTGCTGATCAAAGTCTGTTAGCTTGAATTTCATAGTACTTTCATCAATAAAAACTTTCTTATAGCCATTATTAAAAGCTTTTTGAAGGGGAATTCCTGAATATTTCATCATATCCTCTATCCCTTCAACCTCCCCCGAGCAATTAACATGCAAGTAGTTAGGTTTTTCGTTAAAATTCACTTCGTATCGGTCCGTGGGATAAAGATAATCAGTTAATCGAAAAAATAATTAAGATCATCGATGTTGGTAAGTTTTGTCATAATGAATTACGAATTTAATTACATTTGATACGACCTAAACCGATTAATATGCGACCATTAATTTGGGCTTTATGCCTTTGTACAGTAAGTTTATTTGCTCAAAAATCAGATTACGATTTCAATATAAAGGATAACAAGGTTGAGAAAAGTGCCTACGATTTATCTTTGAAGCTTAATCCAGCATTTACTGATTACAGCTATGATAATACCGTTGGAGGATATTCGTCAAGCCTGTTTTTTAGGATAAGTACAATTATGGCTTTACACGGTGAATATTTTGGTAGTTATTATAATGTTGAGCCCGCAATAGAAAAGGAAAATACTTCAGTTACAACTTATAATGGGGTTGCAGCTAATGGATATGTTCCCTTTCAATATTATAAAGTAGGAGCAACAATTTATTTGTTTTCAAGACCGTTTGAAGGAAGGGTAAAAGTAAGTTTGCCATCGGAAAAAAGAAATGGTTCAAAGCAAAGGTATTTCTTTGAGGTGGACGGCGTAGAGAAACTAAGGCAACTTGGTTTAAGAGCAAGTGCTGGCCAGTTTCAAGGACAAGCGAAAGAGAGAGATGGAGAGTTTGATGGCGCTAACCCTGATCCGCTCGGGGATCCGTTAATACCTTTAAATAATGTTGGTGGAGATAATTACACAAGTTTATCGTATAATTTATTTTCACTCGGTTTTTCATATGAGCAATTAAATCATGTAACCATCAATATAAAAACAGATAGTATTGGTATGAAGCCAAAAAGAAATCATTGGAGAATATATGCTGATTTTTTGGTGGCCCAGCAAATAAAACTTGATGATATTCGATATACTTGGGATGAGTCTGGAATTTTAGAGGAGGAGGTTTATGAACTTCAAAAATACACTGTTCCAAAATTTGAAAATGACGTTTTACCTTATTTAGGTTATCGAGCAGGATTCGAGTATAATACAACTGGTAAGGTTGGATTTACATATGGATTAGAGGTGGGAGCAAGACCTGGAATGGGATCGATGATTGCTAGATCATTTTTTTCTGCTAAGGTTGGTGTTTCCTTTAATTGGAAGTTGATTAAGTATTAGGTTGAATTTGAAATACTAAATACGATAAACAAAAGATAAAATAAAAAGCCAGCAACGCTGGCTTTTTTATTGGGTCATTATAACTCATTTGACGTCATTCCTGCGTAGGCAGGAACCTATTTACTTCTATTTTATCAATAGATCCCTGCCTACGCAGGAATGACGACCTTGTTTAAATTTCGTATTCCGTCTTTCAATCTACGATTGACTCAACGGCTGTGCAAAAGCAATTACATCTTTATCTGTAATTTCATTGCCACAAAGTATAATCAACCTTTCCATTACGTTTCTGAACTCTCTGATATTCCCTGTCCAGTTTATTTTCTGAAGCTCCTTAATTCCGGCTTCCGAAACTGTTTTGGGAGCTACACCATGATCTTCACAAATTTGTTTTGAGAAAAAATCGGCTAATAAGGGAATGTCATCTTTTCTATCATTTAAGGCAGGATTATTTACTACAATAACTGAAAGACGGTGATATAAATCTTCACGGAAATTTCCTTTTTCAATTTCAGCTTTCAAGTCCTTGTTGGTTGCTGCTACAACCCTTACATCAACTTTAATTTCCTTTTCGCCACCAACTCTTGTGATTCTATTCTCTTGAAGGGCTCTTAAAACTTTAGCTTGAGCAGAAAGACTCATGTCCCCAATCTCATCTAAGAATAATGTCCCGCCATTCGCAGTTTCAAAGTTTCCTTTTCTTTGTTTATGAGCTGAGGTAAACGCACCTTTTTCGTGGCCGAACAATTCTGATTCAATTAATTCAGAAGGAATCGCGGCACAGTTTACTTCAATTAAAGGAGACTTTGCTCTTGAGCTTTTTTCATGAATTTGGCGAGCAACTAATTCTTTACCGGATCCATTTCCCCCAGTAATTAATACTCTTGCGTCAGTTGCGGCTACTTTGTCAATTACAGCAATTACATCTTTAATAGCTTTGGATTCACCAATGATGTTTGCTGATTTTACTTTGTTTAATTTCTTCTTCAGCACCTTTGTTTCCTGAACAAGTTCTTTCTTGTCCATTGCGTTTCTAACGGTAACTAATAATCTATTTAAGTCTGGTGGTTTTGGGATGTAATCGAAAGCACCTTTTTTTAATGCATCAACAGCGGTATCAATTGTTCCGTGACCAGAGATCATAACTATGGCAGGATCGTATTCTAGATCTTTGATTTTTTCAAGCACCTCAATCCCGTCCATTTTTGGCATTTTAATGTCACAAAGGATAACATCGTATTCGTTTTCCTGTGCCATTTTTAAACCTTGCTCTCCATCTTCTGCTTGATCATCTTTGAACTTCTCAATCTATAGTATTTCACTTAAAGTTATTCTTTTTTGTCTTTCATAGTAAATAACTAAAATCTTTCCCATTTTCCTGTTTTTTAATGATTTATGCGGTTTAAAAACTCGCTTGCAACACCTTCTTTTAGAGCGTATCGGGCTAACTTAAACTGCTGAATTTTTAACCTGTCAAGAACAAAGTTTACAAGGATTGTGCCAACAACAATCATTGGCGCTCTTTCTTTTATTAAACCTGGTATAGAGTATCTTTCATTTAAAGTTGACGCAAGAATTTCATCATTAACATGATAAAATTCTGCTAAGTCAAATTCGTAATCAGAAGAGTATACTAACTTTTCGGCCTCCTGGATTCGATTTGCAACAATTTTTGCAAAGGAAGTAAAGGATCCAGAAGAGCCAATTAATGTTTCGATTTCAAATTCTTCAGCTTTTCTAATAACATCTATTAATACTTCTTCGAGATGTTCATTTATTTCGTTAATCTCTTCCGTTTTAATAGGGTCCGATTTATGAAAGCGTTCATAAAGTCGGGAGGCTCCCACCTCTATGCTTTTTTTCCAATAAACTTGTTGTCGGTCACAGATTATAAATTCGGTACTTCCTCCTCCAACATCCATTAATAATACAGGGTTTGAACCAAAGTTTGTAGCTTCCTTAGCACCTTTATAAATATATTCTGCTTCTTTACTTCCGTTTATAGTTTCTATCTCAATCCCTGTAAGAGCTTTAGTTTTATCAACGAAATCCTTGCCGTTTTCTGCATTTCTTACGGCGGATGTTGCAATGGCGATGATTTTAGAAACGCCTAAACTATCGGCAATAGATTTGAACTTTTTAAGGGTGGTTAAACCTCTCAAGATGGCGTCATCTTGCAATTTATTTTTATTAATTCCTCCTTTACCTAAGAAAACAAATTCCTTATGGATTTCAATTGGGATTAACCTCCTGTTAGGCTTAGTTGCAATTAGAAGGTTAAACGTATTTGTACCGATGTCGATTACTGCAATCTTCATTAATTACTTTGTTTAAACCACTTCCAAATATTACTGTAGCTTAATTTTTGTCCGTACATCAAAATTGCTGTTTTGTAAACTTTAGCAGCAAACTTGGTGCTTAACCAAACCAATCCAAAAAGAAGTGTTATTGCAACGAGAATTTGCCACCAATCTGTTGCCAAGTTCATAAAAGGTAATCTTGCGGCCATTACTATTGGAGAGGTTAATGGAAACATAGAAGTCCAATAAACCAAATCTGAGTTTGGATTTTCCATTATCGTAGCTGCAATGATCATACTTAGGATAATAGGCAGGGTAATTGGGAGAATGTATTGTTGAGACTCAGTGTCTTGATTAGAGGCTGAGCCCACAGTTGCGAAGAAAGAAGCATATAATAGGAATCCTCCAACAAATAAGACTGGCATTACTAATAGGAAAGTTGGCAAAAATGATTTCAAACCTTCAATCGCATATAGGGTGTCCATTTCTTCAACCGTCATGCTAGGTATTTTAGCATCTACTAAATTCCCATCGGCATCCATCATTTTTATTTGATCGTTAACTAAACCGGCAGTGTCCACATCTACAAACGACTGAATTACCGAAAACAAAGTTATTGCTGCAACAATTATTATGACAAATTGTGTTATTCCAACTAATCCAATTCCAATAATTTTTCCCCACATTAATTTAACAGGCTTAATAGAAGAGAGGATTACTTCAATTATTCGATTCGATTTTTCTTCCTGGACACCTTTCATAACCTGAACGCCATATATAAGAACTAACAAATACATTAATAATCCTCCAGCAAGAGATAAGTATGATTTGACTTGAGGGTTAACACCTAAACCTTCGTATTGAATATTACAGGTGTCTCCTAATCGTTTATCAATCTCTTCCAGGTTCAATTTGGTCATTCGGTAAACCTGGATTTTGCGGAATAAATCAAAGCAGTCGTTTTTAATTGTTTTCAATACCCCAGGTCCAGGGTGACCATTATTATATAATTGTCCTGGACTATTAGTTACAACTCCAAAGTTTTTGTTTAAATGCAAAACCATCGTGTCCTGTGCATTCTCATACCTATCAGCAATTTCCTCAATAGTAGATTCCATTGGCATGTTAATGTACTTTATGAATTTTGAACTCTTTTCCTTTGCTAAAAGGTCACCAAGAGTAATGGTGTCGTCCACGATTAAAACAGTTTTTTGTTTAAAAGTAGATTGCTGAATTAGAATTGGAGCAATAACTAAACCTGCTATAATAATAGGGGTAATTATAGATAAAAGAATGAACGATTTCTTTTGAACTCTTGTTTTATATTCTCTCTTTACTACTAACTTAAGCTTATTCATCTTCTAGGTCTTTTTTAGTAGTTTTTGGTTCGTTGGCTTGAGCAACAGCTTTAATAAAAACATCATGCATTTTTGCCGATGACTCATAAACTGATTTGATTTTACAACCTGTCATGGCTGCCCCTAATAAATCATTTATGGAGTTGTTCCCCATTGGAGAAACGGTTACTTTGAACTCTGTTTTAGAGATTTCTTCCTTTTTCAGTAATTCAAAACCAGTCCATAAGGCTGTAGTGAAAGAAATCATATTTCCAGTAAAGTGAATTTCATACGAATTTCTACTAAACTGCTTTTTAACCTCTTCCACAGGTCCTTCAATAATAGTCTCAGATTGATTTATTAAAGTAATGTAATCACAAATTTCCTCCACACTTTGCATGTTATGGGTAGAGAATATAATTGTTGTTCCTTTCTTTTTTAATTCAAGAATTTCTTGTTTTATTAACTCTGTATTAATCGGATCAAACCCTGAAAATGGTTCATCTAAGATTAAAAGTTCAGGCTCATGAACAACCGTAACAATGAACTGTATTTTTTGAGCCATACCTTTTGAAAGGTCTTCAACTTTATTGTCCCACCAATCCAAAATATCAAACTTATCAAACCATTCCGTTAGTTTAAGTTTGGCTTCCATTTTGGACATTCCTTTGAGTTGAGCTAAGTACATCGCTTGCTCACCAACTTTCATCTTTTTATATAAACCTCTTTCTTCAGGTAAGTACCCAATTTTAGTAATATGACTTTCATTCAGAGGTTCGTTGTAAAAAAGAATTTCTCCTTGATCGGGCTTAGAGATTTGATTGATTAATCTGATGAAGGTGGTTTTCCCTGCTCCATTAGGTCCTAGTAATCCATAAATACACCCCTTAGGGATTTTAATGGTTACTTTATTTAAAGCAGTGTGATTGTTATATTGTTTAACAATCTTGTTAGCTTTTATAATATACTTCAACGCCATAGTCCGCTAACTAAAATAACGAAAATGGATAGAAGAATAGTGCGCGAATATTGAAAGATTGTTAACGAAAGAATTGTTATTATTCAGAAAGGTATTTCTTCATTCTGTTTTTTACGATTAAGAATCGAATTCCACCCATAACTAAAAGGATAGGTCCTAAAACCATCAACCCAATTCCAACTTCCATAATTTGATTCAATGAATCCAGTTTTAAAACGGCAAATCCAGAGCTTAAAAAGACAACTGCAGTTCTAAAATAGGCCAAGAATGTTCTTTCGTTTGCCAGCTTAGTTCTGTCTAGAGCTAATTTGTCCTTATAGGGTAGGTTGTTTTCCATGAAACAAAATTAAGATTACAAGATAAGGTTTTCTGTGATTAAGGTCTCAGAAATTAAAAAGCCTCACATTTGTGAGGCTTAGTGTTAGTTAAAGTATTCTTTTACTCTTTCGAAGAAACCTTTATCCTTTTTACCAGGACTAGGTTTAAAGTTTTCGGAATCTCTTAATTTTTCCATCAACTTCTTTTCATCAGATGATAGCTTTTGAGGTGTCCAAACGTTTACATTAACAATAATGTCACCTGTTCCATATGCGTTTACGCTTGGTAACCCTTTACCTCTTAATCTTAGTAGTTTTCCAGATTGAGTACCTTCTTCTAATTTGATTTTTACTTTTCCGCTAAGAGTAGGGACTACAACCTGAGTTCCAAGAGCAGCATCCGCAAAGTTTACAAATAAATCGTAATGCAAGTTTTGCCCTTCTCTTTGGAAATGTTCATGTGGTTTTTCTTCGATAACAACTAATAAATCACCAGCAACTCCGCCACGAGCTCCCATGTTACCTTGTCCGCTAACTTGTAGCTGCATTCCATCTTCAACCCCTGCTGGGATATTAATCGGAATAACAGCCTCACCACGTTCAACACCGTTACCATTACATTTTTTACACTTATCTGTAATAACAGATCCTGTTCCATTACAAGTTGGACAAGTTGATGCGGTTTGCATTTGCCCTAAGAAAGTGTTTGTTACTCGAGTAACTTGTCCAGAACCATTACAAGTTCCACAAGTTGAATGTCCACTTGATCCTTCTGCCCCAGATCCATTACATGATCCACAAGCATTATCTTTTGTTACCTTAACTTTCTTTTCAACACCTTCTGCAATCTCTTCCAGTGTTAAAGCAACTTTAATTCTAATATTTGAACCTCGGTTTACTCGGCGACCACCTCTTGAGCGACCTCCGCCGCCACCTCCGAAACCAAATCCTCCGAAAATATCACCAAAGTTTTCGAAGATGTCGTCCATAGACATTCCGCCTCCGAAACCTCCATGACCTCCACCAGCAGCTCCACCCATTCCAGCATGACCAAATTGATCATATCTTGCCTTTTTCTGAGCGTCACTTAATACCTCATATGCCTCGGCAGCTTCTTTAAACTTTGTCTCAGCTTCCTTATCATCTGGGTTTTTATCAGGGTGGTACTTGATAGCAAGCTTACGATAGGCTTTTTTAATTTCCTTTTCGTCCGCTGATTTGCTAACGCCTAATACCTCGTAATAATCTCTTTTTGACATAACCTTAAGTCAATAGTCTATGGTCCATAGTCCATAGTGTTTTTGATCTATCGTCCATGGTCTATGGTCCATGGTCTCAAAATTTACGCTCCAACAACAACTTTAGGGAATCTAATAATCTTCCCGTTTAAAGTATATCCTTTCTCAACAACATCTAAAACTTTACCTTTTAACTCTTCGGTAGGAGCAGGGATGTTTGTAATTGCTTCGTGCTCATCAGCATTAAAGTCTTGTTCTTTAACGTCCATTTGCTCAAGACCATTTGCAAGCAATGATTTAGTTAATTTATCGAAGATTAAATCTAAACCTTCTTTTAACGAAGCTACGTCTTCCGCTTTTTCGATGTTATCCTTAGCTCTGTCTAAATCATCTAAAATCGGAAGTAGTACTTTATATACATCAGCTGCAGCACCAGTAATTAAATCTGCTTTTTCCTTTTGAGTTCTTTTTCTGAAGTTCTCAAATTCAGAGTATAGTCTTAAAAATTTATCTTCTGATTGCTGAAGTTTTTCTTCTACCGAAACCTCTTTCTTTTCAGCTTTTGGCTCCTCAACTTTTTGCTCTTCTTGGTTTTCGTTTTTCGCCTCCTCTTTTGCTACTTTTTCTTCGTTAGCCATTGTTGTATGCTTTTGAAAATTATTTGATCAATCCATTATCAATCTGCTTGCCAATCGACATAATAGGTCGTTATGAGACAATCTGACACAGCAACATGTCAGCAAATTGAAATTTTGGCAAAATTACGACAAAAATAGGTAGGGTTTATTCCTTTTCCTTTGCTTTTGGCTGAACAACCAAATTATTTAGGAATTCGTCTAGATTTCGTCCACGAAGGTTTTTAGCAATGATAACGCCTCTATGATCTATTAAGTAATTGGTAGGAATACTATTTACCTTGTACTTAGCTGCTAATTTTGAATTCCAATTCTTAAGATCAGAAATGTGCCATGGCCAGTCTAATTTATCTTGCTTAATAGCTCTTTCCCAAGATTGTTTTCTAGAATCCAATGAAACGCTAAAAACCTTAATCCCTTTAACTGATTTCTGTTTTCCAGTCCAAGTTTTTTCAGTTGGGAAATCTTTATCCTTAAAATGGTCAATAGTCCTAATTAAGTTTCGATTCTCAAATCTACAAGGACGGCACCATGAAGCCCAAAAGTCAATTAAAACATATTCTCCACGTAAACTTAATAGGTCAAGAGTGTCACCAGAAGGTGATGGACCTTTTAAGTTTGGAGCAAGATTTCCAACGTTAATTCCAATAGATAAAGTTTCTTTTTTGTCGATGAAAAAAGAAAGACCAACTAAGACGATAAGTGCAAAAGCTATTTTTTTCATGCTTTACTTTCTTACAATATCCGCACCAAGATTTCTTAATCTAGTATCAATGTTCTGGTAACCTCTATCAATTTGCTCAATGTTGTGGATTGTTGAAGTACCTTCAGCAGATAAAGCAGCGATTAATAATGATACTCCAGCTCTAATATCAGGAGAAGTCATTGTAACCCCTCTTAATCTTTGTTGCTTATTATGTCCAATAACTGTAGCTCTGTGTGGATCACATAAAATGATTTGAGCTCCCATATCAATTAATTTATCAACGAAGAATAACCTTGATTCAAACATTTTTTGGTGAATCAATACTGATCCTTTTGCTTGGATGGCTGTTACCAACATGATTGATAATAAATCAGGTGTAAATCCAGGCCAAGGAGCATCAGCAATAGTCATGATTGAACCATCGATGAACTTTTCAACCTCGTAGTTAGATTGAGATGGAATTACTAAGTCATCCCCAACTAGTTCCATTTCTATACCTAATCTCCTAAAAGTATTAGGTATGATTCCTAAGTTTTCATAGGATACATCTTTAATGGTAATGTTTGATTCAGTCATTGCTGCTAATCCAATAAATGATCCTATTTCAATCATATCAGGAAGAACAGTATGCTCAGTACCTCCTAATTCATCAACTCCTTCAATAGTTAATAAGTTAGATCCAACTCCTGAGATTTTCGCACCCATTCTGTTTAACATCTTACAAAGCTGTTGTAAGTATGGTTCACAAGCTGCATTATAAATCTGGGTTGTTCCTTTGGCTAAAACTGCAGCCATTACAATGTTAGCTGTTCCTGTTACCGATGCTTCATCTAATAACATGTAACAACCTTGTAATTTAGGTGATTCCACTTTGTAGAATTTACTTGCGGCTTGGTATTCGAAGCTTGCCCCTAATTTTTGGAAACCAATGAAGTGCGTATCAACTCTTCTTCTTCCAATTTTGTCACCTCCTGGAGCAGGAATGTATCCTTTTCCAAAACGAGCTAATAATGGTCCAACTATCATAATTGAACCTCTCAATGAAGAACCCTTTGTTTTAAATTCCTCGGAAGTCATATAATCCAGGTTGACATCATCAGCTTGGAATTCATAATCCGATTCATTTAATTGATTAACCTTAACACCCATCGATTTCAATAAGTCGATCAACTTATTTACATCAACAATGTTAGGTAAGTTTTTAATGGTAACTTTTTCGGAAGTTAATAATGGAGCACATAATATTTGTAATGCTTCATTTTTTGCACCTTGTGGTGTGATTTCTCCTTCTAATCTGTTTCCCCCATTAATTACAAAAGTTCCCATGTTTTTTATCTTCTTTTAAATGGACGTTTACCGCCTTTTTTATTGTTGTTATTAGAATGTCTCTTGTTACTTCCTCTGGAATGGTTGTTATTATTGCTTTTCTTTCCAACCAACGATCCCGTACTTTTTAATTGAAAACCTTCCGGCATTTTTAAAATACCATTTGAAAGCGTTGCCAACTGATCGAATATTAATTCATCACTTACACTATCCCTATTATAAAGAAGGTAATTCTTCTTCATCATGTTGGCGATATAGTAAATAAAAGAATCTCTTTCTTCACCTGGCTCCATTAAACTAGCCTTAGCAATAAAGCTTTCTGTAGATCTTCCGTAGTGTCTGAATCTAATTTTTCCTTGAGGATAAGCCATTTTGTTTGGAGGCTTAACTAATTCTTCTTTATCTGGATAAGGATATGGAGAGTCAACATCTAGTTTAAAATCAGAGATAATGATCATGTGATCCCATAAACTCTGAATAAAATCGTCGGCTTCCTTGAATTGGGGTTTTACCTGACCCATAACTTTCACAATTGACCTAGCAACGTGATTTCTTTCTTCTCTATCCTCCACAGAGATAGCAAATTCTATCATTTTGTGGATGTTTCTTCCGTATTCAGGGATAACTAACGAAGAGCGTGTAGTGTTGTAATCCATATATATTATTAATAGTAGTTAAAACTACCCAACTATTTTAAGTTTGGCAAATTTCAATAGTATTTGTTTTTCACCATGCTTATCAAACGAAATTACAGCCTTTTTACTTGGGCCAATCCCTTCCACCTTGATAACTTTTCCACGACCGAATCTTAAGTGTTCAACCTTTTGTCCTTCTTTTACATCTGTACTTCCTTTATTTACTCCAGGAGTTGAAGGGGCAGAAGTTTGGTTTGAGGATGCTCGTTGAAGGCTTACTAGCTTTTTGCCTGCTGGAATAGGGGAACGTCCAGAAGTCCTGTTTATTTGGTCTTGATTCAATCTTGTGCCTGCAAACTTTCTTGGAGGACGAGCTTCTGGCATTTCCACAAAATCCAGTGGTATTTCCGAAATAAACCTAGAAGGTTCCGCATAAGTAATGTTACCAAACTTAAATCGAGTTTGCGCATAACTTAAGAATGCAGCTTTTTCGGCACGTGTTAGTGCTACATAAAATAGTCTTCTTTCCTCTTCTAATTCTGTTCTGGAATTCACCGATAATTGAGAGGGGAATAAGTTTTCTTCCATACCTACTATAAATACGTATGGAAATTCTAATCCTTTTGCACTGTGAATCGTCATTAACGATACCTTATTATAGTCATCCTCAGTTTCATTATCTGCATCAGTTAATAATGCAACATCCTCCATAAACTTATCTAAAGTTTTTGTTGGGTTGTCGGTTGGTTCCTCCTGAGCTGAGAATTGCTTCAATCCATTCAATAATTCCTGAATGTTCTCATAGCGGGAAATACCTTCAGGAGTTTTATCCTCGTGCAAGTCTTTTAATAAACCTGTTTGAGCAGCAATATGCTGACCAAGATCGTAAGCGTTTTTTCGGAACAGTTCACTTCCAAAACTTAGGATCATCGTAACGAAGTTCTTAATCTTAGTTTTCGGCCCGTTACCTATCCCTGTATTATAAGCGTCGATATTAGCTGCGATTTCCCAAATTGACGCATTATTATTGTTGGCAGTTAGAATTAACTTATCAATTGTAGTTTTACCAATTCCTCTAGTAGGATAATTGATAACTCTCTTTAATGCTTCTTCATCAGTAGGGTTGAATGTTAACCTATAATAAGACAAAATATCTTTGATCTCTTTTCTTTGGTAGAACGAAAGACCTCCATATATTTTATAAGGTATGTTCAATTTTCTCAAGGATTCCTCCATTGATCTGGATTGAGCATTAGTCCTATATAATATGGCAAATTGATGGTTGTGTAATTGGTGTTCCAGTTTAAGATTTAAAATCTTATCGGCAACAACCCTTCCTTCCTCATTATCAGTCTTGGTTTTGATCACCTTTATTCTTGGTCCGTCATCATTTTGAGTCCAAACATCTTTTTCAAACTGATCCTTATTGTTAGATATTACAGCATTAGCAGCTGCAACAATATTTTTAGATGATCGGTAGTTTTGCTCTAGTTTAAATGATTGAGCGTTTGAGTAGTCCTTTTGAAAGTTTAAGATGTTTTCAATATTGGCTCCCCTAAAAGAATATATACTCTGTGCATCATCTCCAACCACACATATGTTCTTATATTTCTGAGCTAACATCTTTACTATTACATACTGAGCATAATTGGTATCCTGATACTCATCTACCAATACATATTTATATAGGTTTTGATATTTCTCTAAAACTTCAGGGAACTTAACGAAAAGCTCATAGGTTTTAAATAGTAGGTCATCAAAATCCATGGCTCCAGCTTTCAGACATCTTGTACTATATGTAGTATAGATCTTTCCGATTTCTGGTTTCCCCATCCTTTTGTCTTCGGTTACAATCGAAGAGTCTTCATTATATGCCTTTGCAGATATCAGATTATTTTTAGCTGCAGATATCCTATTATATACCATACCAGGTTTATAGATCTTATCATCTAAACCTAACTCCTTAATAATAGACTTAATTAAGTTTTTAGCATCTATGGTATCATATATAGTGAAGTTGTAAGGGAAACCTAACTTCTCATGTTCGTTTCGAAGGATTTTAGCGAAAATAGAGTGGAAGGTACCCATCCATAAACTTCGAGCCTCAAGTCCAATGATGTTTTCAATTCGCTCGCGCATTTCACGAGCTGCTTTATTAGTAAAGGTTAAAGCAAGGATATTAAAGGAATCAACTCCCTGACTTAGTAAATAGGCTATCCTATAAGTAAGAACCCTAGTTTTACCAGATCCTGCTCCAGCAAGAATCATGTTTGGTCCTTCAATAGATTGAACAGCATTTCGCTGTGGTTCGTTAAGTTCGTTGATAAAATCTGGCATATTTCAAAAATAACCAAAAGCTGGTTTGGATCTACTTTTTTTCCACAGAGAAAAAAGATTGTTGATTTTTAATTCATAGAAAATCAAGTGTTTACAGGGTTTATTCACAATGATATGTGCGCAATTGTGAAAAAAAAGGGGGTAAATCAGTGAAACCTCTTGATAATTAAAAAATTCTACCTATCTTTGCCCTCCCGTTTTTTGGCGGGATTGTGTTTAATTGAAAGTGAATATTATATAAGATATGCCAACTATTCAACAGTTAATAAGAAAAGGAAGAGTTAATAAGCCAACAAAAAGTAAGGCTGCAGCTCTTAACGCTTGTCCTCAAAGAAGAGGTGTTTGTACAAGAGTTTATACTACTACACCTAAGAAACCAAACTCAGCAATGAGAAAGGTAGCCAGAGTTAGGTTAACTAACGGTATTGAGGTTTCTGCTTACATCCCAGGAGAAGGGCACAACTTACAAGAGCACTCGATTGTACTTGTAAGAGGAGGAAGAGTAAAGGATTTACCAGGGGTTAAGTATCACATCGTTCGTGGAGCGTTAGATACTGCTGGTGTAGAAGGAAGATTACAAAGAAGATCTAAGTACGGAGCTAAACGTCCTAAGAAATAATTAAAAGTATTTTACTGAGATGAGAAAAAGTAGTGCAAAACAGAGATTAGTTTTACCAGATCCAAAGTTTGGAGATACTGTAGTAACTAAGTTCGTGAACAACTTAATGTTAGACGGTAAAAAATCTATCGCTTTCAACATTTTTTATGATTCTTTAGATGTAGTTGCGTCTAAGGTTGAAGAGGAGGATGCTTTAGAAGTATTTAAAAAGGCATTATCAAATGTTACTCCAGGAGTAGAGGTAAGATCTAAAAGAGTAGGAGGAGCAACATTCCAGATTCCAGTTCCAATTCGTGAAAATAGAAAACAGTCTATGGGAATGAAGTGGTTAATTGGGTATGCTAGAAAGAGAAACGAGAAATCAATGGCTCAGAAATTAGCTGCTGAGATTATCGCTGCTTCAAAAGAAGAAGGAGCTGCTTTCAAGAAAAAAGAAGATACTCACAGAATGGCTGAAGCTAACAAAGCTTTTGCTCACTTTAGAGTTTAATTGAATTAGAATAAAGAATATTAAAAGATAAGTCAAAATGGCGGCTAAGAGAGATCTTAAATATACAAGAAACATTGGTATCGCAGCTCACATTGATGCTGGGAAAACTACTACTACAGAGAGAGTATTATACTACGCTGGTGTATCTCACAAGATTGGTGAGGTTCACGATGGTGGTGCTACAATGGACTGGATGGAGCAAGAGCAAGAAAGAGGTATTACAATTACATCTGCTGCTACTACTGTATTCTGGCCTTATAGAGGAAACGATTACCAAGTGAATATTATTGATACTCCTGGTCACGTTGACTTTACTGTTGAGGTAAACAGATCTTTAAGAGTATTAGACGGTTTAGTTTTCTTATTTTCTGCTGTTGATGGTGTTGAGCCACAATCAGAAACTAACTGGAGACTTGCTGATAACTATAATGTATCAAGAATTGGTTTCGTAAACAAAATGGACCGTCAAGGTGCTGACTTCTTAAACGTGTGTAAGCAGGTTGAAGAAATGTTAGGATCAAAAGCAGTTCCATTACAGTTACCAATCGGTGCAGAAGATGATTTCAAAGGTGTTGTTGATTTAATTAACAACAGAGGAATCGTTTGGAATGAGAATGACATGGGTATGACTTTCGAGGAAGTTGAAATCCCTGCAGATATGGCTGACGAGGTTGAAGAGTACAGAGAGAAGTTATTAGAAGCTATCGCTGAGTACGACGAATCTTTAATGGAGAAATTCTTTGAAGATCCAGATTCAATCACTGAAAGAGAAGTTTTAGATGCCTTAAGAGGAGCTACTTTAGATGCTAAGTTTGTTCCAATGATGTGTGGATCAGCTTTCAAAAACAAAGGAGTTCAGGCTATGTTAGATATCGTAATGGAAATTTTACCATCTCCATTAGATCAAGAAGCTATCGTTGGAACTAACCCTAAGACTGATGAGGAGGTTTCAAGAAAGCCTTCTGCTGATGAGCCATTCTCTGCTTTAGCATTTAAAATCGCTACTGATCCATTCGTTGGTCGTTTATGTTTTACTAGATCATACTCTGGTAAATTACCTTCAGGTTCTTATGTTTTAAACACAAGAACAATGAAGAAAGAAAGAATTTCAAGAATCTTCCAAATGCACGCAAACTCTCAAAACCAAATTGATGAGTTACACGCTGGTGATATCGCTGCATTAGTTGGATTTAAAGATATTAGAACTGGAGATACTTTATGTGCTGAAGATGCACCTATCGTGTTAGAGTCTATGGACTTCCCAGATCCTGTAATCGGGGTTGCTATCGAGCCAAAGTCTCAAGCTGACGTTGATAAGTTAGGTTTAGCTTTAGGTAAATTAGCTGAAGAAGATCCAACATTCCAAGTTAAGACTGACGAGAACTCTGGTCAGACTATTATCTCAGGAATGGGAGAGTTACACTTAGATATCATTATTGATAGATTGAAGAGAGAATTCAAAGTTGAGTGTAACCAAGGTGCTCCTCAAGTAAACTACAAAGAAACTATCACAAACGCTGTACAACACAGAGAAGTTTACAAGAAACAATCTGGAGGTCGTGGTAAATTCGCAGATATTCAAGTTACAATAGGTCCTAGAGAGGATGAAAAAGATGGTCTTGAATTCGTAAATGAAGTTAAAGGTGGTAACGTTCCTAAGGAATTTATCCCTTCAGTTGAAAAAGGATTCAAAGAAGCTATGGAAGCTGGTGTATTAGCAGGATTTAATGTTGATTCACTTAAAGTTACTTTACATGATGGTTCTTACCACCAAGTAGATTCAGACCAGTTATCTTTCGAGGTAGCTGCTAAGATGGCTTTCAAAAATGCATGTCCACAAGCTAATCCAGTATTACTTGAGCCAATGATGAAATTGGAAGTAATTACTCCAGAGGAAAACATGGGGGATGTTGTTGCTGACTTGAACAAGAGAAGAGGTTTAATGGAAGGAATGGATGATAAAAATGGAGCTAAGGTTGTTAAAGCTAAGGTGCCGTTATCAGAAATGTTCGGATATGTTACTTCATTAAGAACAATTACTTCAGGTAGAGCAACTTCAACAATGGAATTTAGTCACTTCGCAGAAGCACCTCAAGCAGTAGCTAAGGATGTAATCGCCGCTGCTAAAGGACAAGTTGAAGCATAATTAATAAAAGAGTTTAAGGTACATAAGATATGAGCCAGAAAATTAGAATCAAATTAAAGTCTTTCGACCACAACTTAGTTGACAAATCAGCTGAGAAGATTGTTAAAACTGTAAAGTCTACAGGTGCAGTTGTAAGTGGACCAATTCCATTACCAACTAACAAGAGAATCTTTACTGTATTAAGATCAACTCACGTTAACAAGAAGTCAAGAGAGCAATTTCAAGTAAGTTCTTACAAGAGATTAATGGATATTTACAGTTCTTCTTCAAAGACTGTTGATGCATTAATGAAGTTAGAATTACCTTCAGGTGTTGAAGTTGAAATTAAGGTATAGTAATTAAATAGATAAGATAACTTAAAAACTGTTATTCGATGTCAGGATTGATAGGAAAAAAGATCGGTATGACGAGCATGTTCGACGAGAATGGTAAAAACATTCCGTGTACTGTTATCGAGGCTGGTCCATGCGTGGTTACTCAGGTTAAAACTGAGGAGACTGACGGTTATTCGGCGCTTCAATTAGCGTTCGATGAAAAAACTGAGAAGAATATCTCAGCGCCAATGAAAGGGCACTTCAAAAAAGCGAGTGTAACACCAAGAGCTAAATTAGTAGAATTCGGAGGATTCGAAGAAGAGAAAGCTTTAGGTGATGAAATCACTGTTGAACTTTTTGAAGAAGGTGAATTTGTTGACGTTGCAGGTACTTCTAAAGGAAAAGGATTCCAAGGTGTTGTAAAAAGACACAATTTTAGAGGTGTTGGAGGTCAAACTCACGGACAGCACAACAGATTAAGAGCTCCAGGTTCGATTGGTGGTGCTTCTACTCCTTCGAAAGTATTCAAAGGAATGAGAATGGCCGGAAGAATGGGTGGAGACACAGTTAAGACTCAAAACTTAAAGGTTTTAAAAGTATTAGCTGACAAGAATTTAATTGTTGTTTCAGGGAATGTTGCTGGAGCAAAAGGGTCTTACGTTGTAATTGAGAAATAAGATGGAGTTAGCAGTATTAGATAAAACAGGAAAAGACACTGGTAGAAAAGTTACTTTAAGTGATGCTGTTTTTGGTGTTGAGCCAAGCGAGCACACAGTGTACTTAGATGTGAAGCAATATTTAGCTAATCAAAGACAAGGTACTCACAAATCGAAGGAGAGAAACGAAATCGTAGGGAGTACTAAGAAATTGAAAAAGCAAAAAGGATCTGGAGCAGCTAGATACGGTGATATTAAATCTCCAGTATTTAGAGGTGGAGGTAGAATTTTCGGACCTAAACCAAGATACTACGGATTCAAATTAAATAAGAAAGTTAAGGCGGTTGCTAAAAAATCGGTTCTTTCATCTTCTGTTAAAGAAGATAAAGTAATCGTTTTAGAAGACTTAAAATTTGACGCACCAAAAACTCAGGATTTTGTTGCAGTATTAAAAGGTCTTGACTTAGAAGGAAAGAGAGTTACTTTGGTAACTGCAGAAAATGAAAAGAACGTTTACTTGTCTTCAAGAAACATTCAAAAAGTTAAAGTTGTTGCTACTTCGGAAGTAAACACTTACGACTTAATCAACTGTAGCAAATTAGTGCTTTCTGAGGGTTCAATTAAAGAATTTGAAAACAGTTTAAGCTAGTAAGAGATGAGTGTTATTGTTAAGCCAATTATAACAGAAAAGATGTCTAACCTAGAAGAGAAACTAGGAAGATACGGATTCATCGTAAGCAACACTGCTAATAAGGTGCAAATCAAAAAAGCAGTTGAAGCTACTTACGGTGTAACAGTTGAATCAGTGAACACTATGCGTTACGCTGGTAAAGCAAAGAGAAATAGAAAGACTTGGGCGATGGACGGAAGAACGGCGTCATTCAAGAAAGCTATTATTACTCTTAAAGAAGGTGAAGTAATAGATATTTACGGTAATATTTAAGAAGATGGGTTTAAAGAAATTAAAACCAAATACGCCAGGACAAAGACATAAAGTAGCAGATACTTTTGATGATGTTACTAAAAGTAGTCCTGAGAAGAGCTTAATTGCGAAGAAGAAAAGTTCAGGAGGTAGAAATGCTTCAGGAAAAATGACAGTTCGTAATATCGGTGGTGGTCACAAGAAGAAGTACCGTGTGATCGATTTTAAAAGAACTAAAGTTAGTGTTCCTGCAACTGTTAAAGGTATCGAGTATGATCCAAACAGAACTGCAAGAATCGCTTTATTATACTATGCTGATGGTGAGAAAGCTTACATCTTAGCTCCAAACGGATTAGAAGTTGGTGCAAAGGTTCAAGCTGGAAAAGGTGCTCCAATTGAGGTTGGAAACGCATTACCATTATCTGAAATTCCATTAGGAACAGTTGTTCATAATGTTGAGTTCCAACCTGGTCAAGGAGGGAAGTTAGCTAGATCTGCTGGTTCTTATGTTCAGTTAGCTGCAAAAGAAGGTAAGTATGCTACATTAAAGTTACCATCTGGTGAAACTCGTCAGGTTATGGTATCGTGTTCAGCTACTATCGGTGCAGTTTCTAACTCAGACCATCAGTTAGTTGTTTCTGGTAAGGCTGGTAGAAGCAGATGGTTAGGAAGAAGACCAAGAGTAAGAGGTGTTGCTATGAACCCAGTTGATCACCCAATGGGAGGTGGTGAAGGACGTTCATCTGGAGGGCACCCAAGATCTAGAAAAGGTTTACCTGCTAAAGGTTACAAAACTAGAGCTCCAAAGAAATACTCTGATAAGTACATTATTGAAAGACGTAAAAAATAATTAGAAAATGGCTAGATCACTTAAAAAACCACCATTTGTACATTACAAGTTACAAAAGCGTGTAGACGAGGCTCAAGAGTCAGGAAAGAAAAACGTTATCAAAACTTGGTCTAGAGCATCTATGATTACTCCTGATTTCTTAGGATTAACAATCGGTGTTCACAACGGAAATAAGTTCATCCCTGTTTACGTAACTGAAAACATGGTAGGACACAAGTTAGGTGAATTTGCTCCAACTAGAACTTACAGAGGTCACGGAGCTGATAAGAAGAAAAAATAATTAATTAAGCAAAACATTTAATAAAATGGGTGCTAGAAAAAGAAATACTGCAGAGGCGGCAAAAGAGGCTAGAAAGTCTCAGTACTTTGCGAAGTTGAATAACTGTCCAACTTCTCCTCGTAAGATGAGATTAGTTGCTGACTTAGTTAGAGGTATGGAAGTTTACAAAGCTTTAGGTGTACTTCAGTATTCTAATAAAGAAGCTGCGAGTAAAGTTGAAAAGCTTTTAAAGTCTGCAATTCATAACTATGAAGCAAAGACTGGTGATGCTCCAGAAAGTGGAGAGTTATTCGTAACTAATATCACTGTTGATTCAGCGAGAATGCTTAAAAGAATTCAGCCTGCTCCACAAGGTAGAGCTCACAGAATTAGAAAGCGTTCGAATCACGTAACGTTATTTGTAGATAAAATTAATTAAGAAAGAGTTTAAGTAATGGGACAAAAAACAAACCCTATAGGAAATAGATTAGGAATCGTTCGTGGATGGGATTCTAACTGGTATGGTGGAAAAAACTATGCTGACAAAATTTACGAAGATTCAAAAATCAGAGACTATATCAGAGCTCGTTTAGCGAAGGCTTCAGTTTCTAAAATCGTAATCGAAAGAACTTTAAAGTTAATTTCTATTACTATCCATACTGCAAGACCAGGTATAATCATTGGTAAAGGTGGACAGGAAGTTGATAAATTAAAAGAGGAGATTAAGAAGCTTACTGGAAAAGAAGTTCAAATCAATATCTTTGAAATTAAAAGACCTGAGTTAGATGCAAAACTTGTTGCGGATAGTATTTGTCGTCAGATTGAAGGAAGAATTTCTTTCAGAAGAGCGATGAAAATGGCTGTAGCTTCTGCAATGAGAATGGGTGCTGAAGGGATCAAAGTTCAAGTTGCTGGACGTTTAAATGGTGCTGAGATGGCTCGTACAGAAATGAAGAAGGAGGGAAGAATTCCGTTACATACTTTCCGTGCCGATGTTGATTACTGTTGGTCTGAAGCTCACACTACTTATGGAAGATTAGGTGTTAAAGTTTGGATTTGTAAAGGAGAAATATACGGTAAAGTTGATTTAACTCCAAGCGCTGCTGCTAACCAAAACAAAGGTGGTAAAGGTGGTAAATTCAAAGGAAAGAAGAGACGTTAATTATTCACTGAAAAAATTTTAAGAGATGTTATCTCCAAAAAGAGTAAAGTATAGAAAGGTTCAGAAAGGGAAAGGGAATGAGAAAGGTGTTTCTCATAGAGGTTCTCAAATCGCATTCGGATCTTTTGGTATTAAGACATTAGATCAAGGATGGATTACTTCAAGACAGATTGAAGCTGCCCGTGTTGCTGTAACAAGATACATGAAAAGGGAAGGTCAAATCTGGATTAGAATTTTCCCAGACAAGCCTGTTACTAAGAAGCCTGCTGAAGTAAGGATGGGTAAAGGTAAAGGTTCTCCTGAGTATTGGGTTGCTCCAGTTAAACCTGGAAAAATCTTATTCGAAGCAGACGGTGTGCCATTGGATATCGCACAAGAAGCTTTAAGATTAGCTGCTCAAAAGTTACCAGTGAAAACTAAGTTTATTGTTAGAAGAGATTATCAAGCTTAAATATAATTAGAGATGAAAGCTGCAGAAATTAGAGAATTATCGGTTGAGGATTTAAAAGCAAAGATTGCTGAAGAAACTAAAGCTTTGGATAACTTACAGTTAAGCCACGCTGTTTCACCAGTTGAAAATCCATTAGTAATTAAATCTACAAGAAGATTAGTTGCTAGATTAAAAACTGTTCTTAACGAAAAAGAGCAGGCTTAAGCTCTAATAAAATTTTAAACTATGTCTACGAGAAATTTAAGAAAAGAAAGAGTAGGAATCGTTACTAGTACTTCGATGAATAAATCAATCGTTGTTTCTATCGAAAGAAGACAGAAGCATGCTAAGTACGGTAAGTTTGTTAAGCAAACTAACAAGTTCGTTGCTCACGATGAAAAGGAGGAATGTAATGTTGGTGATACGGTTAAGATCATGGAAACTAGACCTCTTAGTAAAACTAAGAACTGGCGTTTGGTTGAAATCGTTGAGAAAGCAAAATAATTTTTTGATTAAGAAGATTAATATTTAGTCATGATACAACAAGAATCTAGGTGTAAAGTTGCAGACAACAGTGGTGCTAAAGAAGCATTATGTATCAGAGTTTTAGGAGGTACTAAAAAGAGATACGCTTCAATTGGTGACAAAATTGTTGTTTCGATTAAGAAAGCAATGCCTGCTGGAAATGTTAAGAAAGGAGCTGTAGCAAAAGCTGTAGTTGTTAGAACTGCTAAAGAAGTAAGAAGAGCTGATGGATCATACATCAGATTTGACGACAACGCAGTTGTATTATTAAACACTGCAGGAGAGATGAGAGGAACTCGTATTTTCGGACCTGTAGCAAGAGAGCTACGTGAGAAAGATTTTATGAAAATTGTTTCACTAGCACCTGAGGTACTATAAAATATTTAACAATGGCGAAGTTAAAATTAAAGAAAGGAGATACAGTAAAAGTTATTACTGGAAACGATAAAGGATCAACAGGTGAAATCTTAAAGGTTTTAGTTGCTGATAATAAAGTTATCGTTGCTGGTGTGAATAAAGTTAAAAAACACACTAAGCCTTCTGCACAAAATCCACAAGGTGGAATTGTTGAGACTGAGGCTCCAATTCAAATTTCCAATGTGATGCTACTTGATGGTGATGCAACATCAAGAATTGGAAGAAAAGTTGTGGACGGTCAATTAAAGAGATACGCTAAAAAAACTGATAAGATTTTAGACTAATGGAACAGTACGTACCAAATTTTAGAAAGCAATACGACGAGAAGGTAGCTCCTGCTTTAAAAGAGCAGTTCGGTTACAAGAATGTTATGCAGGTACCAAAATTGGAGAAGATTGTAATCAATCAAGGTATCGGAGCAGGTGTTGCAGACAAGAGATTAGTTGAAAACGCTACTAAGCAATTATCAACTATCGCTGGTCAAAAAGCAGTAACATGTTACTCTAAGAAGGATGTTTCTACTTTCAAATTAAGAAAGAACATGCCTATTGGAGCTAAAGTTACTTTAAGAGGAGAAGGAATGTATGAATTCTTTGAGCGTTTAGTTGCTGTTGCACTTCCTCGTGTAAGAGACTTCAGAGGAGTTAACTTTAAGTTTGACTCTAGAGGTAACTACACTTTAGGAATTAAAGAGCATATCATTTTCCCAGAGATCGATATCGACAAGGTTGATAAAATCTTAGGAATGGATATTACTTTCGTAACTACAGCTGAAACTGACGAGGAAGGATATGCATTATTAAAAGAATTTGGAGTTCCATTTAAAAACATTAAAAACTAATTGAGTCATGGCAAAGGAATCAATGAAAGCCAGAGAGGTTAAAAGAGCTAAACTGGTTGCAAAATACGCTGAGAAAAGAAAAGCTTTAAAAGAAGCTGGAGATTACGAAGCATTACAAAAACTTCCTAGAAACTCTATGCCGATCAGAATGCATAACAGATGTAAGATTACTGGTCGTCCAAAAGGGTACATGAGACAATTTGGATTATCTAGAATCCAGTTTAGAGAAATGGCCAACAATGGTTTGATTCCAGGTGTTAAAAAGGCTAGTTGGTAATTAATAGTTTAAAAAGAAAAGATTAAGTTATGAATACGGATCCTATAGCAGATTACTTAACAAGATTAAGAAACGCTATCGCTGCAAAGCATAGAGTTGTTGATGTTCCTGCTTCTAATTTAAAGAAGGAGATCACTAAAATCTTGTTTGATAAAGGATACATTTTTAACTACAAGTTCGAAGATGAGAATGGACCACAAGGTAATATCAAGATCGCTTTAAAGTACGACTTGAAAACTAAAACTCCAGCAATTAAAGTTTTGAAAAGAGTTTCAACTCCAGGTTCAAGATCTTATACTAATGCAAAAGAGTTACCAAGAGTATTAAACGGTTTAGGTATTGCGATTTTATCTACTTCTAAAGGTGTTATCACTGACAAAGAAGCTAGAAACGAAAACGTAGGTGGAGAAGTAATTTGTCACGTATACTAAAGAATTAGAGAAATGTCAAGAATAGGAAATGCTCCAGTCGCTTTACCAGCAGGTGTTGAAGTTAGCTTCGGCAACGGTGAGGTTACTGTAAAAGGAAAGTTAGGTGAACTTAAGCAAGATATTGCTGAAGGAATCACTGTTGAAGTAGCAAACAACGAAGTTGTTGTGAAAAGAGCTAACGAATCAAAAGATTTAAAAGCTAAGCATGGATTATATAGATCTTTGATTAACAATATGGTTGTTGGAGTTTCTGAAGGATACTCAATCAAGCAAGAGTTAATTGGAGTAGGTTTCAGAGCTAAAGTTGTTGGACAGCAATTAGAGATGAACTTAGGTTTCTCTCACAACGTTGTTTTCGCTTTACCTCCAGAAGTTAAAGTTGAGGCTGAGCAATCAAAAGGTCAACCACCAATCGTAACTTTCACGTCAATCGACAAGCAGTTAGTTGGACAGGTTGCAGCGAAATTAAGATCACTTAGAAAACCTGAACCATACAAAGGAAAAGGTATTAAGTACGTTGGTGAACAAATTAGAAGAAAAGCTGGTAAGTCAGCTGGATAAAATAATTAGTTATGGCAGCTAATAAAGAAGCAAGAAGAACTCGTATTAAAGCGAGTATTAGAAAAAACGTTGAAGGTACAGCTGAAAGACCAAGAATGTCGGTTTTCAGAAGTAACAAAGAAATCTATGTTCAGTTCATTGATGATGTAGCTGGTAAAACATTAGTTTCAACTTCATCTAGCGATAAAGGATTTGATGCAAAAGGATCTAAAGTTGAGTTAGCATCTGCAGTTGGTAAAGCAGCAGCAGAAAAAGCTATCGCAGCAGGAATTGCTCAAGTAGTTTTTGATAGAAATGGATACTTATACCACGGAAGAGTAAAAGCTTTAGCTGAAGGTGCTAGAGAAGGTGGATTAAAATTCTAATAAGAGATGGCAAATAATAACGAAAATAAAGTTAGATCTAGCGAAATCGAAATTAAAGATCGTCTAGTAGCTATAAACAGAGTAACTAAAGTAACAAAGGGTGGACGTCACTTCTCATTCGCAGCTATTGTTGTAGTTGGTAACGAAAATGGAATTGTTGGTCACGGATTAGGTAAAGCTAATGAAGTTACTGAAGCGATTACTAAAGCTATCGATGAAGGAAAAAAGAATTTAGTTGAAGTTCCAATCTTCAACGGAACTATTCCTCACGAGCAAGAAAGTACTTTCTCTGGAGCAAGAGTTTTTATGAAGCCTGCAGCGTCCGGTACAGGAGTTATCGCTGGTGGTGCAATGAGAGCAGTGTTAGAGTCGGCTGGTGTTAAGAATGTATTAGCGAAGTCAAAAGGTTCTTCTAACCCACACAATGTTGTTAAAGCAACAATTATCGCTCTTAAGGAATTAAGATCTCCTTTAACTGTAGCTCAAAACAGAGGAGTTAAATTAGAAAAAGTATTCAACGGTTAATTAAAGAAACATGGCGAAGATTAAAATCACTCAAGTAAGAAGCGCTATTAATTATCCAAAGAGACAAAAGGATACATTAAAAGCTTTAGGAATTTCAAAGCTTAACCAAACCGTAGAAAAAGAGGAGAACCCTCAAATTTTGGGAATGGTTAGAGCCGTAGAACATTTAGTAAAGGTTGAGAAATAATTAAAGATATTTTACAATGCAACTTAATAAATTAAAACCAGCAAACGGAGCTACTAAATCTGACAAGAGAATTGGTAGAGGTCAAGGATCAGGTAGAGGAGGAACTTCTACAAGAGGTCATAAAGGAGCTAAATCACGTTCTGGTTACTCAAGAAAAGTTGGTTTCGAAGGAGGTCAACAGCCTATTCAGAGAAGATTACCTAAGTTTGGATTTAAGAATCCTAACAGAGTTGAGTATAAAGCTGTTAATTTAGGATTATTACAAACTTTATCTTCAGCAAAAGGAATTTCAGACTTTACTCCAGCAGTATTAGTTGAAAACGGATTAGCTTCAAAAAATGAGTTAATCAAAGTTTTAGGAACTGGAGAATTAAGTGATAAGATTAATGTTACTGCTCACGCTTTCTCTGCTTCAGCAAAAGAAGCTATCGAAGGTAAAGGTGGTACAGCTACTATTGCATAATTACTATGAATAATATTATTCAAAAATTGAAGAATATTTGGGCTATTGAGGATTTGCGTACGCGAATCCTCAATACTGTTTTATTCTTATTGGTTTATGTTGCTGGAACGCAGATCCTTTTACCAGGTATCGACAGTGATATTTTAGCTTCTTACTACCAAAATAATGGTGGTGGAAAAGGTATAACAGGTTTAATTGACCAATTTGCAGGAGGTGCTTTTTCAAAGGCATCTATTTTTGCATTAGGGATCATGCCTTATATTACCGCATCTATTGTTATCCAATTATTGGGAATGGCCGTTCCGCAATTTCAAAAGCTTCAAAAAGAAGGTGAGAGTGGAAGAAAGAAGATGCAAACCTATACTAAATTCTTAACTATTGCCGTAACTGCTGTTCAGGCTCCATCTTACTTAAGATTGTATGTTGGAGGAGCAAAAGGAGCTATCGTTAATGATGGGTTCTTATTCATGTTTACTTCAGTTGCAATTATGGTTGCCGCTACATTATTCTTAATGTGGTTAGGTGAAAAAATTACTGAGAAAGGTATTGGAAACGGAGTTTCTTTATTAATTACAATTGGTATCCTAACTAAACTTCCTGAGGCAATTGCTTCTGAGATTGACGAACGTTTAATCAAAGCTGCAACTGGTGGTCGTTTATTCTTCTTAATTGTTGAATTCATTGCTTGGTTCTTTATTATACTTTTCACAATTATGATTGTGAAAGGAGTTAGAAAAGTTCCACTTGAATATCCTAAGCAAATGGTTGCAGGTGGTGCAATTAATAAGGTACAAGGAGGAGGTAGAAGATACCTTCCATTAAAAATTGCAATGGCGGGTGTTATGCCAATCATTTTTGCTCAAGCGATTATGTTCTTACCAAATGGTTTAGCACAATCTGATTTCTTAGGAGATGGGGCTAAAGGATTTATGCAACAATTGGCTGATCCAAATGATGTTTGGTACAACCTTTTAACTGCAGTGCTTATTATTGTAATGACTTACTTCTACACTGCGATGGTTGTTAACCCTCGTCAGATGGCTGAAGATTTCAAGAAACAAGGTGCTTTTATTCCAGGTGTTAAACCAGGAAATGAAACTGCTGATTATATTGATGGTATTATGTCTAAGATCATGTTCCCAGGATCATTATTCTTAGCGTTAATTGCTATTCTTCCTTTATTTGCGAGAATGGCTGATGTAAAAGATTCTTTTTCATACTTCTTCGGAGGTACATCACTTTTAATTATGGTAAGTGTTGTTTTAGACACATTACAACAAATTGATGGTTATTTATTAATGAGTCACTACGACGGATTAATGAAGACTGGAAAAGTAAGAGGTGAGTCTTCTTTAAGTGAGTCTTCTTCTGTAGGTATGATTTAATCATATAATGAGAAAAGAAGTTTACAAAACAAAAGAGGAGATTGAACTTATAAGAGAAAGTTCTTTGCTTGTTGCGAAAACTCATGGCGCAATTGCAGGATTGATAAAACCAGGTGTTACAACACTTGAGTTAGATAGAATAGCAGAAGAGTTTATTAGAGATAACGATGCTATTCCTGCTTTTAAAGGCTATGGAGGGTTTCCAAATACACTTTGCATGTCTCCAAATGCAGAGGTAGTTCATGGAATACCTAATGATAAACCTTTAGAAGATGGAGATATCATTTCGGTGGATTGTGGTGTTTTGAAGAATGAATTCTATGGTGACTCAGCCTATACATATACTGTAGGTAATGTTGCTGAAGAAACAAAACAATTACTAAGAGTTACTAAAGAAAGTTTGTACAAAGGAATTGAGCAAGCTAAAGTTGGTAACAGATTAGGGGATATTAGTTTTGCCATTCAACAAAAAGCTCATGAGTTTAACTATGGTGTAGTTCGCGAGTTAGTTGGGCATGGAGTAGGAAGAGAATTACACGAGGAACCTCAGGTGCCTAATTATGGATCTCGAGGTAGAGGTATACAATTAAAGGAAGGATTGGTATTGGCAATCGAACCGATGATTAACATGGGAACCCAGAAAGTACGCTTCTTAAATGACGGTTGGAGTGTGTTAACTCAGGATGGAAAACCTAGTGCACATTTCGAACATACAGTTGCGATTATGAAATCTGGTCCAGAAGTATTATCTTCGTTCGCCTTTATTGAGGAGGAACTACAAAAAAACGGAATAGAAGTAGTATAAAGTATGGCTAAACAACCATCTATAGAACAAGACGGAACGATAATCGAAGCATTATCGAACGCAATGTTTAGAGTAGAATTAGAGAATGGGCACGTTATTACGGCTCATATTTCTGGTAAAATGAGAATGCATTACATTAAGATTTTACCTGGAGATCGTGTGAAGGTAGAAATGTCTCCATATGATCTAACAAAGGGTAGAATCACTTTTAGATACAAATAGAAAACTTTAGAAAATGAAAGTTAGAGCATCTGTTAAAAAGAGAAGTGCCGATTGTAAAATCGTCAAGAGAAAAGGAAAAGTTTACGTAATTAACAAAAAGAACCCTAAGTTCAAACAGAGACAGGGGTAAACTAATTGAATTAAGAACTAATTAAATTTTTATTATGGCAAGGATTGCTGGAGTAGATATACCAGATAATAAAAGAGGAGAGATTTCATTAACGTACATTTTTGGAATCGGTAAGTCTTCTGCTCAGTCTATTTTAGACAAAGCTGGTGTAGACAGAAACGCAAAAGTTCAGGATTGGTCAGATGATCAAACGAAAAAAGTTCGTGATATCATTACTGATGAATTAACTGTTGAAGGTGAATTAAGATCAGAAGTTCAATTAAACATTAAGCGTTTAATGGATATAGGATCTTATAGAGGTATTCGTCACAGAGCTGGGTTACCATTAAGAGGTCAGCACACTAAGAATAACTCAAGAACTAGAAAAGGTAGAAGAAAAACTGTTGCAAATAAGAAGAAAGCTACTAAATAATAGGTAGGTTTCAGATCATATAAATCACAAGTTATGGCAAAAGCTACAAAGAAAAGCTCGTACAAGGTGAAAGTTGACCCAGTAGGGGAAGCGCACATTAAGGCGTCTTTTAACAACATCATCATCTCGTTAACTAATGCTACAGGTCAAGTTATTTCTTGGTCATCAGCTGGTAAAATGGGATTCAGAGGATCAAAGAAAAACACTCCTTACGCTGCTCAAATGGCTGCAGAGGACTGTGCTAAAGTTGCTCAAGAGAGAGGACTTAGAAAAGTTAAAGTTTATGTAAAAGGACCAGGAGGAGGAAGAGAATCTGCTATTAGAGCAATTCATAATTCTGGAATCGAGGTAATGGAAATCGTAGACGTTACACCTCTACCTCACAATGGTTGTAGACCTCCAAAGAGAAGAAGAGTTTAATATTAACTTTATTAAAAGAAATTAATTATGGCACGTTATACAGGTCCTAAATCAAAAATCGCACGTAAATTCCGTGAGCCAATTTTTGGCCCAGATAAAGCATTAGAAAAGAAGCCTTATGCTCCTGGAATGCATGGTAATGGAAAAAGAAGACAAAAGAAGTCTGATTACGCGATCCAATTACAAGAAAAGCAAAAAGCAAAATATACATACGGTATCTTAGAAAAGCAATTCTTAAACTTATTTAAGGAAGCATCAAGAAGAAGCGGTATTACTGGTGAGAACTTATTAATGTTATGTGAGTCTCGTTTAGATAACACTGTTTTCCGTTTAGGTATTTCTCCATCAAGAAGAGGAGCAAGACAATTAGTATCTCACAAGCATGTTACTGTTAATGGTGAAGTAGTAAACATTCCATCTTACCAATTAAAAGCAGGTGATATTGTAGCTGTTAGAGAGAAGTCGAAGTCTTTAGACATCGTTAAGTCTTCTATCGAAGTTAATACAAGAACTTTCCCTTGGTTAGAGTTTGACAAAAGTGCTGTTGCAGGTAAGTTTTTACAATCACCGATTAGAGAAGATATTCCTGAGAATATCAACACTCAGTTAATCGTTGAATTGTACTCTAAGTAATCTAATTGAATATTTAAAAAGAAATTATATCATGGCAATTTTAGCATTTCAAAAACCTGATAAAGTTATAATGATCGAATCTGATGATTTCGCTGGTCAGTTTGAATTCAGACCTTTGGAACCAGGATTTGGTTTAACTATCGGAAATGCCTTAAGAAGAATCTTATTATCCTCTTTAGAAGGATTTGCGATTACTTCTGTAAAAATTGAAGGTGTTGATCACGAGTTTTCTACTATCAAAGGAGTTGTAGAAGATGTTACTGAAATCATCTTAAACTTAAAGCAAGTTCGTTTCAAGAAGCAAATCGAAGATGCAGAAACTGAAAAAGTTTCAATCTCGGTTTCTGGTAAAGATCAATTAACTGCTGGTGACTTAGGAACTTTTATTTCTGGGTACCAAGTATTAAATCCTGATCATGTTATCGCCAACATGGAGCCTTCTGTAAAAATCGATATGGATATTACTATCGAGAAAGGAAGAGGATATGTTCCAGCTGAAGAGAACAAACAAGCTAATGCACCAGTAGGAACTGTTGCTGTAGATTCAATCTTTACTCCAATTAAGAATGTGAACTATAGCATCGAGAACTACAGAGTTGAGCAAAAAACTGACTATGAAAAGTTAGTTTTCAATATCAAAACTGATGGTTCTATCCACCCAAAGGATGCATTAAAAGAAGCTGCAAAGATTTTAATTCACCACTTCATGTTATTCTCGGATGAGAAGATCACTTTAGATACTGAAGTAAAATCTGCTGCTGAAGAGTTTGATGAGACTTCATTACATATGAGACAATTGTTGAAGTCTAAGTTAGTTGATATGGATCTTTCTGTTAGAGCTCTTAACTGTTTAAAAGCTGCTGACGTTGAGACATTAGGTGACTTAGTTTCATACAATAAGAACGACTTATTGAAGTTCAGAAACTTTGGTAAAAAATCACTTACTGAATTAGAAGAATTAGTAATCAGCAAGGGGTTATCATTTGGAATGAACGTTTCAAAGTACTTAGATAAAGAATAATAACGAACTCGGGTTTGAATAACCCATAATACTCATAGAGATGAGACACGGAAAAAAGTTCAATCATTTAGGAAGACAAAAAGGTCACAGAAAAGCTTTGTTACAAAACATGGCAGTGAGCTTAATTGAACATAAAAGAATTAGCACTACTGTTGCTAAAGCAAGAGCATTACGTCAGTTTGTTGAGCCATTAATTACAAAGGCTAAAACTGATGATATGAACTCAAGAAGAACAGTTTTCAGATACTTACAAAAGAAAGAAGCTGTACAAGAATTATTTGGAGAAGTTGCTGCTAAAGTTGCTGACAGACCAGGAGGATACACAAGAATCCTTAAAACTGGAAACAGATTAGGGGATAACGCAGATACTTGTATCATTGAATTAGTTGATTTCAACGAACACTTATTATCTACGGCTAAGCCTAAGAAAACAAGAAGAAGAAAGTCAACTAAGAAAGCTGCTCCAAAAGCTGAAGCTCCTGTAGAAGCAGTTGAAGAAGCACCAGTTGTAGAAGATGCAACTGTAGTTGAAGAAGTAAAGGAAGAAGCTCCAAAGGCTGAAGAAGCTCCGAAAGAAGAGCCAAAAGCTGAAGGTGATTCATCTGAAGAAAAGAAAGACGAGGATAAAGCAGAATAATGTTGATGAATCGTTGATAAAATTGATTAAAGGATAGTGTTTTAAACGCTATCCTTTTTTTATTTTTGCACCCAATTAAAATTATTAGCCCGTAAGGGCTTTTTTATAGAAAGAGAGCATGAAATACGTAGCTAAGAAAAAAGCGGTTATCGTTTTAGAAGACGGGAAAGTATTTTACGGGAAGGCTGCAGGGAAAGTTGGAACAACAACTGGAGAGATTTGTTTTAATACTGGTATGACTGGTTATCAAGAAATCTTTACAGATCCATCTTACTATAAGCAAATAGTTGTAATGACTACTTCTCATATTGGTAACTATGGTGTTGCTGAAAATGAAATCGAATCTGAGGGAATGAAAATTGCCGGAATGGTTTGTAAGAGTTTCTCACCTTATTATAGCAGACCAGCAGGGAACTCTTCTATTCAGGATTATTTTGAAAATGAAAATATGGTTGCTATATCTGATGTTGATACAAGAGCACTTGTAAGATACATTAGAGATAAGGGAGCAATGAACGCTATTATTTCATCAGAAGAATTAGACGTTGATAAATTGAAAGCTCAATTAGCTGAAATTCCATCGATGGCTGGTTTAGAATTAGCTTCCAAAGTTTCTTGTACAGAACCTTACTTTGTTGGTGATGAAAATTCGGATACAAAAGTAGCGGTGCTTGATTTAGGAGTTAAGAAGAATATTTTAAGATGTTTAGAAGAAAGAGGTGTTTACATGAAGGTTTTTCCTCATAATACTTCTTTTGAAGAAATGAAAGCATGGAATCCTGATGGAATTTTCTTATCTAACGGTCCTGGAGATCCAGCTGCAATGGCTGATGTTCAAGAAGAGGTAAAGAAAGTAATTGCATCGGACTATCCAGTTTTTGGAATTTGTTTAGGTCATCAAATGATCTGTACAGCTTTAGGACTTTCTACTTACAAAATGCACAATGGTCATAGAGGATGTAACCATCCTGTAAGAAATGAGGAGACTACTAAATGTGAGGTTACTTCTCAAAACCATGGTTTTGTTGTAAAAATGGAAGATGCTCAGGCAAATGATAACGTTGTGGTAACACATCTTCATTTAAATGATAATACTTTAGCAGGAATAAGAATGAAGGACAAGCCAGTTTTCTCGGTACAATTTCACCCAGAAGCTTCGCCAGGTCCACATGATTCACGATATTTGTTCGATACTTTTGTTGAGAACATCAATAAAGTAAAAGAGACACAAACAGTTTAAGAAATAATAATTGTATTATGAGTTATATTGCAAAAGTTCACGCAAGACAAATCCTTGATTCCAGAGGTAATCCTACTGTAGAAGTTGAGGTAATCACAGACAATGGTGTATTCGGAAGAGCTGCAGTTCCATCAGGAGCTTCAACTGGAGTACACGAAGCTGTAGAATTAAGAGATGGTGATAAAGGAACTTACCTTGGAAAAGGAGTTTTAAAAGCTGTTGAAAACGTAAACACAGCTATCAACGATGCTTTAGTTGGTAAGCATGTATTTGATCAAAATGCTATTGATGCTGCTATGTTAGCATTAGATGGTACAGCAAACAAAGGAAACTTAGGTGCTAACGCAATCTTAGGTGCTTCTTTAGCAACAGCAAAATGTGCTGCTGATAACGCTGGATTACCATTATATAAGTACATCGGAGGGGTTAACGCTAACACGTTACCAATTCCAATGATGAACATTATCAACGGTGGATCTCACGCTGATAACTCAATCGATTTCCAAGAGTTTATGATTTCTCCTGTTGGAGCTGAGTCATTCTCTCACGCTTTAAGAATGGGAGCTGAAATCTTCCACAATCTTAAAGATGTATTAAAAGGAAAAGGAATGGGAACTAACGTTGGTGACGAGGGTGGATTTGCTCCAAACTTAGGATCTAATGAAGAAGGTTTAGAAGTTATCATGCAGGCTATCGAGAAGGCAGGATACAAGCCAGGTGAAGAAGTGTTCATCACTATGGATGCTGCATCTTCTGAGTTCTACTTAAAAGATGAAGGTGTTTACCACTTACATAAGTCTTCAGGAGAGAAGTTATCTTCTTCAGACTTAGTTTCTTTATGGGCTGATTTAGCTGCTAAATACCCAATTATTTCTATCGAAGATGGTTTAGATGAAGATGACTGGGCTGGATGGAAAGAATTAACTAACAAGTTAGGAGACAAAGTTCAATTAGTTGGTGATGATTTATTTGTAACTAACGTTGACAGATTATCTCAAGGAATTGAGCAAGGTGTTGGTAACTCAATCTTAGTAAAAGTTAACCAAATTGGTTCTTTAACTGAGACTATCAATGCTGTTGAAATGGCTCACAGAGCTTCTTACACATCTGTAATGTCACACAGATCTGGAGAAACTGAAGATGTAACTATCGCTGATTTAGCGGTTGCATTAAACTGTGGTCAAATCAAAACTGGTTCTGCTTCAAGAACTGACAGAATCGCTAAGTACAACCAATTATTAAGAATTGAAGAGGAATTAGGTTCTTCAGCTCAGTACTTAGGAAAAGGTTTAAAATTCGTTTAACAGATTTTAGATAAATATTGAAAGGCCGCTCATTGAGCGGCCTTTTTTGTTTTTTGAGAAGTCTAAGGTCTTTGGTCTATTTGATCCACGATATAATCCCCAATACTTAAACAAGCTGTAGCAGCGGGAGAGGGGGCATTTAGGACATGATAATGATTGCTATTTTGTTCGATTTTGAAATCGTAAACTAGATTACCATCGTAATCTAATGCTTGTGCTCTAACCCCAGCTCTTGTAGGTTGAATGTCATCCATTTCAAGGGATGGAATCATTTTCTGTAGAGACTTTAAAAAGAGTTTTTTAGAAAATGCTCTTTTATATTCTTCCAAACCTTGTTTCCAATGTCGACCAAAAAGTTTCCATAAGCCTTTGTAAGTTAAAGCATCTATACTGTCTGATAAATTGAAGTCTGTTTTATTATATCCTTCACGTTTAAAGCTAAATACTGCATTGGGACCACATTCTACTCCTCCATTAATCATCCGCGTAAAATGAACCCCTAAAAAAGGAAAATCAGGATCTGGGACTGGGTATATTAGGTTTTTAACCTTGTGCATACCTTTTTCAGTTAAATCGTAATAATCGCCTCGAAAGGGGACGATCTTTAGATCGAGTTTTACGTGGTCTTTTTTCGCGAGTTGATCTGCAAATAATCCTCCGCAGAAAATAACCTTATTTGCGGAGAAGATATCTCCTTTTGTAACTAATGTACTTTGATTGCTGTTCTGGTGAACCTTCTCAACTTTATAACCAAGAAATAATTTTGATTCAGGATTTAATTGCTGAATTTGTTCGGCCATTACTTCAGTCATTTTCTGATAATCGATTATCCCAGTTGTAGGAACCCAAATACCTTTAACACCCTCAACAAATGGTTCAATTTCCTTTATTCGTTCTGGCGAAATTATTTCAATTCCCTCACAGCCATTGGCTTTCCCATTTGCGAATATTTTTTCTAATTGTGGGATTTCTTTTTTATTGGTTGCTACTACTACTTTTCCGCAGGTTTCGTGCGGAACATTGAACTCTTTAGCGAAGGCTTTTAATTGGTTTTTACCTTCCATACATAGCCTGGCTTTTTTGCTGCCAGGTTTGTAGTATAAGCCGCTATGAATTACTCCTGAGTTATTACCAGTTTGATGATTAGCTAAAACATTATCTTTTTCGAAAATGGCAATTTTTGATTCAGGGAATTTTAGTTGCAACTTATATGCTGTTGCAATTCCTAAAATTCCACCACCAATTATTGCAAAATCAAATTTTACCGGCATCTAATAATTCTGGATCTAGTGATTTGAATTTACTTAATCTTCTTAAAAGTAGTAATCCAATTAAAAAGAAGATCCCAAGACTTGCAACTCCGAGTCTTTCGGTAAATCCAGCTTCCATTCCTGAGGCAATTGTTTCAACTCCAGCGTATACAAATAAACCTGTCACAATTGCAACTTTTTCGGTGATGTCGAAAAAGCTAAAGAAAGAAGCGTGATCCTTTGTTTCAGGTAATAATTTGGAGTACGTTGATCTAAATAAAGATTGAATTCCACCCATTGCAAAACCAATCATTGCGGCAATTAAATAAACCATCCATTTTTGCTGAGCCACAACAGCAATGATACAAACCAAGGTGTAAACTATTGACGGTCCAGCTAAGGCGGTAACGTTACCAAACTTTTTAGAAACTTTAGAAAAAACAAAAGCTCCAGCGATCCCTAAGAATTGCATAATAAGTACTAAAGGAACTAATTCTCCACCTTCCATTTTAAACACTTTCATGGCAAATAAGGGAGCAATAATTACAACAGTTTGAACACCTAAATCAATGATGAAAAACGATGAAAGAAATCTTTTTAATCTTGGAAGTTCTTTAATTTGCCCCCATACATGTTTTAATTCTTCAAACCCTTTTGATCTTAGTTCTTTATTTGAAAGATTACTTTTCTTTCCAGCAGGTAGTACCGAGAATGTCCATCTTGCCCATCCAAACCACCAAATACCAACAAGTATAAAACCGATTCGAAACATTAAAGTCTTACTATCTATTCCTAATAGCCCCTTAGATTTATCAAGAACAATTACTAAAATTAAAAGTAAAGATGACCCTAGGTAACCATAAGAGAAGCCTTTAGCACTTACTTTATCGTGCAATTTTTTTGGTACAATTTCAGAAAGGAAACCATTATAAAATACTAAGCTCCCACTAAATCCTATACTTGCAAGGACAGCTCCAATAATTCCGATCCATTGGTGGTCCTTATCAAAAAGGAATAATGCAGCACATGAAATTGCTCCCATTGTACTGAAAAACTGCATGTATCTTTTTTTATATCCTCCATAATCAGCTATCCCTGAAAGGATCGGAGTGATTATAGATATTATTAGATATGAAAAACACATTGCGTATGTGTAAATAGAGTCAGATGAAGCAAATGTAATTCCCAAAAATTCTGATCCATCAGGAACAAAGGCCTTGAATATAATTGGAAATACAGTTGAAACAATAACAAGATTATACGCAGAATTTGCCCAATCGAAAACGATCCAACCTGTAATTTGTTTTTTTCTTGGAATTACTTTTTCCATAATCGTAAATGTAAAAATTAATACGACGAAATTCCGACTAAACTCAAAAAATCAAACACACACTTTTTTTAACAACGGACTTTCTACCAAAAGAAAGTCCTACATCAAATGCAGGACTTTATAATTCTTTACCCTTAATAGCTGAAATGTTTAACCTTTAAAGAAAGGTAAGGACAAAGTATCCCAAAATTGGGAGCGCAAATATACAACTAATAAAAACTTGTGGCACACTAATTGTTTTGATGATTGAAAATTATCACAAATGAAAAAGCAATATTTTGAAGCAGCAGTCCTTACTATTTTTTACCTTGTTTTCTCTTGGATTGCCATATCTCAATTCCCATCAGACAACAGTTTAATGGAAGTAATTCTATTTCCGGCTAAATTTTGCTTAGCACCTTTTGTTGAAAAAGACTTTTCGTTAGAACAATTAAATATGAGCTTTTTCGGACTATATTTCTTGTGGTCCTTTAATTGCGTTTACTTAAGTGTAATAAAATCTACTTTAAAACAATTAAGTTGGAAAACGTTTAGTAAGCTTTAACAGCATTAATGAAACATCTTACCGCATCTGGTTTGATGTCTGGATATACCCCATGACCAAGGTTGGCAATATGTGATCCCCCTTTGTACTTATCAAGCATTTCCTTGGTCTTTCTTTCGATTGTTTTAAAATCAGAATATAATACACATGGATCTAAGTTCCCTTGAAGCGTTTTATCAGGCCCGATTAATTCTCTTGAAAGAACTGGATCCATGTTCCAATCTAAACCAACAGTTCTACAGTTAAGCTGACCAATTTCTTTTCTTACAAAATAAGCACCCTTAGCAAATACAGTTACAGGAACTTCTTCGATTGCATCACAAATTTTAGCAACGTAAGGAAGTGCAAATTCTTTATACTGTTCTTCAGATAAAATACCTGCCCAGCTATCGAATACTTGAACGATTTCAACTCCGCATTCAACTTGAGCTTTTAAATACTTGATAGTTGTTTCCGTAATCATCTCTAATAGTTTGTGAGATAATGTTGGATCAGTGTAAAGCATTTTCTTAGCCTTTGAGAAAGTTTTACTTCCACCGCCTTCAATCATGTATGAAAAGATAGTCCATGGCGCACCAGCGAAACCAATAATAGGCACTCTACCAGCTAATTCTTTTTTTGTGATTTTAATAGCATCTAATGTATATCCCAAACCTTCGTATGCATCAGGAATAATCAGATTATTTAAATCAGATTCAGTTTCAATCGTCTTTGGGAAATGAGGTCCCTTCTTCTCAACCATTTCATAAGTTAAACCCATAGCCTCAGGTACAACAAGAATGTCGGAGAAAATAATTGCAGCATCAACATCTAATAAATCAACTGGCTGAATAGTAACCTCTGCAGCCAATTCAGGTGTTTCTACTAGCTCTTTAAATCCAGATAATTTAGCACGAACTTCACGATATTCTTTTAATATTCTTCCTGCTTGACGCATTAACCAAACTGGAGTTCTTTCAACAGCTTCTCCTTTTGCAGCACGAATAATTAAATCATTTTGATAGTTCATGGTTATGAATTTAGACTGTAAAACTAGCCAATATTGCCATATTTTGGGGTCATAGAATTGTAAACTTCTTTTATTCTAATATTAAATTTATGTAATGTTCTAAATTTCAGGGTTTAATAAGTTGATTTGGTTAAATAAATCAATTAAATTAGAATCACTTAGCAAGTAAGTTTATTATGAAGGATTTATTCGAGTTCAACAAAAGGTCAAACGAATCGGTTATTCACACAATGCTTGAGGCAGGATTTGCTCACAAAAGAGTGATTGAGGAAATTTCTCATATTTTAAATACTCATTACATGTGGGTAGCGAAAGTAAAAGGAGAGAAATACAATAAAAACCTTTGGCAGCCAATTGCTATGGAGGACCTTTTTAAGGCAAATAACCTTGTTCATACTAAAACGGAGGAGCTATTAAGCGTTGATTTAAATGAGGTTTTTACTATTGAGGTTGATGAGAAAATGGTGGAAAGAAAGTTACAAGCAATTTTGTATGAAATCATCTTGTATTCTAATCAGTACAGAGCTAAAGTAGAAATGCTATTTAAGAAGTTTAATGTTCAACCGCCGGTAAATAGCTATATCAATTTTAAAAAATTGGAGTTAATTGAAGACTTTTAGTCAGCTTTTCCAATTTCAAATATTTCCGATCTACCAACAAAAACCCTAGCCATAACGAAGTACTCAATATCGTTTATTTCTACGAGTACGTAATATTCTTTTGGGCTTTGTCTTGGTTTAGTTCTATCATGCGAAAATTCTACATTACCATCCTTTAGGGCGTGAAGGACTTCTAATTGAGTAATTCCGAATTCATCGATTGCATTAACGGTACTATCTAAAAACTCAACATGTTTTGGGTAAACTTTATTCTGAGCGTCAGTTCTTTCCAAGATCATAGATAAGACCCTGTTGTTAGGGAGCCATTCCATGTATTTATCCAACGGTTTATCCTCCCTTACTGATAAAGTAAAAATTAGAAAGAGGGTCATGATTCCCGCGCTTGAAAAGAAAATGAAAAAACGTCTACCTTTTGTCATATTGCAAAGTTAATGATATCTGCGACATATCCGTTTCTCTCGATGAATGACGGAACTTTTTACGATAAATTAACGTAAAAACCTCCACTTCTATATTATGAAGGGGATAATAGTCATATTTAATCTTTTATGCGCCACTGTTTTATTAGGTCAGGCCGACACTTCTAATATTGAAGCGTTGTCCCTGCAAGACTTGGTCAACTTGAATATTACAGTTGCTTCCAAAACATCCGAAAAGATTAGTGATGCCCCTGGTGTTATTACAGCCTATGATGCTAATGATGTTGAGCGATATGGCTATTATACAATTAAGGATTTATCAAATATCACTTCTGGCTATAGTTCATTCTCAGCCTTTGGGGAAACAAACCTAGAAACAAGAGGGAAGAAAGCAGGATCATGGAATGTTTCAAAACACCTCCTTTTAGTTGATGGAATTCCTGTAAATCACGCGAGGGCAAATTCTGCGCCTTTAGAGTATCAAATCCCTTTTTTTTTGCAGATAAGGTAGAGTTTCTAAAGGGACCTGGATCTGCTCTTTATGGGAATTCGGCTTTTTATGGGGTGATGAATGTAACGTCTAAAAGTTTGGATACTTACGGTACAAGTGTGGAATCAAAGTTTTCCTATATTCCAATTGGAGATTCGAGAAGGTTCCTTGTGAATTTTTTGAGCAGCAAGGAAAAAGGGGATGCAGGATTATCTTTTGGGTATTTTAGCAAAGGGTTTACAGGAGATTCATTGGGCCTGAATAATTCGTCTTTCCATTTTAATAATGACAACTCTTTCTTTTTTAATAGTTCTTACGGTTTTACAGAGAATGTGTTAAAAGGATTAAAATTAGGAGTGATTTATATGTCAAGAAACTCCCATGGCGGAGAATTTTGGGGAGCAACTCCTTCGCCTGTAAATCAAACAACCTGGGAGCAACTAATACCATATATTAAGTATGATCGAAAATTGAAAAGCGAATGGAGCTTAAAATCTTACGTTAAATACAACGGTTCACGAGAACAAAATACTTATGGTAATTCTTGGAATACATTGCAAGTTAATTCTGTTCCATTTACCGGGTTTAATTATTTGGTAGGGAACTTTGAATCTCTTGGTGAATTAAAGTATGATTTTACAGAAAAGTCCAATTTTATATTTGGGATAAATCTAGATACGCGAAAAGAAGAAAGTTCTCCTGAGTCTTATGGATGGGAGATTATAATTCCTGATACTGTTAGATCAACTAGTTTTCAATACATGTTTAACAATCATGATGGAACAGTTAGAGTAAATATTGCCTCAGCGTATTCCCAATATAGAAATGAGTTTGATGTATTAAGTGGTTTAATTTTAACAGCTGGCGCAAGGGTGGATCAAGGGTTTTCGAGTGTAGGTACTTACAGACAGTTTTCGCCAAGGGTTGGTTTTGTTCAAAAATTAACAGATCATTTAAGCTTAAAAGCGCTTTACGGACAAGCACTACGAGCTCCAGGAGTAAAAGAAATTGGTTTAAACGCGGAAACAATTTCTGATATTGAAGATAATGGAGGAAATGGTAATCCTGATGATATTCCTGAGGTTTTTGCGGAGGTTTCAAGAACTACAGAAGGGGCAGTGAGTTATAACAGAGGTGGGGTAAGTGTATCTTTAGCTGGATTTTTGAATAGTACAGAAAGTGCTTTAGATGGAGCTCAGTACAATTATAATGCGGCTAATGGAGATAATATTTCTGCAAACTATTTTATTAATGCAAATGGAATAATTAACTCAAAGGGATTTGAATTTGATGCTCAGTATGCGTTTAATCAAAACTTCAGGATAATGTTTAACCATGCATATGCAAAGGCTTATTTAAGTGATACAGTTGATTTTGTTGATGTTCCTACTCAAAAAACGAACGCAGCATTAACTTATGTTTTACCGGGTAATTTTAATTTATCCACTTCTGTGGTATTTAGAAATGTAGCCGGTTTTGTAGTAGATGAAATCGAGTATAGTTCGCCACAATTAGAAAAAATCGAGCCGAATATTTTGAAAGGATACAATTTATTAGACGCAAACTTTTTAATCCCTTTAGCGCAAGGTTTAAGTTTAGAATTCCAAATCAGAAACATTCTTGATACAAAGTGGAAACAGCCTTCTCTGCTAGGCGTGAATTCAATGATTCCTATTGAAGGAAGGAATTTTCTGATTACGGTGGCTAGAAAATTCTAATTATTTAGAAATCAAACTCAGTAAAAAGATTCCGTCTGATAATCCCGCTATGGTAGTTTCCATGGTTTGGAAATCTGTAGCATCATCATAAAAAACAACTTTGTTAGTATTGAAATTTTCAGCTTTTATAGCCTCTCTTGATAATTGAAACCACTTTACCATTTCTAAGTGACTTTCATTGTCTCCAGGACCCTCTGCTATTCCTCCAGTAGGAAATAAACGCGGTTGCAAAATATACGCTTGTGAATAGATGTTTTGCACCGAATTGGGTAGTTTCTCTGACGCTAGGAAGGATACTCCCCAGTTATTCTTACCAAAAGTATAATCAACAACTTCCTGAGCTAAATATCCAAATTGATTAGTTTTTGTTAAGCTGTCGTGTAATAAACTAGCATAGGCTACATTAAAGAATGAGTAGAGTGAACCCCATGTATATTCATGAGGCATTTTCCAGATGTTTTCTGGGGCAATTGCTATGGTTTCAAAACCCTCTAAATCCGAAATTAAATAATTAGTACTTCTGCTGTAATATTTACCTGCTCGCGCGTGAGCAATCATGTTAAATTCCGACCAAGATGCCCAGTAGCCTCTTCCGGCCATTGAGGAGTAATACTTTACCTTTCCTTCGTAATATTTGTTTTCTGTTGTTCTTGCTAGTTCAGCGGAAGCTAAAAGGAGATTGTCGTATGGAGATTTATCTGAATAGAATATTTCGTGTGCTTTTTGATACCAGTAAACACCTTTATGCAGTTCCGATAATTGAAATAATTTTTCGGCCATTACTAAATATTCATTTGCCAAAGTAGAGTCGATGTCTTTAAATATTCTAGCTCCAACTGCTAAAGCTGCAGAATTAAATGCCATGTGAGTTCGTGACATTGAGCAATAAGCATATCTATGTTCGTTGGTGTCATCTGCTGGTAACCTGTTACCTAGATTATGATCTCTGCTGTCTCCGATTTGGAAAATGAAAGTAGAGTCGTTAACTAAGCATCTAGTTAGATAATCTAAACCAAATTTAGCTTCATCTAAAACATCGTTTAACTCCGACTTTGAGTATAACTTATAATCAAATAAAGAAGGATTCTCTTCATAAGCCCTTAATAAATTATAAGTAGTGTAAGCAGTGGTTAAAGTGAATTTTAAATAATCTCCGGCATCGTACCAACCACCAATTGCGTTTGCTTTTAATCTATCTTTATGCGGTTCCCATTCCATTTTTTCTCCAACTTGAGAATAAATTAAAGCAGCGCTATCTCCGAAATGTCCAGGTTCTTTATCTAGTCCTTCGTTCGAACCACTCCTTTGTTGGCGTAAATACCTTATTACATCTTTTATATAGGTGCTATATGGATCATTTGAAATTAAAAATGAATAATCAGCATCTTTAAAATTGAACTTATAAGAAGCTTCAGTATCAAGGGAAGAAAAATCAACCTTGTAATTGAAGGGTAAATTTGTATGATCTCCCTTTCCTGTTAGCGATTTTTTGATGTTACCTTTTAAAACAACAGAATCATTTTGGGTAATGGTCCATTCCGATCCAGAAAGGTTTTCCTCCGCATTAATGATTAAACTTTTTGGATTTCCTTTTTTATAACCAGCTTGGTTGTAACGAACATAATGTTCTTGAGCAGTTACCAGTGTGGTGCAAAAAATTAGAAATGAGGCAAGTGTAAGT
>JAYPYW010000008.1:0-28232 GCA_038154685.1 Flavobacteriales bacterium | reverse complement strand
GTACGTTTCTTTAGGAGTAATACAATTAGTCAAGGGGACATCATAAGGACCCTTATCATTAATTTCTTTTAAAGGTTCAAAAATTGATAGGCCAACTTTATGAACTTCAGGTTTTAGCGTTTCAAAAAAACGATCATAAAATCCTTTTCCATATCCCACACGATAACCTTTCAAATCAAACGCCAAAAGAGGAGTGATTACCAAATCGATATCTTTTTCATCGACCCATACAGGATTAACCGGTTCTGGGATATTATATTTTTTTACTTCAGTAATTGTATTGTATTCAAGAGAGGCTGATTTCATGGTGTTGGTTTTGAAATCACTTACAGGAACAACAACCTTAATATTATTCTTCCAACAAAAATCGATAATTGGTTGGGTATCTAACTCTAACTTGGATTCAATTGAAAGAAAGCAATGAATGGTTTTAGGTTTTATTTCCTTGATTAACAGAATCACATTTTTAAGTAGGTGTGCAGATAATAATTGAAATTCATTCAAAGACAAGTTTCGTCGCTTATCGAAGTATATTTTTCTAATCGCTTCTTTTTCCAAAATGACCTTTTTTATAAAAACATCATAAAAATACTGCAAGAAAATTTGTTTAAATGAAACTTCTTTTATTACATTATAGAAACAGGATTTTGACAAAAATATTGTCAAAACTAAAAAAGAGAAAATGACAAGTTTAAAAGAAGGAGATAAGGCACCTGATTTCAAAGGGGTTATCGAAAATGGAAGTGAAGTAAAGCTTTCAGACTATAAAGGAAAGAAGTTGGTATTATATTTTTACCCAAAGGACAATACACCAGGTTGTACAGCGCAGGCATGTAACCTAACAGAGAATCAAAGTGCTTTAAAAGAGGCCGGATTTGAAATTTTAGGAGTTAGTGCTGATACAGAAAAGAAACACCAAAATTTTATTGCTAAGTATGATATTGGGTTTCCATTATTAGCTGATACAGAAATGGAAACTATAAAGGCTTATCAAGTTTGGGGTCCAAAAAAGTTTATGGGAAGAGAATATGATGGGATTCATAGAACCACTTTTGTAATAAACGAGGAAGGAACAATAGAAAAAGTTTTTACAAAAGTGAAAACAAAAGATCACGCAAATCAAATTTTAGAATCATATAAATAAGAAATAAAATGGCTGAAGTAAATCAAGAAAAGTTAAAAGCTTTACAAATGACAATGGATCGTTTGGATAAGGCTTATGGAAAAGGAACTGTAATGAGATTAGGAGATGATTCAACACAAGATGTTGAAGTTATTTCTACTGGATCAATCTCGTTGGATTTAGCATTGGGAATAAAAGGTTTACCAAAAGGGAGAATCGTTGAGGTTTACGGACCAGAATCTTCAGGTAAAACAACTTTAGCCATTCATGCCATTGCTGAAGCACAAAAGAAAGGTGGTATCTGTGCTATTATTGATGCGGAGCATGCTTTTGACAGGTTTTACGCTGAATCTTTAGGTGTAAATACGGAAGAGTTATTGATCTCTCAACCGGATAATGGAGAACAAGCTTTAGAGATTGCTGATAATTTAATTAGCTCTGGAGCAATTGATTTATTAGTAGTTGATTCTGTAGCTGCCTTAACTCCAAAAGCGGAGATTGAAGGTGATATGGGAGATTCAAGAATGGGACTTCAGGCGCGTTTGATGTCTCAAGCACTGAGAAAGTTAACTGCAACTATCAAAAAGAGTGGAGCTTGTGTAATTTTTATTAACCAATTAAGAGAGAAAATTGGAGTGATGTTTGGAAACCCAGAAACTACAACCGGAGGTAATGCTCTTAAGTTTTACGCTTCTATCAGAATTGATATTAGAAGAATTAGTCAAATTAAATCTGGTGATGAGGTTATTGGTAACAGAACTAGGGTTAAGGTTATTAAAAACAAATTAGCACCACCTTTTAGAAAAGCTGAGTTCGATATTATGTTCGGAGAAGGTTTCTCTAAATCTGGAGAAATAATTGATATAGGAGTTGATAAAGGAATCATTAAAAAGTCAGGTTCTTGGTTCAGCTATGGAGATACTAAACTTGGTCAGGGTAGAGATGCTGTTAAGGCATTAATTAAAGACAACGAAGAGTTAGCTGCTGAGTTAGAAGAAAAGATTTTCGCTGCTATTGAAGCAGGGGAGTAAGATCACCACAATAGTTCTTTGTAACTAGATTAGGCGTCCGATTGGACGCCTTTTTGTTTCCAATTTATTCTGTTAGACCCTTCAGCCATCGGCAGCTCCCCCAGGGGGGGATTGGTAACATTTAAAAACACAATTGTTTACTTTTACGTTTAAGTATGAAATTATTTTTAACAACTATTACAAGTTCAGCTTTTTTGCTTTTGATACTATTTTCTTGCAGTGAAGCTGAAAAAACTGAAAGTATCCATAATAAAGCTCAAGCCTATCTTATTAAAAACAACCTTGATTCAGCTGAATATTTTTTTAATCAAGTTTTAGCCAAAGATTCCAACCATATTGAATCCATTAATAAATTGGCCGAAATTCATTTTAGAAAAGTTGAGATAGGAAAAGCACTTAAGAGATTCGAGCAATCCGTTTCTATTGATTCAAGCGATGCTGAAATCCATCTTAAAATCGCAGAGATTAAATTATTCTTAGGAGATTACAAGGAAGTGTTTAGCAGTATAAATAAAGGCCTTAGGGTTAATAATAAATTGCCTGAAGGGTATTTTATGAAAGGTGTCGCTTACAAACATCTTGGAGATACAACCAAGGCGATCTCAAGTTATAAAACCGCAATCGAATTGAAACATGATTATGCTGAGGTTTATTATGAGCTGGGATTGCTTTTAACGCTTCAAAAAGACCCTTTGGCAATCGATTATTATAAAAATGGAATTGAGGTGAGTAAAGAAGATAATGGTTTAAAATTGAGCTTGGCTTGGAGTTACGATGTTTTTGGGAAGTTAAAGGAAGCCGATGAGATTTATAAATCTGTTTTAACTGAGGAGCCTGATTTTCCGGAAGGGAAATATAATTATGCCATATTTAAAAAGAACTTGAATCAGTTGGATACATCATTGATCTTATGCAACGAGGCTCTTGAGGCAGGAATGAGTGCGGAATTACTAAATCTTAAAGGACTTTTATTAACTGAATTAGGAAGGGAAGAGGAGGCTGCTGATGTTATGAATGAGTTGAAATTTTTGGATAATGATACTGGTTTTTAAATTCTAACAGGTTAATAGGCGCTTGTATTCTAGGTGAATATATCCCTTTCTGCAAAGGGATGACGCTTACAATCATGATGTACATATCTCCAATGTTCGTCATTCCTTTGCAGAAAGGAATATATTGATACAAAAAAACGCCAGACAAATGCCTAGCGTTTTGTTTTCTTTACCTACTTTATTACTGTGGAGCTTTCCACTCATCCTTAGTGATCATTAAAGCTTCCTGCACAGTAATTCTTGTTCCGTTATTATATGCTGTTACAAACGGTCCTTTAATCTTGTAATTATCTTTTGCTATTTCTCTGTGATTTTGTGCCCCCATGTATTCCTTAAAATCACCTACAGTGTACTTATTCCAACCTTCATGTTGGTTTAAGTATATGTGTTCAGTTACATTATGATTCTTCACAAAATAAGCCGTTGGAACCTGAGTTTTTAATGCGCAAATCTGAACCCTGTAATTTACCTGGTGATCATCTCCTCCACCCATTGGGTTATCATTTAAAACATTTCCATTATCATCTTCTTTTCCAGATTGGTTTGATGCTGCATCACTATTTCCAACGTCTGCATTTCCGTCATTTCCAGAATCAGAGTTTCCATTATCCGAATCATCTGTTGAAGTTGCAACTTGAGATGATGCAGTTTGAGCATCACCATCATCAGAACCACCGTCATCTGTCGATCCATCATCAGAACTTCCATCGTCCGTTGAACCATCAACAGTACTTCCATCATCTGTTGATGGAGTTGCAGTTGATTGAGTTTGAGTTGCTGCCGTTGCTACTGGGTTATCTGTAACCTCAACTGAAGTTCCTTCAATAATTGCATATCTTGTGTCGCTTCCATCTAAGAAAGACATTTTACCGTCTATTACTTTGTTCCCGGATACTCCAGAAGCTACCACTATCTTATAACTTACTTTAAATTCATCTTCTGCAGGTAACGTCATCCATAAGAATTTTACCTGAGTTCCTTTCTGACTGAAAATCGCTCCGTTTGTTTGAACTTCTTGAGCTGTAAATCCTTCAGGTATGTTTTCTATGATTTTACCAACTCCTGAAACATTTGATTTTTTAACCTTTAGTTCTACTAAGAATGTTTCCCCAGGTGCTACTTGAGATGCGTCTAATGATCTTGAACAAGTTAATTCTGCTTCGCCATTGTTAGTAGGTTTTATCCCAACTCCTGTTGTTCCTGCAGATGTAGTAGCAGTTGCTGGACTGTTTTTATTAGCATTCGGTGAAACATTGATGTTATTTGTGACTAAGTCTTTACTACTTCTTTCTCCATCAATTACATAAGAGATTTTCCCATTGATATTGAAGTCACCAGCAATAGATTTTTCAGTTGTTACTTTAACTTTTACGTTGAATTTTGGATCCGACGGCAATGAAATCCAGATCAATTTCATTTTTTGATCGTAAAAGGTGAATGTTCCGCCTTTTCCTTCTAGTAGTTCAGCTGTAAATCCTTCTGGAAAATTTAATTGCAGCTTGGCAAAATTGGAGATATCTCCTTTATCTAATTCTATGTCTAAAACAAATGATTCTCCTGCTGAAACTGCCGATGGAGTGTTAAAGGTGATATTAATATCAGCCTGCGTAAAGAAGCTTGCTATACTTAATATAAGAATAGACGAAGCGGTTAATATACTTTTCATATAAGCCTGTTTAGCCCATACACTTCCCTAAAAGACTGGCCACACACAACACACAATGACTCGAAATCTTTAAAAAATGTATATGGATACTTGATCCCAAACAAATCTAACTGTTGGAATTGATTAAGGTTAGCAAGCTTTTTTATTCTTTTTCACACAGTTATGTGTAAAAGGGTGGATTTCTGAACTTGAATTTGGTGTCTTGAAATAAAATTACAGACTATATAATTCCAGCATTTTCTTCTCCAAAATTGATGAAGGTGTTTTTCTCAGAATAAAATTTCTTAGCCTCGTTCCTTTTTGCCAGTGAGCCATTTTTCCGGTGATCCAGGATTGCTTTACAATTTGATTAACTTTCTTTTGCCTTGCATTTTGAAAAGTTTCGAAGTCACCTTTTTTATTGGTCAAAATGTTACTCAAAAAGTATGCGTCTTCTATAGCCTGAGCTCCTCCTTGCCCCATGTTTGGCGTTGTAGCATGACCAGCATCACCGATTAGACAAACCTTAGTTGAATACCATTTTTCCATAGGAACTAAATCGTTGATGTCATTACGTAAAATGTTTTCGCTTAAAGTGTTTTTCAAAAGATCCTTAACTAAAGGATGGAAATTTTGGAACTTGTTAATGAGTTTTGATTTTACATCTCCATTGTCTTTTTGATTCGGTTCAGAAAGGTCTAAAGCAAACCAATAAACTTTTGTTTTACTTATTGGAGATATTCCAATTCGAATTCCTTTTTCCCAAAGTTCCATTCCTCTATGTGAAAAATCTTCGGGCATTTCAAAGTCAACAACTCCTCTCCAACATGTTTGACCGGAATACCTGGTTTTACTTTCTGGGAATAGTTGTTTTCTTACTTTGGAGTTTATCCCATCTGCAGCAATTAAATAATTAGATTTGTATTTGGAGCCATCTTCAAATGAGATTTCAATTTCATCATTTTTTAATTCTGTAAACGACTTAAAGGATTTACCGAGCGAAATTTTTTCTTTAGGAATTTGATCGATTAAAATTCTCTGTAATTCAGCTCTATGAATAGCGATGGTTGAATAACCGAATTTAGTTTTCACAAACGATTGATCTGTGTCGGATAAAGGCTCAATTTGAGGAGTACCTAATGTTATCCGATCTATTGAATTTCCAGCTTCTCGGATTTCCTTCAGAATATCTAAGTTTTCTAAAACTTGCAAAGCATTAGGAGCTAACCAAATTCCTGCGCCAATAGGTTTTAATTCTTCTGCTTTCTCAAAAAGTTGATAGTCGATTCCTTTTTTTTCAAAGGCCAAAGCGGTGGTTAAACCACCAATTCCTGCTCCAACAATTGCGTATTTCATCCCTTAAAAGTTTAATTTTTTCGGGAATAAGGTAGGGTTGCACCAATTTAACTAATCTGAATGGAAAAGTTGTAATAAGGAAATAAGACTAAAGAAGTTTAGCCCCTCTGGCGAACGGCTTCGTATAATATAATACCAGCTGCAACTGATACGTTTAAACTCTCTGTTTTTCCCAATAATGGAAGTTTAGCAGTAGAGTCGCTTTTAGTGATATTAGAGATTGCAATTCCAGATTCTTCACTTCCCATTATGATCCCAACTGGAATGGTGTAATCAACTTCAGTATAGTTTACTTCTGTTTTTTCGGTACAAGCTACTAAATGGATTCCTGAGTCTTTCAAGAAAGGAATAACAGAATCTAATCCTGGGACTTTACAAATAGGAATGTTAAAGATAGCTCCTGTTGAAGTCTTGATAGTTTCGCCATTGATTTGTGCAGAACCTTTTTTAGGAATAATAATCGCATCAACTCCTGCACATTCAGCGGTTCTAACAATAGCTCCAAAGTTTCTTACATCTGAAACGCGATCTAAAATTAAAAGGAATGGGTTTTTACCTGCAGCAAATAATTCAGGTAAAATTTCATCAATATCTTGAAATTCAATCGGAGCAATAAAACCAATAACACCTTGATGATTTTTTCGAGTAATTCGATCAAGCTTTTGCTGAGGAACTTTGTTTAAAGAAATACCTCGTTCTCTGGCTAAAGCCATAATCTCTTTAGCCTGTGGAGTTCTAAGTGTATTTAAGATTAAAATTTTGTCGAAGTTTTTACCTGACTCTAAACCTTCTAAAATTGGGTGAATCCCAAATACTAAATCTGATTTTTGTTCGAATTCCACAGTTTATCCTTTTGTAACAGGTTGCAAAGTTAAGCTTTCCCCATCAAATGATGCAAAGTGAGGATTTCCTGTAGCCCATTCTCCAAGGTTAAGATACCTTGATTGGGTTCCTTTTATCTCTAAATCTAAAACCAAATGACGGTGACCAAATACAAAAAAATCAAAGTGCTCCTTTTTCAAAACTTCTTTTGAATAGATGTAGAGCCACTCTTGTTCGTCTCCTAAAAATTCTTCTCCTTTTTCAATGTTGGAAAGTCTTGATTTGCGGCTCCACAGGTTTGCGATTCCCATTCCTAAATTTGGATGGATTCTAGCGAAAAGCCACTGACAAATTTTAGAAGCGAAAAAGTTTTTTAGGAATTTATAAAAACGATCACCAGGCCCTAATCCGTCCCCATGACCAATAAAGAATTTCTTTCCGTTCCATTCCTTGGTAATGTTGCCTCTATGAATGGTAACGCCCAGCTCTTGAGGTAAGTAATCAAACATCCACATATCGTGGTTGCCTGTGAAAAAGTGAACAGGAATTCCATTGTCGGTTAGTTCGGCAATCTTACCTAAAAATCTAACATAACCTTTTGGCGCAACATGTTTGTATTCAAACCAGAAGTCGAATAAATCACCAACCAAAAATATTTCCTCAGCATCATGTTTTATAGAATCCAGCCAGTCTACTAAAATTTTTTCACGCGCACGGCTTTTCTCATAACTAGGAACACCTAGGTGAAAATCAGAAGCAAAATATATTTTTTTTCCTGCCTGCATTATTGAAGTAGCTTGTATAATGGGTCGATATTAAACATGAATTTTATTCTGCGGAAATAATTAGACTCATTTTCTGAAGTAGTAGGATCATCACCTAACCCTGCTAACTCATAATCGTTTTTAATTGCCTCGGAATACCCAAGAGGGAAGTAAACTTCAAAGTATCTTCTTTTCAAGTTTAACTGAATTCCATAATCGTAGATGATTGGTGATTCAATGGATTCATCAGCGTAATCATTCCACAACCTATCAGTAACCGCTAAATCGGAGTAAAGCGATATAAATTTAACTGGTAAAGGGAATACCAAGTTGATACTTCCCATCCAAATGTTTGAGTTTATAGTACTAATTCCACTTTTAAATCCAGCATCTTGGATGAATACTTGTTGTCTAGCCAAACTTGTTCCGTCTGTAATAAACCTACCATATGATGTGTTATCATAAAGGTAATCTGGAGAAGTGTAAACAAAGTTTTCTAACTCATTATCGGCAAATAAACTCCCGTTGTTTGCCGTTACATTGAATCGCTCTCTATAAGCATCTGTGTTTTGTAGGAACCATCCGGCGAAACCTCTTATATCGATGGTTTGTTCTCTTTGGTTAATGGTTAAACCATAATTGAATTCCGTAGTGAATTTCCAGTTTTGATCAAAGGCTTGCAGCCTAATTTGAGCGTCATAAGGATTGATTGCTCTACTGTCTTTAGCGTTATAATCGAATGTGAAGTAATTTCTGAATTGATTGTCTCTTCTGTCGAACGAAACTTCCACGTTGGAAACTCTAGCTTCAAAGTTAGATTTGAATTTCGATCGAGCGTTTTTATTGGCAATTAAGAAGTTTACCCCTGCCTCAATTTTTTCAACCTGACCAGGAGCAACACCTAAATCCAAACCTTGTCTTCTGTAATTTAAGTTAAGATTGATTTTATAAAAATTCTCTGCAGGGTAAATTGAGTAAGTAGCCTGTCCAGATCCAACAATTCTATTAGTTCCAAATGAGAACTGAGGCATTACTAAAAACCTAAAAGCGCTCTCTTGAATATTAAGATTTGAAGCAGCAAAACCTAACTGAAGATTATCGTGAAGGTTGTAACCAGTTATTGGAGTGAAGAAAATTTGAGTTTTGTCATGCTTGTTAAAATTATAAGGGAAAATAGCCTCTAATGGTTCTAAATTTCCCAGGATGTTAAACAAAGCATATCGGTTGTTTTTGCGGTTAGTTTCAGGCATATCATGGTAGTAGTCAATTACAATTTCATCATAATCCGCCATTGGGAAATCTAGTTTCTTAGTTCCAAAAAAACCTTCATACCAAGCAGTATTTACCACGTTCCCCTTTTTAATTCCAGAAATAACTACCGGACTTGCGATATCTGCAACATTACTTACTACTACCTCGCATTTTTCATTGTCCCAAGTGTATCCAGCGTTTACAATTCGATAGTCAAGCGGGTAACTAGTTTTTAGTAAATCATTAAAAAACCAGTCTAAATTCTTATCAGTATGTTTCTTAAAAAGCGCTTCTAAATCTTCCGGCTGAGGATGTTTGAATTTCCAAGTTTGGAAATAGTCCTGCATTACTTTATCGAACAATTCTTTGCCTAAATACTTTTCCAAGTAATTAAAACTAACAGCCACTTTACTGTAAATAATACAACCGTAGTTAATACTAGAATATTCAGGAGCTGGTAAATTAGCAGGCTGATCCATATTTCTGGTATTCACGTAATCATGGACAATGTGGTGGTATTCCATGTGTTTAGGAGCTTTATCTTTTAACAACTTTTCAATTCCGGGCATGAAATCATATAAAGTCATATCTGATTTAACTTCCTCAAAGTAACGTCTTTCATAATAGGAATTAATTCCTTCATCCATCCAAGGGTTTTTACGCTCGTTGCTCCCCAAGATTCCATAAAACCAGTTGTGTCCAACTTCATGAAGTGTTACTTCCTCATGAAAAGCTCGGTTGTCTGAAGCGCCTAAAACGGTTACCGTTGGATATTCCATTCCAGCTCCAGCGGTTAAACCACCATCAACAGCACCACAAACTTTATATGGATAGTCTCCAACCCATAAGCTGTAATAATAAACAGCACTGTCTACAAATTTTACTGAGTTTTCGTAAATGTATTTGTGCTCAGGACGATATTTCATGTAGGTTTTAACAGTTCTTCCAGAGTGTGGGAGAACAACTTCACTTGTTTCTTCAATCCAAGTTTTATCGGCAAACCAAGCAAAATCATGAACGTCTTTTAAGTTGAATTTAGAAGTTGTAATACTGTCCTTTGTGGATTGATTCACCAAGTTTCCAGAAGCAGCCAACTTATAATTTTGAGGAGTTTTTATGGTAACATTAAACTCTCCATATTCCGAGTAGAACTCACCAATACTTAAGTAAGGCATTACATTCCAACCATTTTTATCATAAACAGCAGGTTTTGGGTACCATTGTGTTATTTGATAAGAATCGTTTAAGTGTCCTAATCTGGATATTTCCCCATAAGGGACTTTTACATTAAAAGGAGTGGTAATTGTAATAGTATCACCTGGAAGTAAAGGCTGTTCAAGATCAAACCAAGCAACTTCACGCCCAAGAGGATGTTGTTTTAATACTACTTGTTTTCCGTCAACTTTAAATCTTGTTCCATCAAGGTTTCCAGTATATTTCTTGTCTCCGAAATAAAGTTTTGTGTTGCCGTCCTCTAGTATTTGCTTAGCTAATGGCGTTCCTGCGTTGTATGCATTTGGCCATAAATGCAAGAACATTTCATTTAAGGTATCTGGGGAGTGGTTAATGTAAACTAACTTCTCGTATGCTTTAAGAGCGTGTTCTTCTTCAATTAGTTCAACTTTAATATCGTAGTTAACTTCTTGTTGCCAATAAGCTTTAGCTAAAAAAGCAGGAAGAACAAATAATATAGAAAGCTTGAATTTATTCATTACCAACTAACTTTTTAATTAAGCCATAAGCATCATTTCCTCTGATGTGATCTCCAGCTTCACAAATGTTTCCTTCTGGATCTACAACTAGTAGAGTAGGGAAGTGCTTAACATTATATTTTTTGGCTGTTGCTTCCCCATTAGCATCAAAAAGTTGTACCCAGTTAGTTTGGAATTTTTCATCAATAGAATTCCAAGTAGCAATTGTTGAAGGATTATTTCTGTCGATACAAACACTAATGATCTCAAACTTATCTCCTCCAAAATCATTTTTGATTCTTTTTAAATTTGGAATCTCTGCAATACACGGACGGCACCATGTTGCCCAGAAATCTAATAGAACGTACATTCCTTTGAAATCAGACAAAGAAACTTGCTTGTTTTCCTTATCCATTAAAGTAAAGTTAGGAGCAGGTTTTCCAATAATTTGAGGGAAAAGTTGCTCAATAATTTTATGGTAAGCCTTTACATTTTCATTATTTGGATACTTTGCAACTAACGCCTCATCAACTTGTTTGAAAATTGAACGATGACGGTTTTTATCTAATGAATTAATAGCAATTAAGTTAGTTAATTGGTCAGGATGGCTTGTAATGTATTTCAAAACAACCGTTTCCTCCATTCTTTTCGCATTTCCATAAAGCGCTTGAAATTCTTCAAATAAAGCATGATGCATTTGTTTTGCTTGTGCCTTTTGAAAAACGTTATTTAAAGAATCGGTGTAATACTTTGTAGCTTTTATAAAGGCGATTAAAGAATCCAGTCTTTCGTTTTCAGGAGTTCCCCCAATTCTTGCAGAGGCATTAATTGCTTTCACATTGGCGAATAAACGTACAGAATCACCTGGTTCAGCAATAAATCTTAATTCACCTTGTTTTCCAGGTACATAAACCGAGTAAAATCCTGAGTTTTTAATAGGTGTTTTAAAAGTTAAATTGGTTGTTTTACCTGCGCTTTCAACCTCTAAAGTGTCTAATTGAATTCTTTTCGGACCAGCAGGAACTGATTCTAATACTACTTTTCCCCCTTCAAAATCATCTAAAGAAACGCTTACCGTAATAGTTCCCTCGTCAAAGTTGCTTTCAGTTTCATTTCCACAAGCGACAATCGTTAAAGTCGCTATAACCAAATACCAAAGTTTTTTCATCTTATAATTGATTAGTTAGTTCTTTAAAAAGTGTAGTTAAATTAGGTTCAGCGCCCATTGCTGTTGCAATAATATCATTAATATCACACGGTTTAATTTCTCCGTAGCAAATATCTGTAATAATAGAGCAAGCAAAACATGTTAATCCTGCATGTTTTGCAGCTATAATTTCAGGAACAGTACTCATACCAACAGCATCTGCTCCAATAATTCTTAAGTATTTGTATTCAGCAGGAGTTTCTAACATCGGTCCTGGTAGTCCAACATAAATTCCTTTTTGAGTTTTAATTCCATGCGAATTGGCAGCAGCTTCAGCTTTAGCAATTAAGTCTTGGCTGTATGGCTCGTACATATCTGGGAATCTTGGTCCTAATTCATCTATGTTTTTTCCAATTAATGGATTTCCAGGGAAGTGATTAATGTGATCTTCAATAATCATCAAATCTCCTTTTTGGAAATCTGGATTCATACCACCAGCGGCATTAGAAACCAATAAAGTTTCTATTCCTAAAAGCTTCATCACTCTAACAGGGAAGACAACTTCGTTTAGAGAGTAGCCTTCGTAATGATGAAATCTCCCTTGCATTACCACTACCTTTTTACCCGATAGCTTTCCAAAAATTAATTTTCCTTTATGGAATTCAACTGTTGAAACGGGAAATGCAGGAATGTTTTCATACCCAATTTCGTGTTCAATTTCTATATCTGAAACTAACCCACCTAATCCAGTCCCCAAAATGATTCCAACTTCAGGTTTGAAATTATTGGTTTCCGATTGAAGGAAGTCAGCCGTTTTTTTAATTTGTTCGAACATATTCTAAAATAGTATCATCAAAACTAGGTTCCTCTTCTGCTGTTTTGTGAAATTTAATTTCGATTGGCAGATAAAAAACGGGAACCTCTTCTAACAACGGAAATAAACGCTCATCTTTTAATCGCATGGCGTCCTTTTCGGTTGTGATTAATATTTTTTCTTTCGAGATAATTTCTTTGAATGTATTAATGATCCTTACAATATCAACTGGTTCGAAATTGTGGTGATCACTAAACTCGGTAACAATAACTTCTTTAGCCTCTTGCTTTAAATAATCAATTAAAGGTGTGATTTTCGCAATACCTGCAAAAACAACAGACTTATAATTTTCTAGTTTGAATTCATTGTTAAATAAAGCTTTTGCCTTATCGTTAAACGGTTCAACTGTTTTGTAATCAATGTAGCTAAAGAAAACTTTTTGACTCCTTAAGGGCTTAATTAATCCATTAATTCTTCGATGCTCAATAGGAGAATAGTGCTTTGGGGATTTTGTAACGATAATGATATCCGCACGATTTTTCCCGGATCTCCATTCTCTTAATTCTCCTGAGGGTAACATGAATTGTTTTTTGTCAACCGTTGAATGATCGATTAACAAAACACTTAGCTGAGGTTTAACCCAACGGTGCTGATAACAATCATCTAAAAGAATAATATCAGGTTGAATATCTTTTTCAATGTTGGTAATTCCTCTTCTCCTGTCTTCATCTACAACCACTGTTACATCCTTGAATTTAGAATGAAATTGCATTGGTTCGTCACCAATATCAGCGTAAGTAGATTTCTCGTTAGCAACCAAATAACCTTTTGTTTTACGCTGATAGCCCCTACTAAGTGTAGCTAGTTCGTGATTAGCCTTTAAAAGGTTGATGAGGTATTCGATGTGTGGTGATTTACCTGTTCCTCCAACGGTGATATTTCCAACTGAAATAGACTTGGTTTGGAATTCTTGCGACTTAAAAATGCCTATATCAAACAGCAGGTTTCTAACCTTTGTTACGATACCGTACAGAAATGCAAATGGCAATAAAATTACTCGCAAGAGAAACATGGTTTAAATTTAATAAAATAAAGAGCTCGCAGTCCTTTGAATTATCAATAGTTGTTAAGAGTTTTTGGTTGAAAGAGGAGGGGGCTAGTCCATGGTCCATAGACGATAGACCATAGTTTAAAAATAATGAAAACTTGTTTTCATTATTTTATTATATCATCGGAAGCTTTGCTTCCTTGGACTATATCACCTGCAAGTTTCGTTCAACAAAACAGCGTTCAGTGGCTTGATTTCCAGCAGTTCTTGGAAGATTCCCCAAGGTTTTTTGGTAAGTAGTTTTTTGATTTTTTTCTCATCATAAACACGCCACTCAACCGTACATCCGTATCGGGAAACCCAACCCCAACGGTCGTTTTCAATTTTTATTAGGTAATTGTTTACTCCATCTCTTGAATCCCAAATATCCGCTAATGGAATAGAGTCTAGTTTACTTAGTGAGTCGTTAAACACTTCGCAACCTCTGTTTAAATTACTCACAAAAATTGCCGAATCGTTCTCGATGAAAACATACCTTCTGGATTGATAATAAACAACATCTGGCCCGTTGATATTTACCAAAACATCTTCAGGTAAATTTTCAACCCAGTTTCTTTCCTTTCGATACACCGCTGTGTCGTTAAGGTTAAGTGTTCGAGTAGTAGTTACTCCATTCCAATAAAGTTTTTGATCGCATGAATTAGAATTAGCCAATACAAAATGAACAGGATAGGTGCTAACCACATTTAAAGGTAGGTCTTTGGATATCTTTTCAGTGTTGTAAAGATCATTAGAAAAGAACCCAAGTTTGATCCGGTTACTCAATTTAAGTGCTTCTTCAATTTCCGGGTGATCGTCAACATCATCTTTGGCTAGGTCAGCAAGGACAATCCTTTTTTTATTGTAATCGAAGAAAAATTCAACCCTTTTTTCTCTTTCGTCTGGAGGTCCAACTTCATATTTTCTCTTCTGTATAAGTGGTTCTTGGGCCATTGTGAACATGTTGTAAATGTCCCCACCATATGGAAAAGTAAACTTCATGCCCTCCTTTCCTTGTCGGATTAATTTCCCAGCATAAGTTAAGGAGTCTCTTTTCAAATAATCCAATTGAATATTCGCCTCCTTAAGCTTCCATTTACTCCAACGGATTAGAAAAGTATCGTTATCATAAACCTGTAGGTATAACCTTTGAGGAAACAGCGTGTTTTCATTTGTTTTTTCATCCAAGTTGTGATTCTTGAATTCGTCGGCAAAAACAAAGTATTTAAGCTCAGGAACCTTTCTTATTCTAAATGTGAAAAGCTGAGCGTTAACACTTCCGCAAATCAGACAGCATAGAATTACAGCTCTAACCATTTAGCTAAATCCGATTTTGATTTGGGCTTTCCCATTACTTGGAATGCCATCTGACCTTTATCAATTCCTGTAAGAATACCAACCTTGTTGTTTACAATTCCTATAGTTTTAACGCTCTTAGCAAACCCTTTGTAGTCTGCGTCGGCGACTGCTTGGTGTGAGTATATTCCGTTGAAGGAAGGGAATACATCAATGATCAATGCCTCGTTTACTTCTTTGCCAAAATCAATAGTCATTACATAAACAGGCTCTTTAGGTTCCATTAATTCAGGCTTGTCTGAATTGTAAACGCCAAAGTTTGATAATTCGAAGTATCTCACTACTTCAACTTGCGTTTTTCTGTTTTGGATTTTAGCTTTTTCAAAAGTGGCAATTCGCTCTAATCTTTCCAGTTTGGCTTTCGCTAAAGCTTTGTCTATTTGCTGATTACGAATTTCTTTTCTGAAAAACTTAATTTGTTTCTCCGCTTCTCTAAAAGCCTTCTTCTGAGATTTAATTTCAAACATATTATCCATGTATGCTTTGTGGGCTTTTTCAAAAGCTTCCCCTTCCATAACTGGAATCACTTTGTACTGTACTTCATCCGGTGAATTGGTTTTAGAAAAAGTAACCATTAATTCATCGACTTCAATCTTTTTCAAATCCACTTTGTTCCAATTGGTATTAGTATGATTAGGATCAATCTTTTCACCAGGAGCTAATTGAAACTGTACATTATTGTATGGAGCTAATTCAGGATGTTCGGATTCGATAATGTCTAAGCTAAATTTCTGAGCATCTTCGTTCGCCTTTACAGGCTTAGTTGGAGTTGCACCACTTAATTTATCAATTTTAGCTTGAATCTGGATGCGCTTCTTTTTCCTTTTTTGGTATTCGGGAGCCTTTTGTAATTCGGCCTCTACAAGATTATCAGGAACAACAATGTCCGCGCGCTTAACTTCAGGAATCTCAGATTCGTTAGTTATGTCAGATGGGGCTTCCTCGCTAGGTGCACTAACACTGTCTTTTCCTAAATAATCCCATTTTTTATCTTTCTCATTTAAACAGTAAAAGTTGTATTCGTTGCTTTTGTAAGTCGATTTCATTTCAACCTCGATTGGTTTTTCAGGATTTAAATTAACTGCCGAATCACCAATAAAACCTCTTACCTCAACCATTCCTGCAGAAGAAAACATGTAAGTAGTTCCCGCAGAATCATAAGTCATTGGAATTCCTGAGATGATCTGATCAGCAACGTCTTTGTATTCCGTGAATTCAACTTTTACAGTTTGGTTTTTAATGGTTTTACCTTTATTAGTTAGGAAGGCTAAAGCTGGGATTCTTAAAATACTTCCGTATCGGTTTATAAATATTCCACCTTTATTGGCATCTACATTAAATACATCCCCTTCTACTTTTAAATCTTCGAAAGGTGGATTTATAAATGGAGTTTCTTTTACGGAAGCAATGGTATTATTTGCTTGTTCTGGACCTGCCTGTGAGTCGCTAACATTATTGAAGATTAATATTGCAGCCAATGAAGCTAACCCAGTACTGGCCCAAAACCATCCTTTTTGGTAAAAGGCTTTACTCTTAGCTTGGACGCCTTTATAAAAGGAGTCGAAATCTTTTTTGGCATTAATTTCCTCAGAGGATAATTTTTTGCCGTCTATGTCGAATTTATAATCGGTCATTTTTACTTTTTTTGAAGTGAAACTTTTAGTTTTTCCAGAATTCGGTAAACCTTCATCTTAATTGCTGATTCTTTTTTATTCATAATCTCAGCTATCTCTTTAAAAGGACGTCCCTCGAAGAAGCGCATTTCTATTAGTTGTAAGTCTTCAATTTTTAATCCTTTAAGTGCTTTCATAAGGGCAGGTTTTAACTCTTCCAGATGGTTTTCGTTCTCTTCCTCTGTTAAGTTTTGCAGGTGTTCAGTTTGTAATTTCACTACGCGTGATTTACTTACTTTCCTGTAGTATTTAATGGTTTCGTTATGTGCTATTCTGAGAAGCCAGCTCGAAAATGGCAGGCCTCTAAACTCGTATTTCTGCAAGTTTTGTAATGCTTTATAAAACACTTCCGATACGATTTCAGTAGTTACTTCTTCATCCCCAGTTCTTTGAAAAATAAATCGAAAAACGATTTCGTAGTACTGATTATATATCGGTCGGAAGTTTTTAGCATCTTGCTTTGCAGCCTCAACCAATTGTTGTTCAGAGTTAATCTGATCTTCAGTTTTATGGTATTGAGGATTAATGTTCACTGCTATTGTCTTCAATTTGTTACCCGGTTTTATAAGGATAACGCTTAAAAAAGAAAACGTCACATTTTTTGTTGGATTTTTTTTAGGTCGCCCGCGGATCCCGCAGATCTCGCTGATTTTTAAATTCTGGAGGTCTGTGTGAGGTTATAAAAAAAAGCACGCTGATAAGCGTGCTTTTTAAAATATTTTAAATTAAAAATTAATAATTTCTTAGAGTTGTTTCGAATGAGATTATTGAATGTGTTGCTGATTCATCATAAAATACATCTTCTGTGAAAGATGAGTCTCCTTTCTTAAAGAATAATATGTATGGATAATTGTCCATGTAAGTTTCAAGTTTATCAACGCTAGCTCCAATATTAGTTAGAAACTCTTTATATTCTGCAGAAATAGGTTTGCCATTAAGCCAAGTTTTACAGTTGTTACCTCTAAAACTATAAAATAATACATAGTTGTTCTCTGGTATTTTTTTAACAAAGGACATCAAACTGTCAATACCGGAAGAATTATCATTGGGAAAATAAAATACATAATTATTCCAATGAGGAATGTATTTGTGCTTATCATAGTTGAGATGTCCAAAATCTCCGTGTTCTTGTGAACGCCATGGCTCAAGGGTTTCCTTGTCAAAAACAGCAACCATAAACATTTTTCTCCAAACAGAACTTTCTGTTGAATATTTTGCGTAGTCCCAAGCGTAACCCATAATCCTTCGTGCTGCAATATCTGACTTAAGGGGATTGCATACTAATAGGTTTTTTTCTAATGGTTCTACGTAGGTTTCAGTAGTTTCTTTTTCTGAAGTAGAAAAAAATATTTCACTTTCGCATGAATAGCCAGTCAATAAAATCAAAAGGAGGCTCAGTTTGTGTGCGTAATTTTTCATGAGGTAATTTTAAAAAGAAGTAAAAAAAACCACAAAACGAAAAACAGTGCAATCTGTTTTTTTATTTTCTAAAAAAAAGTTTAAGTCTTTTGTTATTAGGTTTTACAGTTTTTTCAAAACGTCTTTTAATGATGTTTTTTGTGGGGGGGTAAGAGAGGATCTGCGGGATCCTGGTGCTATTAAAAAGAAAGTCCAAATTTCTTTCTCAACTCATCAATCTTAGGATTCTTTTCAACGAGCTTTTTGTATTTGTCTTTTTCTGTGAATACACCTTTTGGGGCTTTAGATTTATCAATAACTAAATCTAAATCAAGGACTGTGTTGTTTAGTTGCTTTCTTAGGTAACGCAGTAAATCCGGCTTTTTGTTATTGATATCAGCCTCTTGAGCGGTGTTGTAAATAGGTAACTCTATTCTCCAATCGTCTTTTAAAACAGGGTCGTTTGCGCTTAGGGTAGAATACAAATCCAAATCACGCATTTTAATAGAGTAGGCAAACTTTCTCCATTTGTCTACTAGTTCTTCCTGAGTGAATGGTTCTGTCTTTACCTCAAGTTGAACTTCTTCTTGTTTTCCTTGATTAGGATCCAGCAAATTTTTAAGCGATAAATTTCCACTTGGCTGACCACGTTTTACAACATTAATCTTCCTTGTTGATGGAATATTACCTTCTTTATCTAAACGCTCACGAATTGGAGTTTTAGCTTTTGGTGCTGGAGCTGCAGCTTTAACGCTTGTTTGAACCTTACCCCAAATCGCTGGGATTGGAAGAACTATTCTACGGGGCTTTTTTTTTTACCTTCCGCTAAATCTTCCGAGCAGAGTTGCATTAGCGTTACCTCAGTTAGGAGGCGCTTGTTTTTGGAGGTTTTGAATTGAACATCGTAATTACTCAGTACTTCCAATCCTGCAATTAAGAAACCTAAATCGCTTTCTGCAGATTGAGTTTTGTACTTTTCTTTAATGTTCTCCCCAACATCTAATAATTGAAGTGTGCTCTCATCCTTACTTACTAATAAGTTACGGAAGTGAGAAGCTAAACCATTCATGAAAAGATGGTCTTCAAATCCTTTTTCGATTACTTGATTTAGTAAAAGGAGTAAACCACTTAGGTCTTTCTTTTTAATTAAACCAGTTGTTTGGAAATAGTAATCGTAATCAAGGATGTTTAAGTTCTTAATTACATTATCGTAAGTTAACTGTCCTCCAGAGAAAGAAATTAACTGATCGAAAATCGATAGCGCATCTCTTAATCCTCCATCAGCTTTCTGACCGATAATGTGTAATGCATCAGGTTCAGCTGTTACATTTTCTTTTGTAGCAATACCTTGAAGGTGTTGCGCAATATCTTCAGAAGTGATTCTGTTGAAATTGAAAATCTGACAACGAGAGAGAATAGTAGGTAATACCTTATGTTTCTCTGTAGTTGCTAAAATGAAAACTGCGTGCTTTGGTGGCTCTTCTAAAGTTTTAAGAAAAGCATTAAAAGCAGCCTGAGATAACATATGGACCTCATCAATGATGTAAGCTTTTTTAGTCCCAATGGTTGGAGCGATTCTTACCTGATTGATTAAGTTTCTTATGTCGTCAACAGAGTTGTTTGATGCAGCATCTAATTCAAAAATGTTCAACGAATTCCCTTCGGCAAAAGAAGTACAACTTTCACATTTACCACAAGCTTCTCCAGAAGGCGTGATGTCTGTACAGTTGATAGTTTTTGCAAGAATTCTAGCACAAGTAGTTTTTCCAACCCCTCGAGGTCCGCAAAACAAAAATGCTTGAGCAACTTGATTAGATAGAATGGAATTTTTTAGCGTAGAAGTAATCGAAGATTGCCCTACAACAGTATCAAAACTGTCGGGACGATATTTTCTTGCCGATACTACGAAATTTTCCATGCATGACAAATGTAGGGAAAAAGAGGTTTTTAGGAGGTGAGGAGGCGCGGTTTTGAGGAGAAAAGTTATTAAGAATTGGTGGAAAACTTTAGCTTTTGTATAAATTGAAGACTTGTTATTCCTCCCACGGATCAGAGAGATCTTACATATCTTTTTGTGAAAATTAAATATGATATCCGAGAGATCATAGAGATCCGTGGGAATAAATAATTGTAATTATATATTGTAGGGGCGGATCTTGTGTCCGCCCGAGCACTACAGTTTTTATATTGTGAAAAAACAAAAGGGTGGATAGCAATATGTTAAAAGCATCAATTGGTTCCTGGAATTTTCGTTAATAAACTTTCTGCGTGGGCGGGCACAAGACCACGCCCCTACATTAAATTATTACTCATCTCCTCATTTTCTCAAATTCTCGTCTCCTCAAACAATTCTTTTCGTTATTTTAGCAATCCAAATTTTTTATAAAATGAGCAATTACGACGTAGTAGTTATTGGATCGGGTCCTGGAGGATATGTGTCAGCAATCAGATGTGCGCAGTTAGGGATGAAAACCGGGATCGTAGAAAAATATAATACACTTGGAGGAACTTGTTTAAATGTTGGATGTATTCCATCTAAAGCATTATTAGATTCTTCGGAACATTACCATAACGCTTCTCATGCATTTAAAGAGCACGGGATTGAGTTAAAAGACTTGAAAGTAAATTTCAAGCAAATGATCGAAAGAAAAAGAGGAGTTGTTTCTCAGACTTGTGCTGGAATCGATTTCTTAATGAAGAAAAACAAAGTTGACGTAGTTAATGGTTTTGGTTCATTTAAAGATAAAAACACGGTTGTTGTTACTCCAGAAAAAGGAGATGCAGTTGAGTTGAAAACTAAAAACGTAATTATTGCTACTGGTTCTAAGCCATCTTCTTTCCCATTTATCAAATTAGATAAAAAGAGGGTTATTACTTCAACTGAAGCTTTAGAGTTGAAAGAAGTTCCAAAGCACTTAATTGTTGTTGGAGGTGGAGTAATCGGATTAGAATTAGGATCTGTTTATGCAAGATTAGGTTCTAAAGTATCTGTAGTTGAGTATATGGATGGTATTATTCCAACTATGGATAAAGCTTTAGGTAAAGAATTACAGAAAAACTTGAAGAAGGAGTTAGGTTTTGAGTTCTACTTAGGTCATAAAGTGACAGAAGTTAAAGGAACTGCTAAACAAGCGACTTTAAAAGCTGAAAACAAGAAAGGTGAATTAGTTGAGTTAAAAGCTGATTACGCTTTAATCTCAGTTGGTCGTCGTCCTTACACTGATAAGTTAGGTTTAGAAAACGCTGGTGTTAAAGTTGACGATAGAGGTAGAGTTGATGTTGACGGAAACTTACAAACTAATGTTCCTGGTATTTACGCTATTGGAGATGTAGTTAAAGGAGCGATGTTAGCACACAAGGCTGAAGAGGAAGGAGTTTTTGTAGCTGAATTATTAGCTGGTCAGAAACCTCATATGGATCATAACTTAATCCCTGGTGTAGTTTACACTTGGCCAGAAGTTGCTGCAGTTGGTAAAACTGAAGAAGAGTTAAAAGCTGCTGGTGCTAAATACAAATCAGGAATGTTCCCATTCAAAGCTTCTGGTAGAGCTAGAGCAAGTATGGATGAGAAGTATGGATTCGTTAAGATTTTATCTGACGAAGAAACTGATGAGGTATTAGGTGTTCATATGATTGGACCAAGATGTGCTGATTTAATTATTGAGGCGGTTGTTGCAATGGAATACAGAGCTACAGCGGAAGATATCTCAAGAATTTGTCACCCACACCCAACATTCACAGAGGCAGTTAAAGAAGCTGCTCTTGATGCTACAGGTAAAAGGGCATTACATATTTAATGCGGATAAATTATATGGAAAAGCGAACTTCGGTTCGCTTTTTCTTTTTTTAAGGAAGCGAAAATGATTTTGTTTTCGTTCCGCGCAGAAATTCTTAACAATGAAAACAGCTATTCTTCTAATAAATCTTGGAACACCTGATGCACCTAATACTGCACCTGTAAGAAAATACTTAAAGGAGTTTTTAGGTGATGGGAGAGTTATTGATATTAATCCCGTTGGAAGGTATTTCCTTGTAAATGGAATTATTGCACCAACCAGAGCACCTAAGTCTGCAAGAGAATATAAGAAAGTATGGACTGAAAACGGTTCACCATTAAAAATATACTTGCATGAGTTAGTAGATAAACTTCAAGCCAAATATGGTGATGACGTTGATGTTTACGGTGCTATGCGATATCAAAACCCAGGTTTACCTGAGGTTATGACTGATATTGAAAAGAAGGCTTATGCGCAACTAATTGTAATGCCTTTATATGCTCAATATGCTTCATCAACTACAGGTTCAACCGCTCAAAGAGTGATGGAGATTATGAGTAAATGGGAGGTAATTCCTTCTGTTAACTTCATTAACAACTTTGTGATGGAGGAAGCTTACACTGATGCTGTTGCAAAAACGGCTGAAGGATTCGATTTTAATGATTACGACAAGGTAGTTTTTAGTTATCATGGAGTGCCAGTAAGGCATATAGTAAAAACATGTAAAGTGCCTGGTTGTCAGGAAAATGGATGTATATCAGAATATAATAATAGACGAATGTATTGTTATAGATCTGCATGTTATGAAACTACCAGAAGGATTGTTAAAAAACTAGGTATTCCAGATGATAAATGGATGCAAGTTTTCCAGAGTAGATTAGGTAGAGATCCATGGTTACAGCCATACGCGGAGGAAACTGTAATTAACCTTGGTAAAGAAGGTAAAAAGAAGTTGCTGTTTTTCTCTCCAGCTTTTGTTGCTGATTGTTTAGAAACAACAGTTGAGATAGGGGAAGAGTACCAAGAAGTTTTTGAAGAGCATGGAGGAGAAAAAATCCAATTAGTTCCTTCATTGAATAGCAACGATTATTGGGTTGAGGCAGTTAAGGAAATCGTTGATAAAAACAGATTGTATAAATAATTGGAGTCGATAAGTTTTAATATTAATGATGTCCCTCAATTTAAGGAGCGATTATTACTATTAACACGCGATTACAATTACGCCACAATACTTGATTCTAACAATTACGAAAACACTCCTTATAAAGAATACGATTTATTAGCTGGTTTTGGGGCTAAGTCTATTATACTATCTAACAGATTTTCAGAATTGGAGGCATTGTCCAAAAAAGGATGCTGGCTTTTTGGTTTTTTGAGTTATGACTTGAAAAACGAATTAGAGAGTTTAAAAAGTGAAAATCATGATGGTTTAGACTTTCCTGATTTGTGTTTTTTCGAACCTGAAATTTTAGTTGAGGTTCAAAAAGAAGAGGTCAGAATCTCAGGAAATGGTGTTGAAAAGTTTAAAGAATCAATCCTTGAAGTTAATGTCCGTTTTGATTCAGTAAATGAGATTCAGATTCAATCTAGAATATCAAAAGAAAAATACATCAAAAATATTCTTCAATTATTATCCCATATTCAGTTGGGAGATATTTTTGAAGTTAATTTTTGTCAGGAGTTTTATTCTGAAAACATAGAAGTTAATCCTGAAAGTGTTTACAGTATCTTAAATCATAAGTCCCCTGTCCCGTTTGGTTCTTTCTTAAAGGTAGGAGATAAATATTGTTTAGGTGCAAGCCCTGAAAGATTTATTAAAAAGTTTGGGTCAAAGGTGATTTCTCAACCAATCAAGGGGACTGTTAAAAGAGCTGCTTCCGAAGAAGAAGATGAGGTAGTGAAAAAAGAGTTGGTTAAGAATGATAAGGAGAAGTCCGAAAATGTTATGATTGTAGACTTGGTTAGGAACGATTTAAGCAGGTTTGCAAAGGATGGTTCTGTTCAAGTAGAAGAGTTGTTTGGGATTTATACTTTTCCACAAGTTCATCAAATGATTAGTACGATCGTTTGCGAGGTGAAAGAAGATCAATCACCAGTTGAAATAATTAAAAACACTTTCCCTATGGGAAGTATGACAGGTGCACCAAAGGTTAGGGCGATGAAATTGATTGAAGAATATGAATCAACTAAACGCGGACTTTATAGTGGGGCAATAGGTTATATAAAGCCAAGTGGTGATTTTGATTTTAACGTAGTTATTCGAAGTATCCTTTACAATGCTTCCAATCAATACCTTTCCTTCATGGTCGGTGGAGCGATTACTAGCAAGTCTAATCCGCAGGATGAATATGAGGAATCTTTGTTGAAGGCTAAGGCTATTTTTGAGGTTTTATCTTAAAAGAAATGAGATTGCCACGTCGTACCTCCTCGCAATGACACTTTCTTGTTACATTTGTTTAGTTTCTCGTCATTGCGAGGAGGAACGACGCGGCAATCTCTAATTTTTTTAATCTTTTATGTTAAACAAGGTATCCTCTTTCATCCAATCAGAATCCTTAATTGATTCTTCCGACAAAATTCTTGTTGCTGTTAGTGGAGGGCGAGATTCTATAGTTTTATTAATGTTATTGAAAAACCTGAAGTACAATATCGAGGTTGCTCATTGTAATTATCAATTAAGAGGAGAAGAATCCGATGCGGATGAGGAATTCGTAAAGGGACTGTGTAAAGAGTTATTCATTCCTTTTCACACTAAAAAATTTGAAACCAGTCAGTCTGCGAAAAAGGAAGGGGTAAGCATTCAAATGAAGGCGAGAGATTTAAGGTATGCTTGGTTTGAAGAATTATGCGAGTCACACAAGATTCAAAAAATAGCAACAGCGCATCATTTGGATGATCAGCTAGAAACTATTTTAATCAATCTTACAAGGGGAACTGGACTTAAGGGTTTAAGAGGGATGAAAGCTAAGCGGGGAAATATCGTTCGTCCATTACTTTGTGTTGCTAGGGATGAGATTAACGAGTTTATTTACGCTAATCATGTCCCTTTTAGGGAAGATAGTAGTAACGCTTCAGGGAAATATTTCAGGAATAAAATTCGTCATCAGGTAATTCCGGTTTTAAAAGAAATTAATCCTTCCCTTTTTGATGCGATTAATAATTCAGTTAAAAGGCTGAATGCTGTTGAAGAGAATTGGGACCAACAATTTAATACTTGGCAGGATAGTTTGCGATTTGAAAATGGAATTCGATTAATTCCTTATTCAAGTAATAACCCCAACGAATTAAGCTTTATTCAACAACTATTAAGAGCGAAAGGATTTTCGTATCCTGACATTGAATCTTTATTGTCAACAGATACAAAGGGGAGAAGGTTTTACGGAAGAAATAGTTGGGAGTTGGTTAGTGCATCCGAAGGCTATGAATTGTTTGAAAATTATGCTTCAAATAACAATGAATATTATCTGGATGAAAAAATGCCGATTGATTTAGAGTTAGAAGTTTTGAAAGCTCCCGTTGAAATTAAGCCTTCAGGAAATAAAGCCTATATAAATGCCGATAAAGTCCAAGGGAAATTAAGAATAAGAAAATGGCGTCAAGGAGATTGGTTTATTCCGTTTGGCATGAATGGAAAACAAAAAATTAGTGATTATTTCATCAACAATAAGTTTAGTTTAAAGGATAAAGAAGACACCTGGCTATTATGTGATGCTGAGAAAATTGTTTGGATTATTGGGCATAGATCCGACAATAGATACAGAATAGATTCTGGGACGAAAAATATTTATGTATTAAGTTTGAAGTAATGGAATTCGAAGAGAAGCAATATTTAGGATACAATAAGTTTAACCTGTTTATTAGGTTGTTTATTGCACTAGGGGCTTTTGGAAGTTATTTTGTTTCGGATTCGAAAGATGAAACATCCAATTTATTCTTAATTGTAGGGTTGGCAATTCTTGGAATTAGCTTAATTTCTTTCTTTGTATTACATCTTAAAACTCAGCTTCGAGGTGATATTTTAGAGCTCGATGGGTTTTGGACAACCCGAAAAGTGAAAATTGACTTAAAAAATATTGTAAAATCCGAAGTAGTAAAATACAGTAAGATTTTATTCAATCGACCAGTATACAATTTACACATCCGAGGAAAGGTAAAGTACTTTACTCATGGTAATTACGCTGTTGAGTTAACAGATAAAGACGGGTTGAGATACAGAATTGGATCACAAAGATTCGAGGAACTCAATGGCCTCATAAATGAAAAAATTGTAAATTAAAGGGAACGATTTTTTATATTAGACCGTAAGGAAACAAAATACTCTGTAAATATGGCACAAACCACATCAACCAAACCGACTGAAATTGCTAAGGAAGAAGTAAAAAACATCAAATTTGGAGAAGCTGATGTTTTAGGATCAAAAGAAGACATTTTTCAAAGAAAAATTGATCTTAATCGTGCTTCTGCTCTAGGTGCTCAGAGTAAATCCAATATTAAAATTTACTTCAAAGACGAAGCCGGTACTAAATACAAAGTTGTTGCAACTGTTTGGGCCGCAACAGAAAGAAATGTTTCGTTAAAAGGAGAAATAATGATCCCTCTTAAGTCTATTTACAAAGTAGGATTCTTCTAAAGATAATTCTGGAAAAGACCAATAAAAATATTCAAAAGGCCGCCTATTTATACTTATTTTTAGGCGGCCTTTTTATTGCCTTTTTGGTAGTGTGCAATCTTATTGCCAACAAGTTTGTAAGTATTCAAACCTTTTTAAGAGAAGATCCATTTATTGTTTCCGCTGGCATTCTTCCTTATCCGGTTACCTTTTTAATTACAGATTTATTGTCTGAGTTTTATGGTCGGAAACGAACAGCATTAGTTGTTTTTACTGGTTTTGTAGCTTCTTTGGTGATAATATTCGTGTTAAAATTAGGTGGAGTTTTTCCATCGATTGAAGGTAGTCCAGTTTCCGACGAGACATATAATATTGTCTTTGGGAACTCTTGGCGAGTAATTGGGGCAAGTATGACAGCTTACCTAATGGCGCAATTGGTAGATGTTCAGCTTTATGAGTTTTGGAAAAAGATTACAAAGGGTAAGTTATTGTGGGTACGGAATAATGGTTCCACAATATTTTCCCAATTAGTTGACACAGCTTTGGTGGTTTTCGTTTTGTTTATTGGAGTTAAGGGAGCCGATGAAATTGGAGCTTTGATTTTAGATGGGTGGCTTTTCAAAGTGATTTGCGCTTTAATTGACACACCAATTATTTATGTTTCTGTATTTTTGATAAGAAAGTATTTCAAACTAAAGCCTGGAGAGGAAGTTCAGTTTTAAGGTATTTTAACTTAATCTCGGATAACTTTTGAAGTGTTAGTTTGTTTAATGAATGTTATGAAGAAATTTTTAGTCTTTTTATTAGTTTCATTTTCCTTTGTTCTTAATGCCCAGTTTGGGGGTTTGGCAACTTACAAGGTTGAATTAGAAAAGTTAGGAGGTGACAATTATAAATTGAATTTTATCCTTGATTTAAAAGAAGGAGCTCATACTTATCTACCAGGGGCGGATCCATTGGATTTGCCTGGATTCGAAGTTTATTTAGATTCTTCAGATAAGTTCTCTTCTGCTGGAGATTGGATTTATCCTGAGTCCAAAAGAGAATATGATGAATTGCTTGAATCTTACAAGAATTCATTTAAAGGTGATCAGCTTGTTATAAGCAAACTTTTGAAAGCTAATTCAGAAGATTTTACGATTTATGGAAATTTCGCCGGTCAGGTTTGTGAAGATGGTAAATGTATTCCATCGCCTTATCCAAACCCTACTTTCCAAGTCTCAATGGGTAATGGTAGCCCAAAGCTTTTAATTAAGGATAAAGCCGACGAAAACTCCAGTACTCTGAATACTAAGGAAAAGCAAGAAGGGCCATCCGCAAGAAAGTTCGATTTCTCAAAAGAATTTAAACAATTAAAAGATTTTAATGGGAAATCTATAAATGAAGGGCAAGATGAAACCTACTTTTTATTCTTCTTATTCGCATTTGTTTCAGGTTTAGTTGCTTTACTTACACCATGTGTTTTTCCAATGATTCCAATGACAGTTTCTTTCTTTTTGAAAGGGTCTGAAAAGAAATCGAAAGGAAAACTTACAGCTATTGTTTTTGGATTATCAATCATTCTAATTTACATGCTGATTGGTTCCGTAATTAATGCAATTGCTGGTCCTGATGCCGCTAATTATATTGCAACACAT
>JAYPYW010000007.1:36502-75903 GCA_038154685.1 Flavobacteriales bacterium | reverse complement strand
TTGGTAAGGAGCTAAAATTGGATCAAAACGTCCCATCATGTCAACATTTGAAGCTGAAGCAGAATATTGTGGAATAACTCTATCAGCAGCCCCATTTGCTAAAACATCTCCTCCTTTTCTGTCATACGCATAATAATCACTGTTAAAATGCATTGTAGGAACATAACCTGCGCTAGCTGAAAGACCTGCTTCTCTTTTACTTGGAGACTTTAATTGAATATCAATAATACCTCCAGCAAAATCAGCTGGCATGTAGGCAACAAATGATTTATTTACCGACATACCTCCAATTACATTTGATGGAAAAATATCCATCTGAACTGCATTTTTATCAGGATCTAATCCAGGTACTTCTAAACCATTCAAGGTTGTTTTGTTGTATCTATCTCCTAAACCTCTTACATAAACATATTTTCCTCCGATTACAGAAACTCCTGATTTATTTTTAGCCGCTGCAGCTGCATCGCCAGCACCAGTTTTTGTAATTTCTTCTTGTGAAACAACATCTGAAATTTCCTTTTTAGCAAATTGTTCTTTTTGTGCATCATCTTCAGACTCTGTTCCACTAGTTTCAATTTCAATAACAGTAACACCTAAGTCTTGCGATGAAGTCCCCATGGTAATGGTTCCTAAATCGGCTACACCTCCAGCGAAAACCTTAATACCAGTTTTCTTTAATGGCTTGTAAGAAAGCTCCATTGGCGTGATTTCAATATCGTGGATACCAGCCTCAACCTTTAACGAAAAATTACCATCGAAATCAGTTTGTGTTACATTTTCGGTTCCAACTACCATAACTCTGGCAAAACCTAAAGGAAAGCTTGTTTTTTCGTCAACAACTTTCCCTTTTATCTCTCCCCCTTGTGCAATCGCTCCTATCGAAACAAAAGCTAACAATACCATTAAAAAACTTCTCATAATTGTTTGTTTGTAACTGGTGTTTTTTCCAATCGCTGCAAAGGACTTACTTTATTGTTAACTCATTGTTAACTGTGTTAGACTTTATTATGAATAAAAAAAAAAGCCGCTCTTAAGAGCGGCTTTTCATATGTTAAATTAATATTTCCTTATGGAAGTAAAGCAGCAGTTGCAGCTGAACCAGCCCAAGACCAAGTTGAAGCAAATTCAGTTAAATCAGCACCAACAGACTCAGTTCCTAATGTTACGAAAGAACCATGAACATCAACACCATCTTTTAAGATTTTGCTTAATGGCCAAGTAATAGCAGCATTCTCAACAACTTCTAAACCAGAGAAAGTAGTTCTTCCTTCTGCAAAGTTTGTTTCAGAACCTGAATCTTTAAATCCGAAGTCACCTCTACCACCAGTAGTATCGTTGAAGTTAACAAATAAGATATCTTCCATATGGATCATTGAAGAATCTCTTAATTGTCCTAACTCAGCCTCAGCCGAACCAACAACAGTACCATTTGAAACTGTCATTTCAGCAACAGATGTACCTTCAGCACCATCGATTTCGAAAGCGTGATCTGTAGCAGAACCACAAACTACAACAAAGTTATCGATAGTTCCAGAATATGCTTGATCACCATCAATCGCATCATCTCCAGCGTTCATAACGATTACGTCAGAAGCATTAACTGATCCTCCGAAGAATTCAACTCCATCATCTTGGTTACCAACAACCTCAATGTGGTGAACAGTTGTTCCTGTTCCAACACCTCCGAAAGTAATTCCGTTAATTTCGTTTCCTGCTCCGATGTTTGCTCCACCGTGACGAACAGAAACGTAAGTGATAGACCCTGAGTTATCAGCAGCGTCAGAACCACCATATAAACCATTAATATCAGAAGCTGGGATACCCTCAATTTGAGCAGTAGAACCACCATCAACTGAAATAGGTGCTTTTCCTAAAACGATTAATCCTCCCCATAATGCATTTGAAGTAGCAGACATTGTTGTTCCTGTAATAGAACCAGAAGTAACATCATCACTTGTTGAAGTGAAAATAATTGGAGAAGTAGCAGTTCCGTTAGCCATTAATTTTGCTCCCTGTGCAATTAATAAAGCAGACGCGTTAGCTCCAGTTCCTTCAACACCTTTAATAACTGTTCCGGCTTCAATAGTTAAAGTAGCACCAGACTCAACCGCAACTCTTGAAGGTAAAATCCATACTTTATCAGCAGTCCAAGTTGTGTTTGAAGTAATGTTTCCTTCTACAACAACTTCACCAGCTTTTAAGTCATATCTGTAAACACATGATCCGTTATCCTCTTCAGCTAATGGGTCGTAATTAGTAACTAAGATTGAATTATCAGTACAACCTTTTGCTTTGTCTTCATCTTTGTTACAAGAAGTCATTGTTAATGCTCCAGCAAATACTATAGAAGCAACAGCGATTAAATTTGTTTTCATAATGTAGGTAAATAAATTGTTTGTTTTTTCTTCTGCAAATCTATGCTGAAAGCTGACGAAAACCAGTTAAGGCTTTATTATGAGTTTTTTATTTCTATGTAACCTTAATGTTAAGAATCTAAAAATAAAAAGTTATCGCCATATAGCGATATATAGTAACAATATTGACTATCAACAACTTAACTTACTAAAAATTCAAAAACACCTCAAGTTAACAAATCGTTGTAGCCATTTTAATTTATTGGATTCATTGAAATGTTAAGAAAAAATAACGGGTTAAAAATTGGATAGAAATATGATTATCTTTGTTGTATGAGTTCAAAAGGAACTAAAATCATTAAACAAGCTTTTTTCCTTTCAATTGGAGTTGCACTTATTTGGTATAACTTTTCTTCCTCGGGTACGACTTTTGAAGAATTTTTGGATGGAGCAGCTTCCATGGAATATACTTTCTATGCGGTTTCTGCTCTTTTTGCAATTATGTCTCATTACTTCAGAGCATTAAGATGGAAGCTTTTGATCCAATCAACAGGACACGATCCTAAAACAAAAAATGTATTTGCTAGTGTGCTATTTATGTACGCTTCAAATGTAGCTATTCCAAGATCGGGAGAAGTTGCTAGATGTGGAACACTATATAAGTATGAAGATATACCTGTCCCAACCTTATTGGGAACAGTTTTCGTGGAGAGAGCTATTGATTTATTAACACTACTATTTTTTACTGCGCTTTTAATATTTGTACAATTTGATCTTTTTGCGGAGTTATACTTTAACTCTTCTCTACCAGAGATGATTGGAAGTTTACTTCAAAACAAATTATTAATTGTAATAGCCGGAGCACTGGCACTTAGCTTTGCTTTCCTTTTATTCAAAATCAGAAAAAGGATTTTCGCAATTGGCCCAATGAAAAAAGTTGAAAAGCTTTTAAACGACTTAAAAGAAAGTTTACTTCAAGTTGTTAAAATGGACAAAAAACTAACCTTCCTTATCCACACTATGGTAATTTGGGGAGGGTATGTTGGAATGTTTTATATCTGCTTTTTTGCCTTTGAGCCTACTTCTCACCTAACATTGGGGGCTGGCTTAACAGCATTTATCGCAGGAAGTTTTGGAATGGTCGCTCCTACAAATGGAGGTGTTGGCGCATGGCAAGCAATGGTAATTTTAGCACTAACAACTTTAGGTATTGCTAGTGAAGATGCCACGATTTGGGCTAATGTAGCCTTCTTTGCAATGACTATTACAGTTGTTATTGCCGGGTTAGTTTCCTTCGGAATTCTTCCTTTTATGAACAAAAATGAAAAAGTTTCGTAGGAACGATATCATTAATTAAATTGGGAGGAAAATGGAATTAGAAATGGACTGGATTAAAACTAAAGATGAACTACCTAAAGACGGTCAAAGAGTAATCGCTTTTGTACCTGAAAATTACGTTCCAATTCCAGGCTCACCTAGTGAGGTTGAGTTAAAACCAATCAAGGTTTTAACCTTTATCAAAAATTTTTACGGCGCACACAAGCCTAAACACAAAAACAGTGAATCAAACGATTTCTGGAGTGGAGAGGGTTTAAGTAATCACTTCTTTCAAGAAGTAACGCATTGGATGCCTTTACCGGAGAAGCCGGAATAATTTGCTTCGCAAATTATTGAAGGGAGAATTGAGAAAAGAGAATTAAGTTGAACATATAAAGAAAAAGCCCGAGCATTTGCTCGGGCTTTTTTATATCTCTAATCTCAATTCTCTCGACTCTATTCTAAAGATGAATCACCTCATCATAAGCAGCAGCAGTTGCTTCCATAACCGCTTCACTTAACGTTGGGTGTGGGTGAATTGCTTTAAGAATCTCATGACCAGTAGTCTCTAATTTTCTTGCAGCAACTGCTTCAGCAACCATTTCAGTTACGTTAGCCCCAATAAAGTGTGCTCCTAACCACTCTCCGTACTCAGCATCGTAAATTACTTTTACGAAACCATCTTTAGCTCCAGCAGCTGATGCTTTACCTGAAGCAGAGAATGGGAATTTACCAACTTTAATATCGTATCCAGCTTCTTTAGCTTTTGCTTCAGTAAATCCTACTGATGCAATTTCTGGAGAACAGTATGTACATCCTGGGATGTTATTGTAATCGATAGTTTCTACATCCATTCCAGAAATCTTCTCTACACAAGTAATCCCTTCAGCAGATGCAACGTGCGCTAATGCTGGACCTGGAATTACATCTCCAATTGCATAGTAACCTGGTATGTTAGTTTGGTAGTAATCATCTACAATGATTTTCCCTCCATCAACAACAATTCCAACATCTTCTAATCCGATGTTTTCAATATTAGCCTGAATTCCTACTGCAGAAAGAACAACTTCAGCTTCAATAACCTCTTCTCCTTTCTCAGTCTTAACAGTAACCTTACAAACATCCCCTGAAGTATCAACAGACTCAACGGCAGACTTAGTCATGATGTTAATTCCTTGTTTCTTGAAGCTCTTTTCTAATGCTTTAGAAACTTCTTCGTCTTCATTAGGAACAATGTTAGGAAGGAATTCAACAACTGTCACCTCAGTACCGATTGAATTATAGAAATAAGCAAACTCAACTCCAATAGCTCCTGAACCAACAACAACTAATGATTTAGGCTGCTTTTTTAGAGTCATTGCCTGACGGTAACCAATAATTTTCTCACCATCTTGTGGTAAGTTTGGTAATTCTCTTGATCTTGCTCCTGTTGCAATAATAATACTATCTGCAGAGTACTCAGTTACTTTACCATCTGCATCAGTAACATCAACTTTTTTACCAGCTTTTAATTTACCAGTACCAGCGATAACATCAATCTTATTTTTCTTCATTAAGAATTGAATACCTTTGCTCATTCCATCAGCAACGCCTCTACTTCTTTTAACCATCGCGTTAAAATCAGCTTCAGCTCCTTCAACCTTAATTCCGTAATCTTCTGCGTGTTGAATATATTCAAAAACGTTTGCACTTTTTAATAATGCTTTAGTTGGAATACATCCCCAGTTTAAACAAATCCCCCCAAGTTCCGATCTCTCGACAACTGCAGTTTTTAAACCTAATTGAGATGCTCTGATGGCAGTAACATAACCTCCTGGTCCACTACCAACTACTATAACGTCGTAATTCATATTACTAATTTTTTAGTGAAAAATACTGCGCAAAGATACGAAACTTAAAGCAATTTATTAGCTTTAGGTAGCTCGATTTTTAAATCAATTTTAATGATATATTCTTTTAAGTCTAACAATAGAGGAAGTAAGTTCCTAGATATTGAATTCACAATTGAAAACAACAAAGACTCTGAAGTATTTGTCCAATTACCAGCATGGCGTCCTGGACGATACGAATTAGGAAATTTTGCTAAGAATATTCAAAATTTTGAGGTTAAAACACTGAATAATAAACCGCTTGATTTCGAGAAAGTCAGTAAGGACAAATGGAAGGTTTATACCGGGAAAACAAAGAAATTCACAGTAATTTACAATTACTACGCTAATGAATTAAATGCTGGCTCAACATGGGTTGATGAGAATCAAATTTATGTAAACCCTGTTAATTGTTGTTTGTATGTTGAAGGAAGGGAAAACGAACCAATCCGTTTGTTTTTTAACAATATCAATCATAAAAAGACAGCGATTAGTTTACAAAAAATTGGAGATCATTACGTTGCTGAGAATTTTGACGAATTAGCAGATTCACCCTTTATTTTAAGTGACTCTTTACAGCATAATTCCTACGAAGTTCAAGGAACTAAATTTAATATTTGGTTTCAAGGTGAATGTAGACCTCCATGGAAGAAGGTCATCCAAGACTTTAAAGCTTTCACTAAAACTCAATTAAAGATCTTTGGAAGCTTTCCCTTTGAAGAATATCATTTCTTTTATCAAATTCTTCCTTACCAGGCTTATCATGGTGTTGAACATTTAAAGAATACAGTTATCTCTTTCGGTCCTGGTTACTCGGTTTTTGAAGGAGAAAACTACGAAGAATTTTTAGGTGTTTCTTCTCATGAATTATTTCATGCATGGAATGTAAAATCAATTCGCCCTGCCGACATGGTTCCGTATGATTTCACAAAAGAGAATTACACGAAAATGGGTTACTTAACGGAGGGAGTCACTACATTTTATGGTGATAGCATGTTGTTAAGAAGTAAAGTTTTTGACGAGACCCAATACATCAAACAAATTAATAAAACCCTAGACAGGCATTTTTTTAATTATGGAGTTGAAAACCTTTCTGTAGCAGAATCATCTTTTGACACTTGGTTAGACGGATATGTTAGAGGAATCCCTAACAGAAAAGGATCTATTTATACAGAAGGTAGTTTACTAGCACTTATAACCGATCTTCAGATTAGGCTTAAATCCGAAAACAAATTCTCATTGGACAATGTTTTAAATTCCCTTTTCAATAATTACGCTATGCAAAATATTGGGATTTCGGAAACTGCCTATTTCGATGAAATTGAAAAGTACCTTGGCAAAAAAACTAAGGATCTTAGAACTCTTTTTGAATCAAAAGGCAATTATTTCAAAGTTTTAAAAACTAGCCTATCCAAATTTGGGATTAACCTAAAAAAGGAAAACAACCCTAAGTTTTTAGCGGCACATTATGGATTGTATTTACAAAAAGGAACAGCTAAAGTTCAATTCATTGCTCCTAGCTCCCCAGCTCATAAAATTGGATTAAACCCTGGTGATGAAATCATTGCGGTAAATGAAATTAAAACAAAAGGAAGTAATGCAGATGAATGGGCAAATTACTATAAAGGAACTTTAAAGTTGACAGTTATTAAAAACGGTTTAGTAAAGGAGATTAGTATTAAAGAATCTTCCAAAACATTTTTCCCGAAAGTTTCTGTAGCTAATTGGAGTAAAGAATTATCTTAAAAAGCACGATTTACACCAACAATCCATCTAAAGGCTGCATAATCTGGAGCGACGTTTGGTGTACTATTTAAAAGTAACGGAAAATCAAACCTTATGGTAACAGGTTTAGCAGTTTGAAGGTGATAAAACTTTTTAATCTTAATAGCAGTACCCAATCCTGATGAAATGCGCGGATCGGCAAAGTCGAAATCTCCTTTTGATGTAATATTTATCAATCCTAAATCACAGAATCCATAAGTTTTAAAATCAATCCATTTTTTCACCTTTTTATTTTCATTAATCCCTAAGTAATTATCAAACTCTAATTCTAAATTTACTGAAGCGCCACTTGTACCCCTGTAAGTAGAAACCACCTCTCCATCAATAATTTCTGGCGCTAAGTAACCAGCATACCCTCTAACATTTAATCCCCCACCCGCATGAAAAACATTTATATTTTCACCGAATTGGGTTTGGTTTTGAGAGAATATCCCTTCTGCCTGTGTAAACTTATTATCAATTAATTTTTCGGGATTTGCTCCTGCTAAATATAGCATCGATTCTGGCGCCCAATTCACCCCTACTCCAGCCTGTAAGAAGCTTCTTGTTTTTAGAATAAACCGATCTAACCTGCGCTTGAATTTATTCTCAAAGGAAAAAACATCGTAATTGTAATAACTGAAAAACGCACTCGATCTGTAATGAAGTTTATAACTCCCTCCTCCTCCAAAAAACTTGTAAGGATGCTCGTAGTAAAAGTTAATAGTATTATTAGCCTTTCTTAAGTTCCATGCTTCAGGATATAAAGCGTAGTTGATTTGGTGGGCACTACTTCGGAACAGAGACTTCGAATAAAGACCAAATTTGTGTTTCTTATTCTTTGAAGATTTATACAAACCAAGTTGCATTTTATGGACACCTCCTGTAAGGGCCAATCTACTTTTTACTCTAACGTTTTTCGAAACATTTACTAAGTAATCTTCATAATTAAGATCATAGGAAATATCATCGTACTTATTAAACGAAACTCCTTCTTCAAACTCACCTTGAGTTATCCCTGTATTCATCCATAGCTTAAAATCAACTAGATGCCTTGTTCTTAAATAACTCCCTTTTAGGTTTGCACCTACTTTTATTCCATCGAATTTATTCCACCAAAAGTCAGGTTTAATCTCGAAAACATATTTCTCCCTGTTTGGAAAAGTATTCAGTTGTGCGTCGTATTTTACCTCGAAATCAAAAATGTTTGAGTTATTCAACGGATTAACATCTGCTAACCTTTTAGACGGATCTATATCCACTCTAAAAATACCTCCAGGAATGTAAACTTTAGCTTTATAGGTATCTTTTAAAACTCCCCAACCATACCATTTAGGAAGAACTTTTGCATTTGTTTGCTTAACAAACCATGTATTAGGAATATGAAAATCGATAACGGAATCATAGTTATTAGTAACTCTGAAATCAATAGGCATTTGCATCTCGCCTTGCCTTTTAAAAGTAATTTCGAAAGTGTCATTACCAAGCTTTTTGATTTTCCCAACTTTATAATCGATCACCTTTGAGGTCTCTAACCATTGATCGAAAAACCAGTTTAAATCGGCCTTTGTATAACTAGTCATACTCGACCTGAAATCCTCTGGGTATGGATGTTTAAATTTCCATTGGTTAACATAATTTTTCATGGCAGCTAAAAACAGAGAATCACCAAGTGTGTATTGAAGGTTATAAAGCATTACTGCAGTTTTGGTATAAACTTGTCCGTAACCACCTCCATGTCTTACAGATCCTCCATTGAAATCAGATGAATGCGTATTTAGAGGCGGATCTTCTCTTTTAACGGCAGATCTCAAATACCCAAAGTATGCTCTTAAATCCCTTGATTTAGGACCGCTTTTAAACTTGTTATGGTACCAACTATTCCCTTTTTGATTATATGGTGAATAGACTTCTCCATCGATTTTTTCCAGGGACCAAACAGTTAAAAATTGAGTAAACCCTTCGTCCATAAACGCTCTATAAGTTTCATTTGATCCAAGCATTCCATAAAACCAGTTATGCGCAATTTCATGGGCAAAAAGTCCTTTATAATAAGGATCCTTTCCTTGATCTAGCGTTAACATTGGATATTCCATTCCATCTTTTGCATCGGCCACAACCATTTTAGGATATTCATACATCCCAAAGTCCTCAGAGTATACTTTAATGACATCCATTGCAAATTGCGCTGCTGTTTTCCATTGCGTACAATGTCTCTCCTCTACTACAGCAACAGTTTTCTTCCCGTTCCAGAATTTTTCATCTATTCTGTAAGTTGGATCAGCAGTAAAAGCAAAATCGTGCACATTTTCTGCATAGTACTTCCATACCTTTCTTTTGTTTTTGATCCTTTTAACTGGAACTGATAAAGTATCTCCAGGACCTCCTTTTTTACGGTGGAAATAATTTGAAATATGTAATTGCTCTTTCAATGCTTGCGGAAGAACTTCCGAGCTATTGGTAAGTTTTCCAGTTGCTTCAACAATGTAATCATTGGCAAAATCTAACTCAACATTAAAAACTCCAAAGTCTCCATAAAACTCTTTATCTAGGTGCTGATTCGTATTCCATCCGAACTTTCTATCATAAACGGCCATTCTTGGATACCAATGAACCCCATTAAAGTGAACGTTTCTTCCTTCAACATAATAGGCTTTCATCCTTCTTCTGGAACTACCGCTTCCCCAATATGTTTTGAAATCTATTTTAAACTTCACCGATTCATGCGGGAGAATTACCTTTTTAAGCACAACTTTTAAAATAGTATTATCGAAAATTAAAGTATCTACTCCTTTGGTTGATGAAAGCGAATCGATGGCAGTTCCTAATCCATTTTTTTCATACAAACCATATCGAGGATTTCTGCCGTTAGCCACCTGTAAATCATGGTAATAAGATTCCTTTTGAAATGCATTTTGGTATAAATGAAAGTAAACTTCTTTTAAGCTGTCTGGCGAATTATTGGTGTAAACTAATTCTAAATCACCATCAATAGTTAATTTTCTTTCATCGATCTTGGCCTTAATTGTGTAGTTTACATCTTGCTGCCAGTAATCCGCAAAAGGCTTCCTATTTTTCCAAAACATAGAGCTTTGGGATTCAGCCGTAAAATTTAAAAGTAGTATGAAACAAAAAATTAATCTCATTTAGTTAGCGCTATACCATTCATGTAAAACAATTAGAGCCCAAATTCGCGTAAAAAGATATCCTTCTCCATTTTTGAATCTCTCCAACAGTTTTTCCACTTCAAGATAATTAACTAATCCCGAAGACTCTATATTTTCCTTGCTAAGATTATTATCAACCAGGTATTTAAGATCGGTTTCCAACCATTTTTGCAATGGTACACTAAAACCTCTTTTAGGTCGATCAAATATTTCTTTAGGCACATAATCATAAAGCACTTGCTTTAACAAATACTTTTGCTCACCGTTTTTAATTTTTAATCCTTCGTCTAAATTCAGGGCAAATTCGACAATTCTATGATCAAGAATAGGAACTCTTGTTTCTAAAGAATACCTCATAGAGGCAATATCCACCTTAGTTAAAAGATCATCTCTTAAATAATAATTAATATCAAAAAGACTTTGAGACTCTTTTGGAGAAAGTGCTCTAGCTAACTTTGGCTCTTCATCCATAAAGCCAGGATAAATAGCGTTATTAATAAGTAACTTATCAATTTCCGACTGAGTAAAATAGTATTGTTCCTGAGAAAAAATATGAGATTTAAGTTGTCCGTTTGGATAATCAAACAAATTGGACGCTCGTTTCATCCTATTATCTCCAAATTTAAGGCCTTTACCTATGAATTTCCGTCCAGCCTTAATTACAGGTTTCGATAACCTATTGGCCCAGTTGTAAAAACCATAGCCATGAAATAGTTCATCTCCCCCATCACCAGATAAAGTCATTGTTACTTCCTTTCTTGCCATTCGAGAAACCAACATTGTTGGAATTGCTGAACTATCTCCAAAAGGTTCATCGTAATATTTAACGATATCACCCACTAACTCTTTAGCATAATCCTCGGTCACCATAAATTCATGGTGATCACTTCCAATATGACCTGCAACCTGCTTAGCAAACCCCGCCTCATTAAACTTAGGATTATTAAAACCTATGCTAAATGTTTTGATATTCTGCGGAGAAACATCTTGAGCAATTGCGGAAACAGTTGAGCTATCTATACCTCCACTTAAAAATGTACCAAATGGAACATCACTCTTTAATCGATAGTTAATAGAAGAAGCTAATAATTCTTTTAATTCTGATTTAGCTTTATTTGTATCAGAAGTCACCTCTGCAGTAATATGATCATTAGGCGACCAAAACTTTTCTATTTTGACACTTCCTTCTTTTATCAATCCGTAATGACCAGGAGGAAACTTTTCAATCTCGTTAAATATTGTAAGTGGCTTTGGAATATAACCTAAGTGAAGAAAAGTATTTATTGCTTGGTGATTTATTGTAAAACCTCCCAACTCTTCTTTTATCGACTTTAAACCTTTTAACTCTGAAGAAAAAGCTATCCTTTCTCCATCATTAAAAAAGTACAAAGGCTTAATTCCCAATCGATCTCTTGCTATAATAACCTCCTCGGTTTCATGATTCCAAAAAGCCAAAGAAAACATTCCATTCAATTCCTTTAAGAATTCGGGCCCTTTTAATTTTAAACCTTTAAAAATCACCTCTGTATCCGAAGTGGTTCTGCATTGAAATTTATATTTCTTAGCTAACTCTTCGAAATTATACACTTCCCCATTATAAATTAGGGTATTTGTTTCATCATAAAAAGGTTGATTAGCCTCTTGTGAAAGGTCGATAATGGATAAACGAACATGCCCTAAACAGCCATTAATAATTGGTTTCACTCCTGTAGCATCAGGACCACGGTGAGCAATTGAAGCATTCATTCTGCTAACCAAAGTATTGTAATCACCTGGAGTTTTAGCTAGCAACCCATTTATTCCACACATAGGGCAAAAGTAATTGAAATTAATGAAAATATAATCTTGATTTTCGCCCCCTAGTTGTTAGATTTGCTAATAAAATTTCATTCCATGAAAAAAGTCTTAGTTGTTGTAGGTACAAGACCCAACCTGATCAAAATCACTAAATTCAAAAAGTGTTTTGAGAAGTATCCTAATCTTGACTTAAAGATTCTTCACGCTGGGCAACACTACGATTATAAAATGAGTGAGATTTTCTTTGAACAATTAGGCATTCCAAAGCCCGATAAATTATTCAAATTAGAAGCTGAATCAGCTATTGGAAAAATCGCTGAGATGATGGTGAAATTTGAAGAATATGTAAATGATCTTAATCCTGACTTAGTCCTTGTACCTGGAGATGTTAATTCATCTATGGCATGTGGAGTTGCAGCATCACGATTAGGCTATCCAGTGGGACATATAGAGGCTGGTTTAAGAAGTTTTGACAGAACAATGCCTGAGGAAATTAATAGATTACTTATTGATGAATTGGCAGATTTGTTTTTTGTTACCGAACCATCGGGGGTGAAAAACCTTAAGGAAGAAAACAAAGATAAAGGTAACGTCCATTTCGTTGGAAACACAATGATTGATTCTTTGGTTCAATTTAAACCAGTTTTCGAAAAATCTGAAGTATTAAACGAAATCGGTGTTAATCCAAAATCATATTTCGTTTTCACTTTTCACAGACCTGGAAATGTTGATGAGCCAGCCAAACTAAAAGAGCTTGTAGGTACCATTAAGGGTATAGCGGCTTCTAACCAAGTTGTTTTTCCTGTTCACCCTCGAACAAAAAACAACTTGATTAAAAATAACCTTTGGGATGACGTACAAGACAGTAATATCATCATTACCGAACCTGTAGGTTATATTGATTTTATGCAGCTTATAAATAACTCTCTTGGAGTTATTACAGATAGTGGAGGAATACAAGAAGAAACAACATATATGCAGGTTCCTTGTTTAACAATACGCCCTAACACAGAAAGGCCTGTAACAAATGACATTGGATCTAATACACTTTTACCATTAGACCAAAATCAAATTTTGGATTATGTTAGTCAAATAGCTTCTGGAAGCTACAAAAAGGGAGAAATCCCAGAAAAATGGGACGGTAATGCTACAGACAGAATTGTAGAGGTTATTAATAATTTCTTAAGTTAAAGATGAGCGAACCTATTGTAATTGTTGATTACGGAATGGGAAACCTGCATTCTGTGAAGAAGAGAATAACAAAAGCGGGAGGAACGGCGGTAATATCTTCCGATCCAGAAATTGTTTTGAATGCAGCCAAACTTGTTTTACCTGGTGTTGGACACTTTGGTAAAGCCATGGAAAATCTCGAAAAATACAATTTAAAGGAAGCTTTAAATACTGCTGTATTAACTAAAAAGACTCCAATCCTTGGGATTTGTTTAGGAATGCAAGTAATGGCTAAATACAGTGAGGAAGGTAATGCAGAAGGTTTAGGCTGGATGGATGCTGAAATCAAAAGATTTAAAATTGAGGATAAGCTTCATTTTAAGGTTCCTCACATGGGATGGAATACTACTGCCAATCAAAAAGAAAGTGCTTTATTTGAGGGCATAAATGAGGATCCGGAATTTTATTTCGTTCACTCATTTTACTTAAAAGCAAATGACGATTCCATCATTTTGAACAAAACTATTTACGAAAAAGAGTTTGTTTCTGCAGTTGAGAAAGATAATATCTTCGGAGTCCAATATCATCCTGAAAAAAGCCATGATGTTGGGAATAAATTATTTGAAAACTTTATCGCTTTATAATGTTCAGACCAAGATTAATCCCTGTTTTATTACTCCAAGGTGACTCTTTGGTAAAGTCTATTGAGTTTAAAAAGCACAACTATATAGGCGATCCTATTAATGCTGTTAAAATCTTTAATGATTTAAAAGCTGATGAATTAGTTTTCCTGGATATAAATGCAACTGCTGAAAACAGAACAATCACATCTGAGTTTGTTTCTAAACTAAGCGAAGAAACTAACATGCCTTTTGCCGTTGGTGGTGGAATAAAAAGTTTGGATCAAATTGAAACTCTAATCAAAGCTGGAGCCGAAAAAATTATTATTAATTCGGCAGCTGTTGAAGATCCTAACTTTGTTAAAAAGGCTTCTGAAGCTTTCGGAACATCAACAATTGTTGTTTGTATGGATGTTAAGAAGAAAAGGTTTGGTGGAGAAAGAGTTTGGCTTAAAAATGGATCTAAAGCTTCAGCACATAAACCTACCGAGTTTGCTCAACTAATGGAACAAAATGGTGCAGGAGAAATTATTGTGCAATCTATTTCCAATGATGGGAAAATGGAAGGTTATGATATTTCATTGGTAGAAAGTATTTCAAAAGCGGTTTCTATTCCTGTTGTTGCACTTGGTGGAGCTAGCAGTTACAATGATTTAAAACAAGTTCATAAAGAAGGATATGCAAGCGGTCTTGCTGCTGGAAGTGTATTTGTGTACCAAAGCAAATTAAGAGGAGTTCTTATTAATTACCCTAGCAAAGAAGAAAGATTCCAGTTATTTGAAAATAGTTGATACTTTTGTACCTCACTGTTTTCAATCATAATTAGATGTCTCAAAAAGAGTATAGGATTTGTAACAGATGTGTAATGGACACTTCTGACCCCGAAATTACTTTCGATGAAAAGGGAAACTGTAATCATTGTAATGATTATTTCGACCGAATTGTAAACCTTACCTATCAAGGAGAATCATCTGATAAACAACTTAAAGAGATTGTTAGTCAAATTAAAGCTGCTGGAAAAAACAGTAACTACGATTGTGTTGTTGGAGTATCCGGTGGGATTGATAGTAGTTATGTGGCTTATTTAGTTAAAGAACTTGGACTTCGTCCTCTAGCTGTTCATTTAGATAATGGTTGGAATTCTGAAGAAGCTGTAAACAACATAAAAAACGTTTGTAAAGAATTAGGCATTGATTATATAAGTCATGTATTGGATTGGGAAGAATTTAAAGACCTTCAGCTTTCAGTATTAAAATCATCAATTGTTGAAGTTGAAATCCCAACAGATATTGCCATTTTAGCTGCGGTGCATCAAGCAGCTGCTAAACACAATATAAAATATATCATAAGCGGTGGTAATTATGCTACTGAAGGTTTATTACCTGAGAAATGGTTTTACAATCCGAAGGATAAAAAGCTAATCACCAATATCCAAAAACAGTTCGGAACTAAGAAAATCAAGTCTTTCCCATTCTTCGATTACAAGAAGGAAATGTTTTACAAACTAATCAAAGGAATTAAAATTGTTTACATCCTTAATTATGTTCCTTTCAATAAAGAGGAGGCAATGCAATTGCTCCAGAATAAATTAGGATGGAAATATTACGGAAAAAAACATGGTGAATCCAAATACACTGGCTTTGTACAATCTTACTACCAATTCGAAAAGTTTAATGTAGATTACAGAAGAGCTACCTACTCCACAATGATTTGTGCTGGAACAATGACGCGTGAGGAAGCTATGGAGGACTTAAAAAACAAACCTTACGATCCTGAAAAAATTCAGGAGGAAATAGATTACATCAGTAAGAAGTTTGGTTTAACCTCTGAGGAGTTTATGAAAATAATGAACTCTCCGGCTAAATCTTATAAGGATTATCCAAACGATGAGAAAAAACTAAACTTCGTTTACGATACCTACAAAAAGCTTAAGGGCATTAAATAATTTTAAGTTTTGCCCAATAAAAAAGTACTAATACTGGCTTATGATTTCCCTCCTTATAATTCTATAGGAGCTCAAAGACCATATAGCTGGTTTAAATACTTTAAAACAAAAGGATACGATCCAATAATAGTTACTAGGAACTGGAGTGATGTAAGAACAATTGATGATTACTATAAATCATCAAAGGAATCCAATGTTGTTATTGAGGAAAATGAACTCGGAAAAGTTGTTAAAGTTCCATACAAAGCTAATTTTCGAGACAGGTTAATAGGCAGTAATAATAAGTTGTTAATCATTATTCGAAAAATCGTAACAATAATCAACAGCTTATTACAGTATTACTCTTTTATTTTCGACGATAGAAAATCTATTTATAAAGCCGCTGATAAAGTTCTAAAAGAAGAAAAAGTTGATCTTATAATAGTTAGCGTTGAGCCATATGTTTTTCTTAAACACGGATACCAATTAAGTAAAAAACATAATATTCCATGGGTTGCTGATTATAGAGATGAATGGACAACAGACTCCATTCACTTTTCCAATAAAATGCTTCAACTTCAGTTTAAGTTATTCTTGAGAAAACGAGAAAAACAATTACTTAAAACCGCAAGCTTAATTTTATCTGCAGCTCCTAATTATTCAAAACGAATAGAAGCTTTATTAAAGCAAAAGGTTCACACTATTTACAATGGCTTTTTTGAGGAAGACTTCCAAGACTTAACACCTGTTAGAAATCCGGATTTTTTTGAGATCTCTTACATTGGAAGTTTGTATAACTACCAACCTCTTGAGGAGTTTTTAGATGGATTTGAAATTTTTGTAAATCAGCACCCTAACGAACCTATCAAATTAGTTTTCTATGGTGCTGAGTTTTCACAGGAAGACAAGTCTAGAATAGTTAACTGCAAACCTCATTTAACTCAATTTATTGAAACAACGCAAAGAATTCCTCGCGATGAACTTTACAGAAAACTAAGCACTCAATCTGCAGTATTTTTAGTTTTAGCCTCTCCAGATGAAGTGAGAATTCCTGGTAAAATATTTGATTATTTGGCTTTGAAAAAAGAGATTCTTTTGTTCCAAGATGATAAAAGTGTTTTAAAAGAGATTCTTTCAAGCAGTAATGCTGGGAAACTAACTAATAACCCTAAGGAGATTGCCACTGCTCTTAATCAACAACTTGAAATGTACAAAGCCAACGAAGCTGTTGAATCAGAGAAAAACATCCAAAAATTCACAAGACTAAATCAATCGGATGAATTGATTGATTTGTTAAATCAAGTGGTATAATCAAACTCATTTTGATTCTTCTTTCCTAACAAGCTTTCCCTTTCTGATACTCGCATTCAGCTCGAAACCTGTTAAAAGAACAAAAGAGTTTAGCTGGAAGTATAACATTACAATGATCACCGTACCAATCGACCCATAAATGGCATTATATCTACTAAAATGATTTACATAATAGGAAAAACCAAGAGAAGTTAAAACAACCAATGTAGTTGCAACCATTGATCCAACCGAAAAAAACTTCCAATTCCTTCTTTTTGCAGGTCCGAAATAATACAAACAACTAATTGCTAGGTAAAATAAGGCAACTACAATTAGCCATCTTCCAAAGTTGATGTAAATCCAATTAAAAGAATCTCCCAACCAACCATCTGAAAAGAAAACAGCAACAAGATCCCTTGTGAAAGTAACTAGAATAACTGCGCTCAGAGTAAGAAGTGTTAAAATTAAAACTAAGAACAATGCTACGATTCGTTTTTTCCACCAAACTCTTCGCTCCTGAAATAAGTTAGTATTGTTAAATTGAGTCATCAAATCAACAATCCCATTACTCGCGAAATACATGGTTAATAAGATATTGAAGATTAAAACCCCTTCTCTTTCATGGTCAACTAAATCAACAACGGTTTTTATTACAGGTTCCTTTATCCCTGCAGGTAATACCTCGTTCATGTTTTCAACCAACTTTTCCAATATACCTTCAACAGGAATATAAGGGATTAAGGAAAGTAAAAACAATATGAATGGGAAGATCGCGAGGAAAAAATTAAATGCTAAACTAGCAGATCGAGTAGAAAGTGTACCATCGAAAACAGCTTGTTTGAAAAACTTCCCAACATCAAAAATGGCTACACCACCTGAACCTGGAAAAGAATGACTCTTTAGCCAATTAACTAATTTGTTAACTGCTCGAGATTCTTTTATTTTTTCTAAAAACTTATTAGCCATTTAATTGATCATATAATGCCTTTAATTTCGACATTTCTGATTTCCTATCACCAAATTTACGAACAATGTTTAAAGCGTGCGACTTAAGCTCAGAAGGATATTCGTTTAAAGCACTTTCCACTTTATTTGTAAAATCCTGTGGGTCCGAAAGTTTTACAACAACGCAAACATCAGAAAAAAGCTCTTTATTATAATCTAAATCCCCCATTATAAATGGTACTTCTCCAGCCATACATTCCAAGGCTGTATTTGGAGTACCATCACTTATGGGCACCATATATGTTAATGAAGAAGCCTTTAAGGTTCCCCATAACTGTTCTTGAGTTAAATCTTCACAAACATCAAAACTTAGCCCCTTAATATTATTTAATTGCTCAATGAATCTACTTGTAAATTCGCTGCTATCACTTTTTCTCTTAATGAAAAGAAAAGAATAATTCTCTAAAACGTGGGTAGGCAATTTCTTTATGGCCGCAAATTGATAATCCATATTGTAAACCTTCCCTATATATCTAGCAGAGAAAATAAACTTAGACTTTTTGGTTTTTACTGCTCCTTCTAATGATGCGGACTGAATTGCATCAACGTCAACACCAGTTTTAATTACATTTAATTTTGAAGATGGAATCCCACAGTCTTTTAGATAAGCTATTTGTTTATCACTTGTAGAGATAATTTGGTTTGCTTTTTTAAACCCTGTTAGCAAAAGTTTGTAAAGCAATTTGTTCTTTATCCCTTTAGACTCCCTTACTTCCTTTAAAAGTACTAAAACATCTGATCCTCTAGTTGTGACCAACTTCTTTAATGAAGCTGGTAAAAAGTTAAACCAAATTGGTTGAGGGGATCCAAAAAGCACGTGAAAAGCATCTATATTATATTCCTTCAAATACTTTTTTATGGTACTAATCGCTCGTAGCGTTTTGAAAGGATTATTAAGCGAAAAACTTGGTATTGGTGGAAGAATAGTTATGTTCGCTTCTTCCAATTTAGCCTCCCATTCTTTATTTAAGAGTTCATGATTCTCAATCTCTGTAAAAAAATAGGTTTTATAGTCTTTATTTAAACTAAAAAAAGAGATCCACTTAAAATCATGAATACTATTAATATCTCCTAAATAAAGAATATTCATTAAAAAGCTTTTAAGCTTAAATCCAGACTTTTAACTTGATGCGTTAAAGCCCCAACAGAAATATAATCCACTCCAGTATCAGCATAACTTTTTATTGTTTGCTCTGTAATACCACCAGAAGATTCTGTTTCGTACTTCCCATTTATTTTTTTCAGTGCAAGAACAGTATCAGCAGGTGTAAAATTGTCTAGCATTATTCTGTGGAACTTTCCAACCGATAACGCTTCTTCCAACTCATTAAAGTCTCTCACCTCGATTTCAACCTTTAAATCCAAACTATTACTATATAAATAATCTTTGGTTTTGTTTAAAGCTTCTGTAATTCCACCTGCATAATCAATATGATTATCTTTTAACATAATCATATCATACAAGGCGAATCTATGGTTAAAACCACCCCCAATTAAAACGGCCTCTTTCTCAAATACTCTAAAATTAGGCGTTGTTTTCCTAGTGTCAAGTAATTTAGAATTTGAACCCTCAATTAAACCAGTAAGGTATTTAGTATAAGTGGCAATACCACTCATTCTTTGCATAATATTCAAAGCCAACCTTTCGCAGGCTAAAATTCCTTGTGCTTTTCCTTCAACGATAAAAGCAATATCACCAGGCTTAACCCAACTTCCATCCTGTAATTCTTCAGAAAATTTAAAATCTCCGTAATACTGGAAAACTTTTTTCGCGATTTCCAAACCAGCTAAAACACCTTCTTCTTTAACTAATAATTTAGCTCTTGAAACCACTTCAGTAGGCACACACGCAAGAGAGGAATGATCTCCATCTCCGATATCTTCTTTAATAGCTAACTCAATAGCTTTTTTAATTAAATCCTCCTTGTTATGCATTAAATCAAGTATTTAAACAAAAATACAAATCAATTAGGAATTAATTCCAAGTAAAAGAAAAGTAAAAAAGGGTTGGTAATTAAAGCTTACGAAGCATTACAAACAATTGCATCCCTTTATCTCCTTTCACCATAGGTTTAAGGATTTTCTTAACGATATTTGGACCATAAGTCTCACCAGGAAAATACTCCTGGTAGGCAATTTCGAAATTTAATAGTTTCGCTGCTTTTTCAAAACTTTTAGCAGTGAATTCATAAATATGATAAGGCTCATGCATAGGACTTAGGTTCGCTACATAATCCGTCCCTTTTAACTTATATATTCTGTTCACAAGCTTAGCTATAATCCAATCTGAGCTAGGTACCTCTATGGCAATCAAACCTCCTTTCTTAGCCCATTTCAAGGCGCTTTTTAAAGCCTCGAATGGATCATACAAGTGCTCGAGAACAGCTCCAAAAGTCACAAAATCGAAGGTGTTTTCTGGAAAATCTGCTTCCTCAACAGATTTATTCTGAAGCTTCTCATCAGAAAAGTTATAGTTTTCTTTAGTCCTTTTGTAAAAAGAGCTGGAAGGTTCAATACCATAAGTATCAAAACCAACTCTATCAAGTGCTACAATGCAATTTCCTAAACCAGCTCCGATATCTAAAGCCTTCATCCCTTTTTCAATTGGGGTTAGCTTCTCAAGGATTCTAATTACTCCAGAGTAATAATTTTCATCAACGTCAATATAAGCATCCGTCCAATAAGTTTCAGGAGGGATTCCATAGTGATCATCAATTGAAGAAGGAACAGGTAAAGGGTTTGGATAAATCAAACCACAATTATTGCACTTCATTATTGAAACAGAAAAACCAACTCTCTTTGTAGGGGCTTTACCCTGAGAACCGTTTAACCTTCTTCCTAAAAGTTTAGAATTCGAAACATCTGATTGACACATGTTACATTGTTTCGCTGGGACTAAAGTGTATGTAATTTCCTTCATTAGGGGCAAAACTAAAATTTTAATTCAAAACCTTTTAGCTCTTTAATAATTCTTTATAAACAGATTGGTATTTTTCCACTCCATCTTGTAAAGAAAAATGCTTCTGAGCAACCGATCTAAGGTGTTCTTTACTGGATCCACATAATGTTTCAAACTCCTTGGCAGCGGATAAATAACTTTCTTTATTAAAGTCATTAACTATTAACCCAGCATCTTCCTTTGCTAAAATCTCTTCTGTATCTCCTACATTTCCATTACAAATTATGGGAACTCCCATCCCAAGAAGCTCTGCTTTTTTTGTAGGTGAACTAGCTTTCTTAGAAAATAATGGCTTGATAAAAAAGATGGAGGCATCGCAAATTGAAAGTAAAGCAGGTAAATCATTTCTCTCAGATCCCTTGATGTATATTTTATCTTTTACTCCGAACTTTTCAGCTGAAGATAAAATCATATTTGGATCATCCTTAGTTATCCATAAAAATGAAGTATTTGGATAAACTTCAAGATGACATTTAAAATATTCCAGCATCTCTTCAAGCATATACCATGTACCAACCGATCCTAAATAAGCGATTACCTTCTCCTCGCTAGGAATATTTAAACCTTCTTTAATTTCAGGTAACATTGGGTTTTTATTGTAATCAAAATGGTTTAAATCAGCACAACAAGGAATAACTGTAATTTTATCGCTTAACCTTTTCATTCCTGGCCACGAAAGAATTTCGTTTTTACCGTTGTAGGTTAAGGAAATGATCGCATCTGCATTGTTCAAAAACTGAACTTCTTTTTTTTTAAAAAACTTATAAACTCCTTTAAATAAAGGGTTATTCAAATTCCAAATCCCACCATCAACTCTTTCGTCTGCCCAAAAACCTCTCATATCGAAAAGAAACTTTAACCCAAATTTCCTTTTCAAAAACAATCCAATTAATGCGGCTATATAACTTCGACAATGAACAATTTGAAAACGCTTAGAGTCATTTAATTCTTTTGCTTTTCTTTTGAGGTTTCTAACATCTTTAATAGTTGATAAAACAGGTGGTGTCTTTGTGTAAAGAACATACTCCCAATGAATTCCAGCCTCTTCACAAATATTGTTGATAATATCCTTTCTTTTTTCGAAATTATTTTCCTTTTCAGTACTAAGAATAGTAACTTCGTAGTTTAATTGACTTAATTGGGTCATATATGGTAAAACTTGGGATTGTCCCAAAGGATCTGTTAACCCATCATAGGAAACATACAATATTCGCGGTTTATTCATGGAGCCAAAGTTAATTACACCATTTGATATATCTTACTCCGTCATTCTGTTTTTTGTGATACTCATGCTTGCGCGCTCACGCAAAGCAAAAGAAATTGGCGACAAACCTTACTATAAATATTATACCCAGGGGCTTGTTATAAAATTGATTGGTGGAATCATCTTTTGTTTAATTTACGCTTACTACTATAATGGTGGGGATACCTTTAATTATTTCCTTGGGGTAGATGCAATGATGTCCGTATTTAAAAACAATCCTTTTAATTACATTTCTCTTTTATTTTCAGGTGATAGGCACTACAATAGAAACCTATTTTACGAAGTAAACAACTTCCCTCCTATATACATGTTTAAGGACACTAGGACTTTTACAGTTATTAAAATTAGCTCCGTTTTTGCTATTCCTGGGATGGGTGGATTTTTGGCAACAACAATTCTATTATCATCATTTATATACAACTGGGTTTGGAAACTCTACTCCTTTCTAATCGAAAGATATCCTAGCTCGTATAAATCAATAAACATAGCTGTTTTATACTTACCCTCTACTGTATTCTGGGGAAGCGGGATAATGAAAGATACCTTTGCTTTTGGTGCGACATGTTATGCAGTTTATGGACTTTATCAATTCTTTATAAAACGTAAAAGAAAGTTACTTACGATAACCCAGCTCGCCTTTTGTTTCTATTTAATTATCACAATTAAAGCATATATAATGTTCGCCCTATTACCTGGATTATTGGTTTTCGCGAACTTTGAAAGAATTAAGAGAATAAAATCAACTTTCGTTAAAATTATTATTCTTCCCCTTTCCATAGGTTTAATTTTCTTTATTGCGAATACATTATTTCTTGATTTCGACGATTTATTTGGAAAGTACTCTGCCGACAAACTCTTAGAGGAGGCGGTTGTTCAAAACAATGACTTAAAAAGAGATGTTTATGGTTCTAACTCCTTTGATATTGGGGAGTTTGAGCCTACTTTGCAAGGTGCTCTTTCGAAATTCTTCCCGGCAATTGGCGCAGCTCTTTACAGGCCCTACTTATGGGAATCGGGTTCCCCAACTATGTTATTTTCAGGTTTGGAAAATCTGCTCTTAGCTTTTTTCACGATATGGACATTATTAACAAGACCACTAAAACTTTTAGGCTCTATAAGGGGTGACCCATTCCTTATATTTTGCTTACTCTTTACTATTATTTTAGGTTTTGGAGTTGGGTTAAGCACTTCCAATTTCGGAGCGTTGGTAAGGTACAAAATCCCTTTTTTACCTTTCTTTGTATTTTTAGTTTGTCAACAGTTAAGCTTCCTGAAATCAGAGGAATCACTTGTGATAGAAAAAGATGAATAATGTGTGGAATTGCTGGTATAATTGATAAAAGAGATGAGTATATAGACTCCACTTTTTTAAATGAATTTTCAGGTTTTAATCGTTTTCGTGGACCAGATGCTTTTGGCTCAAAAACAGGCGTTCTTGACAATCAATTAAAGTTCGGTTTAGCCCACCACAGATTAAGTATTGTTGATTTGCATGAATCTGCTAATCAACCTATGACTAGTGAGAAATGGGTAATTGTTTTTAATGGTGAAATTTACAATTTCCGAGAGCTTAGGAATGAGCTTAAAAAGGATGGAGCGGCCTTTAAAACTTCGTCAGACACAGAGGTTATTCTAAAGCTTTTGGAAAATAATCACAACCAACCAAAAGATGCATTTAATAAGCTAGAGGGTATGTTTGCTATTGCTGCATTGAACACGCAAAACGGCGAACTACTTTTAGCCAGGGATAAATGGGGAAAGAAACCTCTTTACTTTTATTTGGATGACAATCATTTGTCATTCAGTAGTGATATAAGAAGTTTTAGTAAACTCAATAAAAAATTCAGCATTAACTTAAGTGCTCTTAAATATTATTTCTGCGAGCTTTCTATGCCCCAACCAGAAACAATATTTAATGAGATTACACAGGTAACTCCAGGAACTTATGTAAGATATTCAAAAGGAAATTTAGACCATTTACAGTTTGCTGATCTTTTTGATAAAAGTCCTACTAAACCTATCAAAAAAACAACAAATCCTGTTGATGAAGTTAGAAATTTGTTATCCAAAGGAATCGAATCCAGCCTCCAAGCGGATGTTCCTGTTGGAGCATTTTTAAGCGGAGGAATAGACTCAGGGTTAATAGTTGGTTTATCTACAGAGTTCTCTAATAATTTAAATACCTATACGGTTGGTTTTAATGATAAGCAATTTGACGAAAGGCCTTTTGCTGAATTAGTCGCCAAAAAATTTAAAACAAACCATTGCGAGTTATTAATTGACACGGATGACATTAACCTTGAAGAACTGGTTCTTGAATTTGGAGAACCTTTTGCTGACTCTTCAATGATCCCAAGTTTTTTAATTTCAAAAACGGTTTCCAACCATCAAAAGGTAGTTTTATCAGGGGATGGTGGAGATGAGTTATTTTGTGGAAACAACACTTATAAGGTGGCATCCAAATTTGAAGATTATCAAAAAAAGGTAAGTAAACTTGGTAAAGCTTCGAAGCTTTTAAAATATGCCCCTTCTGAAAAATTAAAAACGCTTGAGAAAATAAAATCTAATCCTGTTTTCTTTTCGGCAAGAGAGCTATATAGAAATATTGGATTCAAAGAATCTGAAGTTAACAATCTATTTGAAGACAATAATTCATTTTCACTTCAAAAAACCTTTGAAGAAAAAATTATTGAAGCTAACTCTGAAATTGAAAATATTTTCAAGCAAACCTACAATGGTGCGATAAGAACAAGATTACTAAATGATTATTTAGTTAAAATTGATCGGGCTTCAATGTTTGCATCCCTCGAGATAAGATCCCCATTTCTAGATGATTCCCTTTTTAAATTTGTCAATCATTTAAAAAGCGATGAAATTATGTGTGGGGGTAAACTAAAATATCTACTTAAAGAAATAAGTAAAGATTTACTACCTCCAGAGATATTAAACAAACCTAAAACTGGATTTGCAATCCCTTTAGACAATTGGTTAAGGAATAAATGGAAAGACCTTTTTATTGAGGAAGTTTTCAATAAAAAACAGGACCTTGTAGAACTGAACTACAATTATATTCAAAAAATTTGGAAGGAACATTTAAATGGCAGTTCAAACGGTCATAAACTATTTGCTATTCTTGTTTTTCATATTTGGACACACAATTATTCTAACTAAAATTAGAGGTTTTCTTTTTTTAACTTAACTTTCAAAATAATTGGGTTTCAATATGAATTCAAAGGCCGGAAAAATAATACTTATCATCCCCTATTACGGTAGTTGGCCTAATTACATTAACTTCTTTATTAATAGTGTAAACAAAAACGACATTATTGAAGTTTTATACATTACTGATTTAGAACTTCCAGAATTTTGCGACGAAAAAAGCCATCACAAAATTCATTTCAGTTTAAAGGAATTAAATAATCATGTAAATGAAAAATTGGATTTCTTTGTAAACCTTGAATCGTTTAGAAAACTTTGCGATTTAAAACCATTATACGGTCATTTATTCGAAGATCATATTAAAGATTACGGATATTGGGCTTTTGGAGACCTAGATTTAATCTTTGGAGATATTGATAATTTACTACCTGAAATAATATCCAATAATGATGTTATTACCTTTCACGACACTTGGATTTCTGGGCCTTTCACGGTATTTAAAAATACTAGCTACATAAACTCGCTTTGGAAAACCTCAAAAGACGTTGAAAAAGTATTTAGTGAGAGAAGCTATCAGTCTTTTGACGAATGCGGAAATATTTACTCGGAATTACTAAGTGGCGAATCAATTTTAACAATCGATCGCAAAATAGATTGTATGCTTTATGTGTTTTCCAAAGAAGCCAAAGAGAACAATATTAAATTTTACAAAAAAACCAGAATTAAGGAGTCCATTTTAAGAGACGAAAAAGTTGAATATAAGAATGGAAAACTCAGTTTTAATGGTGAAGAGCTGGTTCATTATCATTTCATTACAGAAAAACAATACTTAAGATTTAAGTTCCCAAACTTTTTTAAGTTAGATAATGATTTCTACTTTTTACATACCGGTGTTTATTCGTTCAAAACCCCGAAATTTCTAGTTAAACTTAATTACATATACAGAATATACCTTAATGAAATTTATAGGTTCTTTGGAAAACTATTTATTTCGTTAAACTACCGATTGCTTAATAAAACTGTTAAACTTAAATACCGTATTAATGTCTTCAAGTAAAATCAAATTTTTAAGTAAGATTAAATCCTTTGCCAATTCAATTGTTATTTCTGAAAACGTTTTTAAAAAAGAAGTAAACAACAAAAATTTTGTTTTTGTGCAAATTGGAGCAAACGATGGTGTTTCTCAAGATCCGATCAATGCTTACAACAAAAACTGGAAGGGTTATTTTATCGAACCGCTTGAAGATCCATTTGAACGTTTAAAGGAAAACTATAAAGACCAAAATAATAAGCAATATTTCAAACTTGCTATTGGCGAAAAAAATGGCGAGATTGATATCTTCCTTCCGAAAGAAAGTAGTGATTTTGCAACAAAACTAGCCTCAATTGGAGAAAACTCGGGGTTATTAAAGGACATGGAAACTATTTCCGTTAAAGTTGAAGTCCAAACTTTGGACACCTTCCTTGATAAGAATAATATTAAAAACATTGATTTATTAATGATTGATGTAGAAGGACATGAATTAGATATCCTGGAAGCTTATTCATTCTCTGTATTACCTAAATACATTTTAATGGAAACTAGGTTTTATTCCTTTGAGCAAATTGTTAGATTCAACAAAAAAATGGAGGACCTGGGGTATTCTATTTTTAACGAAAATGATAATACTTTCTATTTAAAAAAATAGTGTTCGAATGTTAAAAAGGTGGCGAAGTCCTTTTTTAAAAAAGGAAGAATTTGAAGGATTGAAAGGTAATTTAATCTCCTTTTTAAAAGGGAAAGAAGTTATTGTTTTCGTGCCTGAAAACACTGGTCCCAATTGGCTGGGTGTAAAAAACGCCACATTTAGTATGTACCCGGATAATACTTTTGTACTTCCACAATCCTACAGCAATCCATTACTTAACCCATCCCAACTATCGAAACTGAAGAACATTCTTGTAGAATCTGAAATTAGATTAATTATTTTCTCAGGAACCCCTCCTTATATTTTTGATTGGATTGAAACTGATTTAAAGGCGAAAAACATACAACTTGGATTAATTTTCCATGGTGGCTTAGCTGAACTAGCTTATTCTGAAACAAACAGAGAAACAATGGAACGAAGTATCAAACTTTGTTCCGAAGGGGTAATATCAAGAATTGGTATTGTAAAAGAAGGCTTGGATAAATGGTTTTCTGAAAAAACTAACAGAGAAGCTTTTAGAATATTACCATCTATCGATATCCCCAACAACTTAAAAACGTTAAACTTAGATCCTTCAAAAACACATATTGGAGTATTTGGAAATTCTTCCTATAACAAAAACAGGCATATGCAGGTTGCTGCTGCCTCTCAAATAAAAAATGCTATAATTCACATCTTCGAACCTAATGAATTTAGTTATTGCACTGAAGATGAAAACATTGTAGTTCACAAAGGATTAAACAGAACTGAATTCCTTTCTCTTTTGGGAAGTATGGATATCAATTTATATTGCTCTTTTTCCGAAAGTTGGGGTCAAGTTATTATTGAAAGCCTTGCGCTTGGTATCCCTTGTATTTATTCAAATAATTCGGGAATTTCATCAATGATAGAATCAGACCAACTTCAATTAAATGATTATGATAACGTAGAAGCGTTAACTCAAAAAATTAAGGAAGTATTGAATGATAAGGAATTTAGCGTAAATTTTGATATTAACTTATTCCAAGCCAAGGTAAGCGCTCTAAATGAGGCTTTCATACAAATTAGTTAAAGTTTGTTTTAAAGCACTCCTTTTTTTGCTCCATTAAAATCTAAATGAGCCTTCCCATTTAATAGATTCTCAACTCTTTCTAAAGGTGTATCATCAGACAACCCCATTCTAGGGATAGCAAATTTATTTGTTGAGTTATAGTCAAAAATACTACCCGTATGATTTAAAACAGATGTTTTGTAACCAGCTTTTGATAATACGGGAAACATACTGGAATCTGCATCATCTAAAGAGCCATAAGGGTAAGCAAAGTGATTAATTTTTGTACCTAATTTATCTTCAAGTTCTTTTTTACTCTCTAACACCTCATTCTCAATTACCTTTTCATTTTGATTTTTTAAGCTTACATGATTATTAGTATGCCCTCCAATGGTAATTAAATCATTACTATTTAGCTTAATTACTTCTTCCCAAGATAAATTCAAATGGTAATTTAAATTATCTAAGTTTTCAATCTTACAAATATCCTTCGCAAAACTTACATGTGTTTCATAAGTTGACACTCTCAATAATTCTCTTACCTCATTATAAACCGAAGAAGCTTTCTCAATAGTATAATCTGCTTTATAATTTATTCCGATAGAATTCAAGTTGATTGAGGTGTTTGACTTAATAAAATCTTCTAGAAAATACCACCAGTATATCGTTTTATAATTAGGAAAACAATTAGCCACATAGATAGTTGCAGGAACTTTCAACTCTTCTAACACGGGTAATCCATAAGTTAAATTATCCTTATAGCCGTCATCAAAAGTAAACGCAACAAACTTTTTACTTTTCTTTTGCTTTAGCCTTTTATCTACTTCATCTAGAGCGATGATATCATAGCCCTTAATTCTGAAATATTCAACCCATTTTCTTAAACCGTCTGCCGTGATCGCCAAGCCTTTGTTCCAATCATATTCATTGCGTTGATCGTCAGGTAAAACTCTATGAAACATAAAGATGAAACCTCTACCTGAAAGCATTTTTTTTGTTAAAAAAGGGATGCGATAATACAAGGTTGTTAAAAGCCTATTAATCATTAGAAATTGTCGTTATCAGCAACTGTAAATTTAAGTTCATCAAAAGAAACTCCGTCCTTGAAAATTAATCCACCAACCGCAAAATCCTTATCTGGATCCTCATCAATGGTAGCATCAAGGAATTTTTTTAATTTACTTCCACCACTTACATTAAACCTTAAATGAGGAATTCCTAACCAAAACGCCCTCTTTTTAATGGATTTAATTATGCTTTGAAATTCGGGTAACTCGCAATCCTCAATATCACCAATATAAACATACATCTCATCATATTTTACCCAAACCAATTTTCCATTTATGTTCCAGAAATATGATTTTCTATGATTCAATTTATAGTTGAATAAATTTTCATTTCTCTTAATTGTGAAAAATTGCCTTCCCAACAAAGACTTATACTCATATGGTTTTTTAGCATAAAAACTAAGTACCAAATCTTGATATTTAGTAAGGATAGTAGCGAAAAAAGGCAGTATGCTCTTTAATCGAATAAAGGGTAAACAAAGTTGGTTAAAAATGGAAACCTTAAGATCGTTTGTAAACTCCCATCCTAACCTCTTTTTAAAACCAGGTTTAGAATTTAGGTTTGGGAAGCCAAAAATAATTTCGATTCCGTTTTGCTTTAGATCATCAAACAAAATAGCTGCTGTTTTATGAAACAAACCATGTCTGAAGTGTTTAGGATGTGTCATTACATCACCAATCTGTGCACCTCTTATAATTTGACCATTTCTCTCTAGAAAACAAGGAACAGCCCCAACAAAACAAACTGCTTCATTTCCGAAAAAACAAATAAAGCCACAATTCTCCAATCCAAAGGCTTTTGTTTTGTATTTGTTTTTCAATTCCTCAAGAGCAGGTGCTTTACCATATGCCTTTGAAAACAAAGGGATTAATTCTTTTAAATTATCTTGAGTTGCTTTTTCAACTCGGTAACCTTCTAAATCAATCATTTATCTAAATCTAAAATACAAGATGCCCATGAATAACCTACTCCGAAACCACTTAGTAAATATTTCCCTGAAGCCATTTCTTTAGTAAAAACATCTTCCAAAACTAAAGGAATTGATGCCGACACTGTGTTTCCAACATTTTTCAACCTTGCGTATACCTTCTCATGTTCAACTTCTAACTCATCTGCAATGGTCTCTAACATCCTTTGATTAGCTTGATGGAAAATAAACCCTTTAATATCACTAGTACTAACCCCAGCATTAACAAGCACATTATCAACGCTTTTCGGAACAAATGATTTAACGAATTTAAAAACTTTAGGGCCTGTCATTGAAAAAAAGTTCAAACGATCATCTCCCTTTTCAAAACTTGTTCCTCTAACGATTATATCTTCTGCTCCAGTACCATCTGTACCAAAATCAAAACTACTTAACCTTTCTGCATCAGCTTTATCTAAAATGGTTGCTGCTGCTGCATCACCAAAAATAAATCTGTTTGTATAGTCCTCTTCATGAATATACTTATTATAAGTATCAGAAGTAACAATAAGTACGTTTGAAGCTAATTTGGACTCAATAAGACCCTTGGCAAGCGAAAGACAGTAAACAAAACCAGAGCAACCTAAGTTCACGTCCAATGCACCATTTTTGACATTTAAGCCTAATCGCTGTTGTAAAATACAAGCTGTTGTTGGTAAAAAATATTCTGGAGATTGAGTACAGTATAGAATGTAATCTACTTTATTTAAATCTTCGGAAGAATGTTTTAAGCAGGCCGCTACCGCTAAGTCCAAGGCCGACTCATTTTCATCGGCTACTCTCCTTTCAAGAATACCTAACTTGCGCTCTAACTTAACAAACTTTTCCTTTTCAAAACCGTGTGCTAAATCCTTATTAGCTACACGTTTTTCGGGAAGGCATGTTTTTATTTTCATTAATCCGAATTTCGAGCAAAAGTATAAATTTAATTTTTCGAGAAAAAACAGACTACTTTAAAACCAAACGAAGCATAAATACTCGCAAAATACTCTAAACGAAAACTACGGGAATAAAAATTAAGCAACACCTATAAAATCAAGAATATCATTAACAGTATCAAACTTTGAAAACTCATCAATTTCAATCTCAATTTTAAAATTTTGGTTAATGAATGAAATGATAGAAACATGAGCTAATGAATCAACTTCTAGAATATCCTCAATTTTTGTCTCAATGCTAAACTGTAGTTCATTCTCTAGTTCTAGCAAAACAATAACCCTATTTAAAAACTCTTCTCTTGTCATGTTTAAACATAAATTATGGTTGAACCCCATGAATAACCTACACCAAACCCACATAAAAGTACACAGTCACCTTTTTTAATTTCACCCCTATTTAAGCAATCATAAATTGCTACTGGAATTGTATTGGAGACTGTATTACCTACTTTTGCAACATTAATATAAAACTTATCCTTAGGAATATCCATTACCCTCATCAATGATTTCAACATATATTCATTTGCTTGATGAAAAATAAAATAATCAACGTCAACTAGTTTTAGATTATTTTTTCTCAAGCAAGCGTTAACCGTCTTTGGAACACTCTCTAGTGCAAACTTAAAAACCTCAGGACCATTCATAAAAAGGAAATCTTCATCTGAACTCTTTTTTCTAAAATACGAATGTTCACCCCCATTTTTAATAATTAAGTTCTCAGCTCCCTTTCCGTCAGTCCCCAAATCGAACTCTTTTATCAATTTTGCAGTTTCTAAATCAATAATGGAAGCGGTAGCTGCATCACCAAAAATTGCACGATTACTCAAATCAGACGCCTTAATATGTTTGGAATAAACCTCTGCTGTAACCAAAAGTACTTTCGTTGCCAAACCAGTTAACAACATGGATTTAGCCATTGCTAAACCATAAATATATCCTGAGCAACCTAGGTTAAAATCCAACGCCCCGCAATTTTTACTTAATCCAATCCTTTCCTGAAGAACACAAGCTGTAGTAGGTAGAGGATATTCGGGAGACTGAGTGCAATAAATCAAAAAATCAATTTGATTTTTATCATCGGCATTTAAAAGCTTTTTACAGGCTAATTCGGCCAAATCAATTCCGCTTTCTTCTTCGGAACAAATTCTCCTTTCATTTATCCCGAGTTTCTTACCAAGCTTTACAAACCTGGGTTCCTTTTCTAGTCCTAGGTCAGCATTTGAAACCACATAACTTGGAAATTCAGTCTCCACTCTAATCATAAATCAAAGTTGCAAATTTTAATTCAACTCAAACCAAAATTTCTTAGTGTAATTCAGGTTTCTTTGGAAGGTTAATTTGAAGTATTGCTACCCCCTAAAAAACACCGGATTTATTAACAATTGAAAGTGCTTTAAAAACAATAGGCACATGTCAAAATTTGAAATTTTATTCCTATGTTTGCAGGCATATTTTATTACTAAAAGATTTAGATGGAGACTTATTTGGTAACAGGTGGAGCTGGTTTTATTGGAGCTCACGTAGTTAATGAACTTGTAGCAGGAAATAATAACGTTATTGTTTTAGATGATTTAAGTGGTGGTTATGAAGAAAATGTTAACCCAAAAGCTAAATTCATCAAGGGTTCGATAACTGACCATGAGTTAGTAACCTCTATTTTTGATGAAAATAAAATCGACTATGTATACCACTTAGCTGCATATGCTGCTGAAGGACTTAGTCATTTCATTAAAAGATTTAACTATACTAACAACTTGTTAGGAAGTGTAAACTTAATTAACGAGTCTGTTAAGCATAAAGTAAAGTGTTTTGTTTTCACTTCATCTATTGCTGTTTATGGTGCGGGGCAACTTCCAATGAGAGAAGATTTAATTCCACAACCAGAAGATCCATATGGAATTGCTAAGTATGCAATTGAAATGGAACTTAAGGTTACTAAGGAAATGTTTGATCTTGATTATGTTGTTTTCAGACCCCATAACGTTTACGGTGAGTACCAAAACATTGCAGATAAATACAGAAACGTTCTTGGTATTTTCATGAACCAAATCATGCAAGATAAGCCATTAACTGTTTTCGGTGACGGTATGCAAACAAGAGCTTTTAGTTACATCGGAGATGTAGCGCCTTATATTGCTCAATCGGCTAAAAATCCTAAAGCTTTAAATCAAGTAATTAACATTGGTGCTGATAAAGAGTACACAGTACTTGAGCTTGCAGAAACTATTATGGATGTGATGGGTAAGAAAGTTGAAATCCGTCATTTAGAGCAAAGAAATGAAGTTGTAAACGCTTATTCTGATCACAGTAAAGCAGAATCAATATTTGGAACAAGTAATTACACTACCCTAAAAGAGGGAACAGAAAAAATGGTTGCTTGGGTTAAAGAACATGGAGCGAAAAAAACTCCACGATTCGAAAATATTGAGATTTACGAGAAGTTACCTAAAGTTTGGCTTGAATAATAAATATGGAGAACTCCAATAATGTTGAGTTATCAATTGTATTGATCAACTACAACACTGAACATTATCTTTTAAACTGTATTGAATCCATTTTTAAGTTTACTGAAGGAGTGAACTTTGAGGTTATTGTTACCGACAATAATACAGATGGGAAAATGAAGGACACCTTAGCGGAAAAATTCCCAAAGGTAGTTTATCACCCTATGGGTTACAATGCAGGATTCGCAAGGGCAAACAACGCAGGTGTAAGAGCATCAAAAGGTGATTACATATTACTATTAAACGATGACACCTTAGTTGAGAACAATGCTATTGGTGATGCTTTTAAATACCTAAAAGAGGTTGAGCAAAAAGAAGATGTTGCTTTTCTTTGTATTCAATTAATGAATGATGATAGGAGTTTACAAGTCACTACGCATGAAGACTTCCTTACTTTTGAAGAGATTGCTTTAACTCCTGTTTCAGATATTGTTTTTAACAGAGAGAGACCTAAAAAAGATTCAAGCGCTTATTTAGAAAAGTTAAAAGAAAACCATGAAGCTGAATGGGTAAGTGGAGCTTTCTTAATGTCTAACAAGAAAAGATATACGGAAAACGACCTTTTCTTAGATGAAGACTTTTTAATATACACCGAGGATGTTGAAGTTTGTCAGAGAGCAAGAAAATTAGGGTTAAAAAACCTTCATTATTCAGGTGCGGCAATTTTCCACATCAATTCAGCAAGTTACTCTGTTGATAGAAAATCGGCTCAACTTACTATTTCTCAATGGCTATACATCCTTAAAACAAAAGGATATTTATCTTTTATCAAATTAATGATAAATGATTACTTAAGTATATTCACGCTTTGGTTGTATACCTTAAAGAACAGATTAAAGAAGGATTTTGAAGATGCTGGGAAAGAATTCAGAAAGTCTCAAATAAAGATGATGAATAAATACATGTTCAAAATTTTATTCTCCTTTAAAAGAGCTCCTTCTTCTTCGAAGACTTACTTAAAATTCATTAAAGACTAAGTTAGGACGATTTAAATATCTTCCTAACTTTCTCACCAATCTTGTACTCTTTACTTCCTTTTAGCATTAATAGCTCAAAGTACATTTCTGAATAATATTCGAATAGTTTATCATGATGTTTATCAAAAACATATTTAACTATTTTCCTTTTATTATCCTTCGCTTCATTATTGGTTCTAGACTCGTTTAAAACACGATACTTAAACAATGGTACTGGTTTATGTAAAAATGGCTTTTCGTTGATTAAAAGCCTTACAATTAGCTCCCAATCCTCTAAACCAAGTCTGTTTAAATACTCATCAAAACCACCAATCTCCTCAAAACAGCTCTTTTTAATAAAAAGGCAATTATCTATTGGACTATTGATGAATATCTCTTCTTTTGATTTTAACACTTGGTTTCTTACACCAGTTTTATCTCCAAAATAAACACAATCTGAAAAGCACCAAATAACATCCTCCTGAGATAGACTTTCAACAGCGAAATCTATGTAACCAGGGAGAAACTCATTATCCGAATCTAAAAATCCTATAATCTCAGATTTCGCTTTAGAAACCCCGAAATTTTTGGCCGAACAAGGACCTCCATTTGGAACTGTATACTTTTGAATTCGGTCATCATTTAAGCTCTCAAAAACCTCAATACTTTCTGGATCAGTTGAAGAATCATTAACAAGAATTACCTCAATATTATCATAGTCTTGATCAAATACAGATTTAATAGTTCCTTCAATAAACTTACCGTGATTAAAATAAGGTATAACAATACTAACTTTTGGTTTCATGGTAATTTACTTGTGGGTAAAAGTTGCTTTTGAATTGGTTTCTAATTGCTGGAATTCACTATTCAATGGAAATCCTGAAGTTAGTTTTTCCTGTTTTGAAAATGGATCATTCTTAGGGTCAACAATCTTATCCTGATAAAAACTGGTACTTACTTTAGGTTTTAAAACCTCGCTAATCGCAATATTTAAAAGACTCATATCCTTATGATGATCAGATTGTGCCATAAGTGTTAACTCTATGATTCTTTGGATTATTTCGATTACAGTTACCTTCTCTCCACCCAAGATACCAGCATTAAATAAAATTTGATGTAAAACAATCGGATTAACGTTATAACCAGACTCCTTTATGAAGAGATTCATTTCATCTACTATCCACTCCGAATCACCAACTCTATTCGCTCTATCTCTCCCAACAAAAAGCTTCCCATCAAATTTATGGGCTTCAAAAGGATTCTTATTTACAGTAACATCGTTAGAATCTGTTAGAAATACTTTTTCGATATTATTGCTAGTCAGCAATAAATAATACGCCATCCATCTCTCCTCAAATATTGAGTATTTACCTGGAACATATTTCACAAATGTAATCTTTTCGTTTTCGTATTCCTTAATAAACTCTTCTGTTAAACCATCATGAACAATTACCCCATTCAACCCTAAACTCATCATACTATTGTACCAAGGAGCTATGTATTTAAAATCGGGATTATTTCTAACGATGCCTTTTATTGGATCTTTTAACTTAGTAAAGTAACAAGTAAAAACGTATTCCTTTTTAGATAAAGTTTTAGCCTCTATTTCACGGTCAACCTGAATACTAGAAGAGGTCTTATAGGTCTTTCGAAATAACTCCCCAAACTTTACTAGGAATAGAAAGTTTAATCTTCCAAAAAGTCTTTCACCTAAAGAATATGAATATTTGATTGGCTTTAGATCTGCCATTGAGCTATTTTATCAATTTCCAATACCTACAAATTTAAAAGAATATTAATAACCCTTTTAAACTAATTACAAATCAAACTAAAGCAATTAAATCCTTGAGATTAAATAATCTTCTAAATCCACGATATTCTTTTCGATATCCCTTTGTTCCTTATTAACTACAAATTGGTCGGCAGATAATTTGGTTAATGCCTCTTTGTTGTTTAATAACCCAACTGCTTTATCGGTATAAGCTCTAACACTATTTGTCGAATACAATACCACATCCCTTTCTGTAAGATCTTGAGGTATCATTTCAAAGAAAAGTTGAGGTATTCCTGCAGAGCTTAATTGGAAAGAAGCGAAACCTCCAGGCATATGATGATATCCATGGAAAAACACCAAGCTTAATTCATGCTCAACGGCACTTTCAACTATGTCTTGAGCATGACCCATAAATTGAACAGAATCATTTAAGTTAAGTAAATTAACATGCTCCATAATCCCAGCCTCTTCAGGATCTCCGTTTCCAAAGATTAACAATTTTGCATCTGGTATTTTGTCTCTTAATAAATGAAAAGAATATAAAAACGGTGTTATTGGCTTCCCTTTGGTCAACCTTGTGAAGATTCCAATCCTTTTGGAATTAAAAAACTCAGGTTTCCATTCATTTTCCCATTTAGCAGAAATAGACAATGGAAAATGGTAAAAATTATAATCATCAAATTCCTGAAATTCGTATTTAGCCAATTCAGGAGTAAAAGAAGTAATAAAATTATGCTTTAAACTCCTGTCGAAACCTGCATAATTTTCTTCAGCTTGAACAATACTATTATGGATTGATATATAGAATTTCTTTTTGTTATAAGTGAAATATCTTGCAAAACCTGCCCAACAATATTCCCCCTGAAAAATAACCGTGTCGAAAGAATCAACAAAAGAATTTAACCCCTCCTTGTCAACACCTTCTTTCTTTCTTATCCTACCATACCTTGTTTTAAAATCACTTAAAAAATTGATTTTAGTACCAAACTCTTGGTGTAATGGATAATAATAATCTTCCCAATCGGGATTAGAGCCTATATCATGATAACAAAGTATTTGGGTTTCAAACCTATCCTTGTTTATCCATTTATCCATTTCATAGTTATACTTCTGACAACCAGCCTGCCAAAACTCTGTAACTACTAATAAGACTCTATACTTTTGCATAAAAATTGATTAACTCTTCCAGAATCTAGCTTCAAGCGAAATACGAGTACAGTCTTCCTGCATATTATATCCTCCTCCGTGAATTAAATAAGGAGAAAAAACCATTATTTCATTTTTCTTAACGTCTGGTCTTTCCAACGTTGGGTTATTACCTTTATATGATATTACGCAAGGAACGGAATATTTTGTTCCATTCAATAACGCACCATCTTTTGTTCTTTCAATTTCAGATTCTTTCGCTAAATGACTTCCGCTTACAAGAGGTAATGAACTCTTTTGGTTGCTTCCGCAAACAGGCACATAGATATTAACGGCGTTTCTCAAATGATCTAGCCAAACATCTCTATGAGGAGGATTATTATCTTGAAACTTCATTGGTCTAACAATCCTCAAGAAGTAATTATATATACCTATATGCTTGGCTTCTGCAGTAACAGTTTGATTAACCATTTGAGAAACTTTCTCATTTATTAAATTAAAATCAACTGGAAAAGTATCAATATGCCATCCAGGCTGTATAATCCCTGCTATTTTTAAATGAATCTCGTCATTAACATATAAATGATATCTTTCTAGTGTAAAATCATCATCTACTGTCCCTCCAGCATCTGCAACTAAGTTTTTAACTTTTTGCGTTAATCCCTTAATCATTTCTTCATGAACATCCTCACTTAAAAAAGGCTCTATTGCAAAACCTTCATCCTTCCATGGTAAACCATCAATTAAATTTACATCTTGATCCACCAAAACTTTAGGTTCTCCCACAAATGTTTCCCCTTCTAGCGAAAGGTCAACACTATCTGCTTCAATTTCATAATGTACGTTCACTGATTTCATACTGTTGTCCTGTATATTGGTTAATTGGTTTATTTGAAAAGATACCTTCTAAAGTAGTTTTTATTTCGGAATTAAAAGCTGATTTTAGGCAGTTTATATTATGATTTAATTGCTTTGAGTTCCTAAAATTGGTTATTAATGAAACCACATTTTCATTCCTTAAACACCATAAATAGGCCACCTCTATCATATCCAGCTGTTTTTCAAGGCAATACTCATTTAAAAGCTTAACCTTTTCAATTTTATCTGGAGTTAAGTCCCACATGAATTTCTTAAAAAATTCATCGTTTCCTCTTGAAGATTTTGTTTCCTTTAAATATTTCCCTGTTAAAACTCCTTGGGCTAAAGGATAGTATGCAAAAACATTAATTGATTTTTTTAAAAAAACCGCATCAAACTCTTTCTCAATAGACCTGTTAAAAAGGTTGTATGCGTATTGAGCAAATCTTGGACGAGGTAAATCAAATTTTTCTGATAAATAATAATAATCCAAAACCTCTTCCAATGAAAATGCAGAAATGCCCCACGATTTAAACTTACCTGCTTTGTAGGATTTGGAAAGAGAGCCTAGGGTCTCTTCTATAGGTGTTGTGTTATCAAATCGATGTAGTAAAAAGCAATCTAAATAATCTGTCTCCATTGATTTTAACGAGCCATCAAGCGTTTTTACTAAATGGGAATTACTTAAAGATTTTTCATTGGAATAATTGTTTGGGAAATAAATTTTACTAGATATGAATAAATTCTCTCGTCCTAATTCTCTTACTAATTTCCCAAGAAAAATATCTGAATAGCCATCTTGATAATTAGGAGC
>JAYPYW010000007.1:24288-36492 GCA_038154685.1 Flavobacteriales bacterium | reverse complement strand
ATTAGGAGCAGTATCAAAACTGTTTATCCCCAATTCGAATGCTTCCGAAAATAATTTAAGTTTTTGGCTTTCTTCAGCTGGTGAAATATTAGTCATTAAACCAACAGAAAGAGCACTTAAGTTTAAATCGTTAATGGTTAGAAATGATCTCAAACTAAATATTATTGAAGAAGTCTAATGTCTTACTTATAATAAAATCTGTTTCGTCGTCCTCAAGAGAAAAATACAACGGTAGCCTCACTAAAGTTTCGGTATATCTATCTGATTCCGGAAGATCTCTATCGCCGTGTTTATCCTCGTAGTAAGGACTCTTATGCAAACTTAAATAATGGAAAACAGGATTAACTCCGTGTTCTCTCATAAATTTCAAGTAATTATTTCTCTCCTCTTCTGTTTTAAGAATCATAAAAAATAGATGAGCGTTATTGGTAGCTCCTTCAGGGAGAACAGGGAGTTTTATTTTATTCTTTTCCTCTAAAACTTTTAATTCATCGTAGTATTTATTCCAGATGGCTAATCGCTTGCCTTGAATTTCTTCAATTTTTTCAAGTTGAGCGTATAGAAAAGCCGCAATTACATCAGATGGTAAGAAGCTCGATCCAATATCCATCCAGCCATATTTGTTAACTTCTCCTCTGTAAAACTGACTTCTATTCGTCCCTTTTTCTCGGATTATTTCTGCTCTAGCGATAAACTTTTCATCATTTATAACAAGCATCCCCCCTTCTCCACAAATAATATTCTTGGTTTCATGAAAAGAAAAAGTAGCCATATGCCCAAAACTACCTAGCGGCTTTCCATTATAAAATGAATCTACAGCTTGGGCAGAATCTTCAACAACAAACAAATTATGTTTATTCGCTACCGACATAATTTTATCCATATCACAACTCATTCCTGCGTAATGAACTGGAACAATAGCTTTGGTTTTATCTGTTATCAAATCTTCAATAAGATCAGCATCCATATTAGGATGACCTTTTTGAGAATCAATAAAAACTATTTTTGCTCCTCTTAATACAAAGGCATTAGCTGTGGAAACAAAAGTATAAGAAGGCATAATCACCTCATCTCCCTCTTTTATATCCAAAAGAATTGCCGACATCTCAAGTGCGTCGGTACAACTTGTTGTTAATAATGCTTTTTTAAAACCATATTTCTTTTCAAAAAACTCGTGACACAACTTAGTGTAGTTTCCATCACCACAAATTTTTTGAGAAAGCACTGCTTTTTCAATATATGCAGTTTCATTTCCAGTAAGGAATGGTTTATTAAAAGGAATATCCATAATGACTTGTTGAGTCAAATTTAGTTAAATTGAAGGTAATTTATTAAAAACCTCCTCTAAAACCTTCGATTCAATATCAAATAATGGATTTGTTTGAATATTATTTAAATTAAAAACGCCTGAGATATTTGTTTTTTGCTGAAGAACTCCCGACAATAAAGACAAAGCCCCTGTTCTAAAAACATCATTATAAACATCTTCTTGTCCGATAAATGGAAATGTAGATTGACTTAAAATTGGACCTCCATCAAGTTCATTTGTGACAATGTGGCAAGTGGATCCTAAAACTTTACAGCCAGCATTTATAGCATTCTCAACAGTATCCATTCCAATTGTACCAGCAAAAGCAGGTAAAATTGAATAATGAACATTGATTAATTTACCCTCAAATGCGCTAACAACCTTTTCCGACAATATTTTATGAACATTGGTAATTATAATATCAGGGTTAAGATCATTTAGAATTGAAATTAATTTAGAATCTTCCTCATCTGTCCGCTTAAAAGAATGAATAACACCAGCTAAACCTCTTTCTTGGCAATATTCTAGCGCCCCACATTCTCTATCTACAACAACACCAGTAACACTTATGGAAGAAATTTCTGAATTTGAAGAAACCTTAGAAAGTTCATTTAGAAACTTCATATTCCCTCCATTTCCCGAACATAAAAAAACTATTCTCATTGCTTTACCAAATTGATATTAAAGAAATGTTATAGATGCTAAAGGTTAAATTTATCTTCTAAAATTATTTAGTTGCAGAAATTAAATCTGTGCTCAAATTTTCATTGTTAAAAATAAGATCTAATATGGAAACTCCATGGTGAAACTCCTTGTGAATCGAACTATATTCAGGGTAATTAGAATAATCTTTCCACTCAACATCTATTCCCTCTTTGGAAAACAAGTTAACGTCAAGGTAAGATTTTGCCGCAGGCCCTGATAAATAAAGGTCACCTCCTACCTTTTTTACAGCATCAACTAGTCTTTCATTTTTATCTCCCTCCAGCGATAGCTCTCTAGAGTCAATTAATTCAGTTTTAATTCCCAAAAGCTCATTTATAGCTTTGATAAAGTTGAGATTTATCTCGCTGAGCAAATTTGTTTCACATCCCAGATATAATGACTCAAATAAATCCTTATTATTCTTAAAATTAAGAGCCTTACTATAATTAGTTAATATGGTATTCCAATGCTTTTTATTCCATTTAGGGAATGAAATTTTTGTCTCATGAATCTTTTGCTCCAGGTTTTCAACCCTAACCGGTATAGTTAACCATTGCAATCCTTGATTAGAATTGATCTGATTCCTATTCCTCCAATCGTTTTTGGTATACTGAACCTCATCATAAATAATGAAAGTATCCACCGAATTAATTATATCGAAATAACCTTTCCAAGGAATATAATTTGATTGAAGAATTGCGACTCTTTTCATATTTATATTATGTTCCAATCTAACTTAGGACGAACAACACCATTTATCTTCCCATAATAAGCATAATCTCGCACCTTATCTCTTATTTCAAAAGATACAACCTGAGCACATTGATACATTGGTCTCATTGATTCAGAAGCGATATATAGATTAACTAAATAAACATCATCGTTTAAAAGGTTTGCAGGTATCTTACATGACACATGAACTTTCCCTTCAAGATTCTTTTTAAACTTATCTCCAGAACCGAAAACAATGGTTTCTTGCAGGTTAAGTAGATCAAAGGCTAAATTGATTGTTTCAACATTAGATTTAACTTCTACTTCAAAATTTAAATAAACCTCATCTTCTATGGTTGGAACATCAGGGCTGATGGACACATTCAACACCTTTATTTCCTCATTCTCTAATTTCTTAGGGTCATCCTCATAGGATATGTTCTTAACCAATTGCTCTGAATTTAACTTTAAGTATTCATCAACAATTGTATCAGCCTTGTCGTTATGAGTTAATCTTCCATTTTGAAGTAATACGCCTTTATTACAAATGGATCTAACTGCAGCCATGTTATGACTAACAAACAATACTGTTCTACCTTGAGAATTTGAAATATCTTTCATTTTCCCAACGGCTTTCTTTTGAAACTCAGCATCTCCTACTGCTAAAACCTCATCAACAACCAATATTTCAGGCTCAAGATGCGCTGCAACAGCAAAAGCTAATCTAACTTTCATTCCGGAAGAGTATCTCTTAACTGGAGTATCAATGTATCTTGTACAACCAGAAAACTCAACAATCTCATCAAGTTTACTTCTGATTTCTTTTTTTGTCATCCCTAAAATCGCACCATTAAGGAATATGTTTTCACGTCCAGTTAATTCAGGGTGAAAACCAGTACCAACCTCTAATAAACTAGCAATTCGACCAGCAGCCTTAATTGTCCCTTTTGTTGGAGAGGTAACTTTAGATAAAATCTTTAGCAAAGTAGATTTCCCTGCTCCATTCTTACCTACAATCCCTAATACATCTCCTTGACCTACTTGAAAAGAAATATCCTGAATGGCCCAAACAAAAGAAGAATCGCCTAACTCAGTTCTCTTATTTTCCTCTCCCACTAAAGCATATGGATCTCCTTTCCCTCTAATTAAATGCCACCATCTATTTAAATCATGAGATAATGTTCCTGTTCCAATTACACCTAAACGATATAACTTAGAAACCTCTTCTACTTCTAACATCAAATTACTCATAGTTAAATCGTATCAATGAAACTTTTCTCAGTCTTATTAAATAATGCTAATCCGATTAAAAACAAAGCTAAACAACAGGCAAGCGGATATAGTAACGTAACTCCTAGATCTAAACCTCCATCAAAGAAGTAAATCTGTCGTGCTAAATCAATAGTTACAGCAAGTGGATTATACTTAATGTAAGGCTCTATCACGGGCAATTTTTCAGCAACCATTTCAATTGGATACATAACGGCGCTCATGAACATCAACAACTGTATTCCAAATGCAGCTAAAAAAACTAAATCCCTGTATTTTGTTGTAAGAGAAGATGTTATTAACCCTAGTGACAAACCAGAAATCCCCATTAAAATGATAAGAATGGGCATATAAATTACACCTAAAGAGGGACCATTTAAAGCACCAGAAAAATAATAGTAAAGGAATACACTTAAGAAAATAAGTAACTGGATCCCAAGCTTCACTAAATTGGATACTACAATAGATAATGGCATCACGGCCCTTGGAAAATAAACTTTCCCAAATATATCTTCATTCTTCTTAAAAGTATCTGAGGTTTGAGAGAAACAATCTGCAAAATAATTCCAAAGGATAACTCCAGAAAGATTAAATAAAAATGGTGGAACTTCACCTGTTTTAACCTCTGCAACTCCATTAAATATAATTGTGTAAATAAGTGAAGTAAACAATGGTTGGATCAAAAACCATAAAGGACCAAGTATTGTTTGCTTGTAAATAGTAACAACATCCCTCTTTACAAATAAAAACAACAGATCTCTATAATTCCAAATCTCCCTAAGGTTTAAAGAAATCAGTTTCTTTTTGGGGGTTATTATTTCTCGCCACTGAGTTTGGCTCATATTTAGTTGTTTAAAATGGCAAAACTAGTAATAATTAGCCATAATGATTAATTACTTATTATGTAACTCAAAATTTTATTGATTCGACAATACTTTTGGAACAGGAAAGCTCATAAAATCAATCGATTTTATTTCAAAAATTTTCTCGAAGAACTGCCAAACCAAACCCATCTTTCCCAAAGGAGTTACCATTGTATAACATGTAATCTTTCCCCTGATAATTAAACAAAGCAGGATAACAAATCATTTCACTATCCCAGCCCTCTTCATCAACACCTATCCCTGCACTATCATGTTCTCTAACCCACGATACACAATCTTCACTTCTTGCATACCCAATCCTATATAACTCACCAGTTCCACTTCTATAAGAATACCACATATGATACACACCTTTATCATCAATCTTCACCCATGGTCGGGAAAATGCTTGGGCTTCACCTATATCAAATGGTACAGCTATTCCATGTTTCTCCCAATTTTCACCGTCTGATGAAGTAGCATATTTAATCACATGAATCATCTCACCGTTATCCGATTCCCAAGATATAGTGGAACCATACCACATTTTGAAAATATTTTCATGTTTCATAATAAAAGGATAAGATAAACTTACCAAATCTTCATCATCAACTCCCATAAATGGTTCTTCACAATCAATGGATAAATGGGATAAATCCTTAGAAAGTTTTAACCTCCCAATATCTCCTCTCCAATGTTCCCCATCTGGAATTTGCCACCCCATGAAGGGAATATAAAACTCACCGTCAACACCCTCATACAAATTACCAATACTTATTCCATGAGAATAAAAAGAATCTGCTTTTCCATATTCAATCAATGCAGTTTTAGAAGTATTTACAACCTCTAAAATATCCATATCAATGTCTACAAAACCAATTGACGACCTATTATCCTTATTTCTCCCGCTAAAAAAAACTCTAAATAAAGATCCTTTAAGATGAACTGGAAGTGGGTTTGAAGCATGGGTTAGTAGTTTATCCCCCATGGCAGAAACTTCATAAAGTTGCTTAATTTTCTCCCACTTCATCAAATGTCGATTTCTGAGCTAGACTGGCCTAATTTCATTGCTGGAGGAACCACCCAAACACTATCCTCTTTTGTTGATTTAGAAATATTAGCGCCTGCTCCAACTAATGTTCTTGCAGAAATCACGACTCTATCTCTTACAGATGAATTAATTCCCAAAAAACTATTATCTCCTACTTGGACCGACCCTGCAACTACCACATGAGAAGCAATAAAAATATGATTTCCCAAAACAGCATCATGTCCAATATGGTTACCAGACCAAAGCACATTATTACTTCCTATTTTAACAAATGGCTGAATAACATTTGCTTCCAAAATCAGGTTGTTATCACCAATAGATTCCTTTGATAGGTAAGTGCAATTAGAACTTATATAGTTAGGTAGTGAATATCCTTTTTCTTTGGCTGTATTATAAAGGTCTTCTCTAATTTTATTCATTCCCGTATAACCAACAGCTACAAAAGCATCATAATCCTCTGGCGGGTATATATTTTGTAAATCTTCGTAAGCCACAACCGGAAGTCCACAGAATGTTTCTTCGTTGATATATTTTGAATCGACGGAAAAGGCAACAACCTCATAATCCGAATCTTCAGAAAAATAATAATGTGCTAACCTAGCATTCGTTGTATTACCAATGATTATAAGTTTATTCACTTTTTAATTTTTTTAATCTTTTATTCCTAAAATCATTTACTGAAATAGCCACTTCGAATTCCTTTCCCATTAAATTTTTCAATTCATTGGGAAAATCTCGGGAATCAACCAATTTAGGAAAATCAATTTGCTGTTTCAAAAATGGTGCTGTAAACACATGGTTTACCCCATACCTATCAATATTGGATATATTCTTTCCTGCACAATGATATACCCAACTATCAAATATTAAAACATCTCCTGGATTCAAGTCTGGCTGAATAAAATTCGCCTCAATAAACTCATCATTTGGGAAATTTTCAAATCGATGACTTTTGGGGAGTAACTTCGTCCCCCCTGTTTCATAATTAAAAGGGGAAAGCGCATAAAACACGCTTAATGATATTGGTTGGGACAATGTGTAATTCTGATAAGGAATATCTCTATGCCATGCAGACTGGTGATGTTCGGTTTGTTTTCTGTTTATAATCGTGTTTTGTAAATGAAGTATTACTTTTTGCCCCAGAGTACTTTTTACAATTTCAAGGATGGAGTCATTTATAATTAGCTGATCAAAACATTTATTAAATAGGAATGGCGCACGAACAATATCCTCTTCACCTATTTCTTTAAGGTTTTCGATCCCAAACTCTTCTACTTGTTGATTGTAAATCATTTCTGAAAAGTTTTTAAAATCTTGGATTTCATCAGGAATGATTTGATTTCTAAGTATAGTATACCCGTCCTCTTCAATCCTTTTCACATGTAAAGAATCACTTTTTTCTAACTGATTAAAAACGCCATAATTCTTACTCATCGTTCTTACCTTGAGCGATTATTTTCTCAACTATATATACTTGCCTTTGTTTTACTTGAGAAAAAATCTGACCGATATAAATCCCTGTTATCCCAAAAACAAAAAGTACTACCCCCAATGAAAACAAACCAAATGTGAACAATGAAATCGTCCCTGAGATTGAACCTGAAATCAAAAATTGAGCAAACAAAAATGCGCCTGCAATAAAGGCTAAAAGTGCTATTGTAAATCCAAAGTAAACATTATACCTCAACAATTTTTCGGAAGAAAATGTAATACCTGTTATAGCATGTTCGATTAACCTTTTAGGGTTATAAGAGCTCTTCCCTGTTTCTCTGGCTAAATGGTCAACTTCAATAAAACTAGATTTAAAACCTAACCAACGTAAAACCATTAAATAATGAAACCTGTAATCCCCTAATTTTAAAAACTCACTTTTTACTCTACTGGATATAATCGTATAGTTACCTGTTAAACCTAGTGTTTTTACGTCTTCCTTTCTTTCAGAAACTAAATTCAATACATTATTGAAAAGCTTAGCCAATAATGATTTTATAAAACCGTGCTTCCTATTTTTTTTAAGGGTGTAAACTATCTCATTCCCTTTATTGGCTTCAGACAATAGGTCTTTTATGTATTTTGGATCATCTTGATTATCACCATCCATCACAACAATAAACTCCCCTTTAGACACCTCCAAACCTGCCTTAATTGCGGGATGCTGACCAAAATTCCTACTTAACTTAACACCTATAAGTCGCTTTTCAGATTTAGATTTTTCTTCAATAATTCCCCATGAGTTTTGAGGACATCCATCTTCTACAGCAATAACCTCAAACTCTTTATCACCTAAAAAAGATAATTGACCAACGATACCATCAATAAGCTTTGAAAAACTATCTTTTGTTTTATAAACAGGAATAACTATCGAAAGGTAAACTCTCCCCATGGTTTAAAACTATAAAACAATACTTAACCAAAATAGCAAAGAAAAAAGAAATGTACTTAATGCTACTTTTTTTAATTCTGGATCAAACTCAACTGGAGAGTTTATTTTCATCACATTCTTTAGGTGTAATAACAAAGGAATAAAAGCAAAAACAAAAATCAAATTAACAAGTTTAAACGGATGCTTAATAACAAAGAAAACAGCACTTAAAACTCCAATTAAAACAATAGACAAATGATAGCGTTTAGCTTTTTTTAGCCCTAATTTAACTGCAAGTGTAAACTTACCAGAAGCCTTATCGTTCTCAATATCTCGCATATTATTAAGGTTTAATACAGCGGCAGAAAATAAGCCTATCGTCATAGAAGGCATTAAAACACTCAAATCAAAAGTCTTAGAAAACAAGAAATAAGTACCTCCCACACCCACAATTCCAAAAAACAAAAACACAAAAAGATCTCCAAGTCCCTTGTATCCATATGCCCCTTTACCAGCAGTATATTTTATCGCCGCAATTATAGATGCAATACCTAGAATAATAAAAGCTAATGGAATTATTGGATTGTAATCTTTAGTTGCGTAAAAAACCAATGTTAAACCAGCTATCAAAGAAAGAACAACAAAAACAACAATACCCTTTTTCATACTTTCCAAAGAAATCGCTCCCGATTGAACAGCTCGATCAGGACCTATTCTGTTTTCATTGTCGGTCCCTTTTTGTGCATCACCATAATCGTTAGCCAAATTAGACAAGATCTGAAGAAAAAGAGTGGTAATAATCGCAAGACTAAATATTACACCGTCAAATAAATTTTGAGCAGATGCAACAGCAGCACCAGTTATGATACAAGAAAAAGCTAATGGAAGAGTCCTTAACCTAAATGCCGAAAGCCAGTTCTTAATCATAGTTTTCCTGATTGAATTAAAGTGAATTTTGATTTAAACCTAAGTATAGGTTTTTCCATTAACTCATATGAAATAGCTGAAACCAATATTGTTACTATTAAAACACTTAAAGTTGAAATAAAGTAAGGAACAGTTCCGAAATTATCATGCATAAAATCAATAACCAAAAATGCAATTAACCAATGGTAAACGTACAGCCCATAACTGATCTTACCTAAATAATTAACCATTTTGTTCTCGAGTACAAAAACCGTTTGGGACGCACTTAAAACCAAAATCAACATTCCAAAAAGAACAGAATAAAAAGAGTTATTTAAATAATTAAAGTGAAAGCCTAATCCCCAAGGGATGATACAAAGCAGTAACGAAGCATAAGAAATAGGTGTCGTAATAACAGCTTTGAGCTTATTTTCATATTTATGAAAAAAATAAGCTGCCAAACCACCTATTGCCATGGAGTTAATTAAAAAATATTCAAAGAACGTTCTAATGAATTGAAAAACCTCAGCATACAAAGTTATCCTTAAGGCCAAATAATCCGCAGCATGAGGAATTAAAGGAATCCCCATAATTAAGGCCAACATAACAAGTATAATCAACTTTTTACGGAGATACTTAAAAACAAATGGCCATAAAAGATAAAACTGTTCCTCAACACCAATAGACCATAAATGGGCAATGTATTTTATTGAACCCAAACCACACATTGCTACATTAGGTAACATTAAATAATAGCAAGCTATTACCGCAACACTGTTACTATCGTTTACCAAAATCTCTTCAAATCCAACAAAAAAGAAAATAACAATAGTTATAAAAAGAAAATATACAGGCCAAATCCTCAAAGCCCTTCTTATTATAAAGTTTTTTACGTTGATCGTATGGAACTTGCTTTTCTCTTTGATTAGTAGGGAGGATATTAAAAAACCGCTCAAAACAAAAAACAAAACAACACCTATATGAGCCATTCCGTTTTTAAAAAACAGTACATCAGAATCTATTAGATGTTCATATCCCAAATCGCGCTTAGTTAATTCAATATGACTTAAAATCACGCCAAAAGCTGCTAAGAATCTTAGTCCATTTAAATTAGGGATATAAAATCTTGGCCCTCCCATTAATTCCCTTTCAAATGTTTAAAGTATTTCATTAAAACCGAAGGGTTTAGTTCATTATCTGTAAATACCTCAACAATATTAGGCTCTGATGTATTAGCCATTTTAGCCAAACAATCTTGCAGATCAGAAGCCGATTTACAAGAAGAATATGCTATTCCAAAGGTTTTAGCAATATTTTCAGCATTCAAATCATGCTTTACCTCAAAGAACGATTCTAACTCCTGAATCTTTGAAGGCCCATCGATAATCCTGAAAATACTACCACCTTTGTTATTAATTATTATGATATTAAGGTTTTTAGGAAATGGTTTAATCCATAAACTATTTGAATCGTAAAAGAAAGATAAGTCTCCTGTTATTACTGTATTTTGTTCTTTTGTAGCAATAGCTGCACCAACGGCAGTACTTAATGTACCGTCAATCCCACTTACTCCCCTGTTACTAAAACATTTCAATTTGTTTTGAGAAGGCTGATCAAACAAGTTACTATACCTAACAACAGTTGAATTGGCTAATTGCAAATAACTCTCGTTAGGCAAATGATTAAAAACAATTTCAAAAGCTTTTAAATCCGAAAACTCTAAATCCTTTAAAAAACCCTTGTATAAATGTTGCAAAAGTTTATCCATTTCTAACCACTTATCCCTGTAATGAGATTTTTTATCTCCTTCCAAATGGACAAGTATTTTCTCAGGACTTAAGGGAATAATCTTGGTTAAAGCTTGGTAAGTATCTACAGTATCATTAGATGCATTAATATGCCAATGGGATTTAGGTTGATAATTGCGTAAAAAGGCTTTTACCTTTTTACTCACAACCGGACCTCCAAGCGTAACTAATAAGTCGGGTTTAAACTCCTCTTCTTTACCGGAAACACCTGTAATTAACCTATCAATACTTCGATTAAACTTCTCTCCAAAAACATTAGAAGTTGTTTCGGTAAGAATCGCTACATTTTCTTGTTGTGATACAGTATTTAAGGCGTCATTTAACTCATGGTTAGGATGTAATAAACCAGTGATAACAAGAATTTTATCGTAGCTTTTCCATTCTTCTTTCAATGAAGCTATTTCAGATTTTGGTAATTCTAACAAGGTTTTTGTAGTTCCAAAAACCTTTGGAGCCTCTTCATTCGAATAATCCGAAACCTCATATAAAGGTTCTCTGAATGGAAGGTTTATATGAACTGGTCCAGACTCAGGAAATTGGGTTAAATCAATCGCTTCGTTAGCTAGTCTTTGTGCATACCATCTATCCGAATCAGAATTTACCTCAACTGGAAAATTAAACGAACCTTTTATGTAATTAGAAAAAATATTTTCTTGACGAATTGTTTGACCATCCATTTGATCAATCCATTCAGGTGGACGATCAGCTGTAAGGACTAGTAATGGAATTTTCTGATAATAAGCCTCTACAATTGCAGGAGCATAATTCAAAGCTGCAGATCCAGAAGTGCAACATATTATAACAGGCTCCTTAAGTTGTTGTGCCATTCCCATTGCATAAAAAGCCGCACTTCTTTCATCAACTACAGTATGGCATTCAAATTCCGGATGGCGGTTAAATGAAATTGTTAAAGGCGCGTTTCTGGAGCCAGGAGAAATAACAACATGCTTAATCCCCTTTTGAGCACAAATCTCAACTAAATCTCTAACTGCTTTTTTACTAGATAATTCCAAAAAGTTAGTTTTTATCAAAAATAGTAAACCTTGGCTATTTACACTATCCTACCCTACCTTATAATTGATAAAACTTTTTAAAATTTTGGAAGATAAATATATCATCACTGTAATGTTAATTTGAAATGTGATTTATAAATTATTAATAGACAAATAAACACAATCATTATCCACTAGATCAACTCACTGATTTACAAATCCATAAAC
>JAYPYW010000007.1:0-24278 GCA_038154685.1 Flavobacteriales bacterium | reverse complement strand
CCCAATCTTCGAACATCGATATTACAATAAGAATAATTTCAAATTATTAATGGTTTTCATCCCTTTCTTGTTTACGGGGAAAAAACATAAACTTCATAAACTAAAAACAGTATTTAAATTAAGTTCAAAACCAAAAAATGTCTTACTTTAGAATCATATTTTAGTTTGTAGATATACAATTGATCCCGGTTACAAAATCATACGAACCCTCGAGAGAGGATTTCCACAAATTGATCGACGCAATTTTTGATAATGGTTGGTATACAAATAGGGGGAATTATGTTAAGCTTTTGGAAGAAAATATAAAAGGTAAGTTAGACATAAAAGAATCCCAGGTTACTTGTATGAATAATGGTACAACTCCTCTTCAGATTTCACTTAAATTATTAGGACACGAAGGAGAGATAATTACAACCCCTTTCAGTTACGTTGCTACAACCTCCTCGATTTTATGGGAGAATTGTACTCCTATTTTTGTAGATATTCATCCAGAGTACCTCACTATAGATGAAACCAAAATTGAAGCAGCTATATCAGAAAAGACTACCTGTATATTAGCAACACATGTCTTCGGAAATCCATGTAATATTGAGGCAATTGAAAAAATTGCCAAAAAATATAATCTATATGTGATTTACGATGCAGCCCATTGCTTTGGTGTAAACTATAAAGGAAAATCAGTTTTTGAATACGGGGATATAAGCACATGCAGTTTTCATGCTACTAAACTATTTCACACGGGTGAAGGAGGTGCAGTATTTTGCAAAGACCCTGAACTCCACAAAAAAATATTTTACTCTCATAATTTCGGACATTTTGGACCTGAGAACTATCATGGTATTGGGATTAATGGAAAAATGAGTGAGTTCCACGCTGTCTTAGGCTTAGTTGTTCTTCAAGACTTAAATAAAATCATTTCCAGTAGGAGATTTGCTTCTGAGCAATACATAAAAAAATTAGATAGCTCAATTGTAAGTCTACTAAAAATAAGGGAAGGAACCGACTATAATTATAGTTATTTTCCTGTTATATTTAATTCTGAAGAGAACCTTTTGAAAACTATTGAGACTTTATGCGAACATGAAATATTTCCTAGAAGATATTTCTATCCTTCCTTAAACAACTTACCTTATTTGAGTAAAAAGGTGGAAATGGCAGTTTCAGAAAACATTACTCAAAGAATCCTATGTTTACCACTGTTTGTCGGTATGGATGAAGAGGAAATAGATCTTATTTGCAATATTGTTAATGCTAACTCATAACTTTTAGGTAATGAAACTTGCAATAATGCAGCCTTACTTTTTCCCTTACATTGGTTACTTTCAATTAATTGCTAATGTGGAAAAATTCATTTTTTATGATGATGTTAACTACATCAAACAAGGTTGGATTAACAAAAACAATTTTCTTATAAGCAAAAAAGCCCATCCTTTTTCCGTTCCATTGGCTAACCAGAGCTCTTTTAAATTGATATCGGAAACTGAAATAAATCAGCAATTATATAAAAAATGGAAAGTTAAGTTTTTAAGATCTATTGAACAATCATACAATAAAGCACCATATTTCAATGAAGTTTTCCATATAATTACTAAAGTATTTGAGCAAGAGTATTTAACAATTTCAGAACTGGCTATTGGTAGTATTAAGGCGATGTGTAATTACTTAGAAATAGATACTCAGTTAGCTGTTTCTTCGCAATGCTCTAATTACGTAAATCTATCGGGTAAAGACAGAGTTATTGCTATTTGCAAACAAGAAGGTGCATCAGTATACATTAATCCAGTTGGAGGACAGGAATTATACGATAAAAAAGTATTTGCCAATGCGGGTCTAGAGTTATTCTTTCTGAAAGCTAAGATTCGTAAATATGACCAGAATCAGTTAGAGTTTGTGCCTGGCTTGTCCATTTTAGATGTTATAATGTTCAATGGAAAACGTACAAAAAATGATTTTTTAACAGATTTTGAACTTATATGAAAAGTCTTGGTGGATTTTTAGAATTGGAAACCAACCTTGGTAATCATTACCATCCAAATTTACTAGCCTTAAATAGTGGTCGCAACGCCTTAAAAATACTACTTCAAAACAGTTCTTTTCAAGAAATATATTTGCCCTACTTTATTTGCCAGGTTGTAGTAGATGTAATTCAAGAATTGAATATTAACATTTGCTTTTACGATATCAACAATCATTTCGAAATTAAAGGAGATATACCTGAGAATTCTTGTCTACTTTATGTTAACTACTTTGGTATAAAACAAGATTATGTGGAACAGTTAAGGTATAGACAATTAATTATTGATAATTCTCAAGCGTTTTTCGCTAAACCTTTACAAGGCAATCATTCTTTTTACTCCCCTCGTAAGTTTTTTGGAATACCTGATGGGGGGTATTTGGCAACCGATTTAACAATTGAAAATTTGGATTTATTATCAATAGATTCTTCGGAAGACCGATTTACACATTTACTAAAGAGAGTTGAATTTGGGCCAGAAGAAGCCTATAGCTATTTCACTGAAAATGAAAACATAATAAATAACTTGGGGGTAAAAAAGATGTCCAGGTTAACCACAAAAATGCTTCAAGGGGTTAATTATGACAGTATAAAAAACAAACGACGTTCAAACTTTGAATTGTACCATTCACTACTTTCCAAACCTAATGAATATCATGTTTCTATTGGCAAAAATGACGTACCTTTATGTTACCCCTTAGTGGTAAATAATAATCAATTAAGAGGTGTGTTAAGAGACCAAAAAATATACATTCCTTACTACTGGCCAGAAATAGAAGACCGATATGGGAAAAGTAACAGTGCTAGTCGACTTTCTCACAAAATCTTTTGTTTACCTGTAGATCAAGGACTTGAAACAGAAGAAATTGAATATATTGTAAATAAGATTCAAAAAATTATAGAATAAATGGGAATCATTAATCCACAAGAAGCAGCGAAAACAATTGAGGAAAAAGGATGGACCCTTATTCCTGGAGTTTACGCTGAGGAGTTCATTGAAAAAGTAAAGAAAGACTATTTTGATAACAAGCATATTTTTCTTGACATTCAGAAAAAAAAGCATATGAACTCAAGATCACATGATGTTGGTTTTCATACGATAACAGTTTGTAAAAGTCACCTAGAACTTTTCGAGCCAAATAAAACATCAGAGATCATAAGTGAATATTTGGGAGGGCCATACGTATTAAATACCATGAGTATATCAGAGTTGGTTCCCAATACAGATATCTATACTCTTTCTATCCACAGAGATATCAGAAGCTTCCAAGGAGCAAGTAAACTTTGGTTATTATCTGTAATTATGCTAACAGATTCTACCATTGAAAACGGAGCTACATGGATCTTAGAAAAAGACAAAAATACAGTTGATAAACCAGATGAAGAATATTTCTTCAATAATGCTGTTAGAATTGAAGCTAAAAAAGGGGATGTTGTTCTTTTCGATGGAAACTTATGGCATAGTTCAGGGGAAAATAATTCAGGAGAATCTAGAACTATTATGACACCAGTTTACTCAAGACCTTTTATTAAACAACAATTGGACTACCCAAGAGCTTTTGGACCAGATTTTGACAAATCTTGTTCCGAGCATATGACCCAACTATTAGGATATAATGCAAGAACTCCTAAGTCGTTAAATGAGTTTTATCAAAAAGACGCAGAAGATCGATTTTATAAGCCAAATCAAGGGTAATCAATGAGCGGATTCTCTACAGAAGAGTTTTTAAATTTCTCAACAATAAAAATCGACAACATTCTTCATACGGCAGTGAGTAAAACTGCCTTTGGAGAAGAGTATCCCGTGCTTGTTGTTAACAAAAATGATCGTAACTTTTTAATTACGCCTATTTGTCTTTCTGGACCATCCAGCTTTGATGAGCGAACCGACTTTAAAATACTTTTAGACCAATTTGAAAAGTTTAATATTTGCGGTGGTTTTCTTCAAACCCGTCACAGCATAGAAGAATCTGAGGAATTTGGTAGGGTTGAAAATGTAGAATTTTTTAAAGATTACAGAACTAACTTCAGATTTAATTTTGATGAAGTTAATGTTTTACTTCAAAAGATGCATAAATCATCGAAACGCTACTCGAAAAAAATACTTGCTGACGCAGAAAATTACACGCTTAAGAAAATTGCTCATGATGATCTAGACTCTATTGAGCTTTTTTCTAAAATGTATCATAATACCTCTGTCCGGCTGGAATTTAGCGAAAGTTATAAATTTGAACTTCAAAGCTGGATTTCACTGTTATCATCAAAAATATCTGAATTATACCTACTTTATTACAAAGACAGGTTGGTTTCAGGAACTGTAATCAATCCAGTCAAAGGAGGGTTCGATTATACTTTTGTAACACATGATCTTGAATTTAAAAACTCTGGAAGAGCTAATGTACTTTTCTTAGCTAAATATCTAAACCAAAATTCTGAAGGTAAGTATATGGATCTTGGCGGCGGTATGATAGAAGGAGATAGTTTATCAAGATTTAAAAAAGAACTTGGGTGTACCTCGGAGTTCTTTAAAAGAATAAGGTTTGTTGTACCAAAGAACTATGGTGGCAAAAATTTTGAAACTAATTTACTTAAAGGATATTGGCCACAATGAGTAACATATATTTTCACATAGGGAACCCTAAAGCTTATTCAACTTCTATTCAAAAAATGTTGTTTGATAACCAACATCTTGGATATAAGTATTTTGGATTTTCCCCAAGTTTAGAATACAAAAATTGGTTTCAGAATGAATTGGTTGCACGTTTTCTGGATCGTGATTTAAGATTCACCTCTGAAATAGCTTTCAATAAGCTTGAACTAGATTACAAGTCCTTTTTTCAAAAAGAATTTGCTAAATGTAAAACTCTAGGTCAAGATTTATGGATTTCTAGTGAGTGTGCTGGACTAAGGTATTTAATCGAAGATTCCGATTTGAGTTTAAAGTTTAACCGCATACAGCGAACTATGCCGCATGGAACAAACTTTATAATTATTTTTAGAAATATTTTTGACTCCATTAAATCAATTTATGCAGAATACGTCAAACAGCGCTACGGTAAATCATTTAAGGTCTTTTGTGAAGAACTATACCTATATAGAGATAGTAATTTCCTGTTTTCTTTATTACCAGGCCACCAAACTTCTTATTTAAGCAATTTACTGACAAACAACAACAAATTAAAATGTCTTTTCATTGATAATGAAGATAAAAATGGAAGTAATTTAATAAATGAACTAAACAAACTTTGTAATTACAACTTTGATGAGCTTCCTAAATTTAATGATTCAAAAAAAAGAACTTCAACTGGCACTAGACTAGAATTAAATCAAATTACTAGATACCCTATCGACACCACAGGGATGATTGAGACGCATCGAGGTTTTAGCTATTTCAATGATGAAAATCGTGAAATTTATGAAGATCACGTTTGGTCAAAACTTCGACAGCAAAGAGATAGTGACTCTGGAGTCAGCGACGAAAAAAACATTAATTTTGATTTCAAAGGACCACTTTTTGAATACTTAGAGGAAATAAAGAAGGAGGACTTTAAACTTTTTCGAAAGTTTACTAATTCAGATATCCAGCAGAGTTTATTTGAAAAAACTTGGTCATTTAGTAAATAAAACCTAAAAAAAATAACCTCTACAAAAATGAGTGATTTAATCCCCTCAAACTTCATAAAATCTAATGTAGAAGAATACCCTAACGATGTCCCAAAAAATCCACTTGTAAGTGTTTGCATTCAAACATACAATCAAGAAAAGTACATAGGAAAGTGCATAGAATCAATCTTAGACCAAAAGACAGACTTTGATTATGAAATAATAATTGGAGATGATGAGTCTTCAGACAAAACTAGAGAAATTTGCATAGACTATGCTAAGAAATTCCCCAAGAAAATAAGACTATTGCTTCACAAAAGAGAAAATGTTATTTACATTGGGAACAAGCCTATTGGAAGATTTAACGGAATTTACAATATGCAATCTGCAAACGGTAAATACCTTGCCTACTGTGAAGGCGATGATTATTGGTCTTGTACAACCAAACTTCAAAAACAGACCGAAATAATGGAAAGTGATGACGAATGTGCTTTGGTATTCTCTAATCACGCTGTTTTAAAAAAGGATAAATCCATAGTTACAAAACACAAAAAGGATTACCTTAAAAGCAACGAGTTTTTCGACCTGCATTACATTCTGAAAAAAAATATTATACCAGCAACTCCTACTCGAATGTTTAGGAAAAGCTTTATCCCAACACCATTCCCTAAATTTGTTTTTGAATGTTTTAGTGGAGATTGGGCCTATTTATTTTTAATTACACACGGAAGGAAAATAAAGTACATAAACGAAGTAACAGCAGTTTATCGTGAAGGAGTTGGTGTTGTAGCTGCAAACTTAAATTCGTTTAAATTTAGAAATGGATTAAACCTATGTAAACAGCTAAACAAAGAAACTGGATTCGAATATAATTACCACCTAGGTAAATATGAATGGCACAATGAACATTTAACTTATTCTTATATAGAGGAGGGCCGTAAATTGAAAGGCCTTTTTAGAGTTCCATTTAAATTATACTACTCAATAAAGGAGAACCCCATATTAAGCTTTTTACCCAATAATAAACTCTACGCAAAACATACCTTTAAATTATTATTTGGTAAACTAAAAAGCCACTAAACTTCATAGTCTAGTGGCTTTAATTATGTTTATAAGGTTTTTTACTTTTTCTTCGCGACAAAATAGTGAAAGTGCCTACATGTACCAGAAACTGTTTCATCTACCTCCCCATGGAATAAAACCTCCATATCAGGGTAAACACTAGTAACATCCTCATTTTCTCCGAGTGGTCTAACATAAACATCGGGAACGAATCCTAACTTATTTTCATGTATATAGTAGATACTATTTTTTTCGGTAGATTCATTAAACATTGAATGTTTATGACCAAGTAATGTAAAAACGAAATATCCATCTTTTTTAATAGTACGAAAAACTTCATCAAAATTCTTAGTAATATCCTGTTCATGATTTTCCATATAATAAACAGAAGCACTTGATAGCATGTAATCAAAAAAATTGTCTTCAAATGGAATATTAACATTTGACCCCACCTTGAATGTGGCACCCTCGTGACTCTTCTTCAATGCCTCAACAATACTTTCTGACAATTCAACTCCATAAACATCAAATCCTTGAAGTTGCAAAAAAGGAATATGCCTTCCAGAACCACAGCCTAAATCTAAGACTTTTTTAGACTCGTAATTTTGATCGAAAAATTTAACAGGCATTTGTGAGTTAAATACTCTCACAACAAAATTTTCTGGAAACTGAACTCCACGATCAGTTTTACCATAAAAATTAGACCAAACTTTCGATGATTTTTTTTCTTCCATTACTTATTTTTTGTTTTACACTCAAATTTAATCAGCGAAATTATGTAAAACAAATGAATTCATGGTAACGAAATCATTAGTATTATTACTTTAATAAGTAAGTTTACCGTCATCAAGATTTTCGACCAACTTTGGAAGGTTAGATTTTGGGAAAAACCTCATATCAGCGCTTCTTCTATTGTATTTCATATTACTTGTTAAGTGAGTTCCATGCACAACCATGGATAAAAAAATAACAACATCTCCAGCTTCATAATTAGGACAGTAGAAATTTTCATTATCTAGGCTTTCAATTTCTTCATCGCTCATACATCTATTAGCTAACTCACGATTTGTTTCAAAAACAGATTCAAATCTCTTTTTATATATTTTTAAACCAGGAGAATCATCTCCACAATCATGTAAAGGAATCCAGACAGTTAAAAACTTATGATCTTTAGGGTCTGATGTAAAGTGAGTCATATCTTGATGTACTTTTAAATAATCTGGATTTGACTTGACTGATAGATTTCTCACCGTATTTAAACTATATGATGTAACCACTGAATCATTAAAATAGTCTTTTACCAAAGACACAATACCATGCCTTTCTAAAGCAGAAATAACATCGTTAGGTAGTTTTTCAGGATTTTTCCAAAACCAAGATTTAAATTGCCTATCTCCTTCATAATACCATGATCTTTTCATACCAGAATAACTAACCGGATCTTCAAATCCTTCTTGCTTGCCATCAGCAAAACAAATTGGTAAAATATTCATAGGAGTTTCCAATAACCCTTCTACAATCTTAACATTCTTTAGAAAACTTGTATCAATCTGTTTGACTTTATCTTTTGGAATTACATTGGACAAATGAACAAATCCATTTTTCAATAGCGATTTTAATATCTTACTTTTATTTAAAGGGTTCAATTCGAATTTATAACTGTTCATAGTATTAATTTTATCCTATTTCAAATCTTTTTAAGAGAAGGGCATACCCCTGAAATATTTTATAACAATTTTACTAAGTTTTACTTAATTATACATGATAAAAATCATTACGACAAAAGTTAATTTCATCCAGGTGCAATTTTCACCAAGGATTTTCTAAATCATTTTTTGAGTATTGATAATTTCTTCCCTCAAAGCAAGTATTCCTTTCACCTCTAATATTTAATCCAATGGGATTAAATATTCTATAAAAAATACGGTATTAGAAATAAATAAACATCCCCAGAAATAATTTATAGGTAACAAACTCCCTGAAGCAACATAAGTTGCTTATAATGGGAACTCATCATTTTTGTAATAAAAACACCTCCAATCACTAGGAAACCAAAGGCAATAATTTCTAAAGTTTCAATTCCTTTAGATTTTAAACTTCCCTTGCCATTGATTGAACTACCTCTTCCGTAATTTGCTTAATTATCAAAATTAAATTAAAGTGACTTTACATTAGTTCATCGCCTGGTTTTCGAGTTTCAATATCAAACAATTTTTCCCACCTAGACTCTTGGATAATTCTTAAATCAGTAGAATAATAAAACTTAGATAGACGAAAAAATTCACAAAAATCTTAATATAGATTCTGCTTTTCTTTCACACTCCCTAGTTTCGTTTTCTAAAACCGAATCCTTTGTAATTCCTCCTCCAACATACAATGCTATTTGATTATTTGAAATAGCTGCACATCTTAAATTAACAAAAAGTGTTGAAGCGCTATTCAATTCATAAGGACCACCGAAACCACAATAATAATCACGCTCATGATTTTCAGCAATTTTAATGGTTGTCATTGCCTGGCTCTTAGGATTTCCCGAAACAGCAGGGGTTGGATGTAATACTTGGGCTATTTGCTGAACAGGAAGGTCTGTTTTAAAATTCACCTTATTTCTTAAATGGAACACAGAACCTGCTTGTATTGTTTCTAACTCAGACAACTTTGGATCTATATTTAATTGATATAGTTCACTTAAAATAGAATTTGTAACAATTTTTTGCTCATCATATTCCTTTTCAGTCCAGTCCTCATTTTCTGATTTAGTTCCCGCAAGTGACATGGTTTCGAAATCATCGTCCGATTTAGTTATTAAGGTTTCAGGAGTAGCTCCAATCCATAAAATGCCTTCCGGTGTTTCTGTTAAGAAAACGTGTGCCTTAGGATAAGCTTTTTCTAGTTTTTTAAATAACTCAATAGCATTAGGCGCCTCTCCGTATACCTTCTTTTTAGAAAGTATTGCTTTGTTGATTTTTTTATGCTCGATTTCATTTTGAATAATTACAAAACCAAACTCATAATCATCTTGAGTTGAGCTCTCCCAACTAGTGGTTTGATTTGAATTAAATAATAAATCATCAGAATTTGCTGTATCTAACTCTTTAACAATCTCCGGAGATATCGAAAACGTTTTTTTATTATTGAAATCTGAGAATACAAAGCCCTCATTAACCCCTTCCATGGAAACTCCTTCAATAAAAAAGGTTTTACTTTCACCAGCTAATCGATATATTGCCTTTAAAACGGACATTCTTCAGGCAAAAATACTACTTAATAAGTGTTCCAAAAGCCGATTGGAGTTAAATAATTCTAATTGAGGATAATGATTTTTTCAATGTATTCGTTTACACCTACTTTTATCATAACAAAATAAGCACCATCCCTAAGATTATGAACTGGGATTTTAATTTTAGTGATATTATTCTTTTCAAACCGCTCCTTAAAAACTAATGCTCCATTTATGGAATAGATAGTTACTTCGGGCTGAGAACTAGAAGTTTGTTCCAAATAAATATTCAATTCATTCCTAACTGGGTTTCCTAAAACAGCAATGCTATCGATGGGTAAATACTGAAGTATTGAATCTGAACAAGGGAAATAACTACCAGGAACAAACAACTCTCCAGTTCCAATTGGATCTAACCAAACATCCAACCTACTAGTTGAGTCAAGTTCACTTGCCCAACCTTTACTAAATTTCCCAAAATAATCCGGATCGTTTGGTTTAGTACAATAAGACGTCCCCCCCGTTAAATTCCCAATTATTAATTGCTCACTATTAAATAAAGGTGCTCCTGAACTTCCACTTTCCGTTACTCCGTGTCCGTTTTCAGTATCTTCCCAAAAAACCTCCCAGTAAAAATCATCCGCCAATAAATCAACATCCGCATTTTGAGTTACAGTTGTATATGTTGATACTTTTTTCTCGTCTCCAGAGGGATGATGAATCGCAACTCCATTCAGAGAAGGTGCTCCAGATATATTCCAGCCGTTAAAAAAAGGCGAAAACTCTAATGGGATTTTTTCCTTAATTTCGAATAAAGCAAAATCTGAATTCACATCAGAACTCCCTGCTGCTTTTAAAACTAACCCTTGAACAGTTTGCACTGCAACTCCATCACTTGAATTACAATTAGTTGCTTCGTAGTTAAAGTATACAATTGCTTGATTTAATCCTTCTTCATTAACACCATCCAAACAATGTTCGGAAGAAAACAAATAAGGCTTGCAATCTCGTGCTGTATTATTAATTAACGAACCCGAACAAAAAACAGTAAAGCCATCCGACTTTAAAAGTAACCGAACTACTCCTCTTTTTTCGTCCTGCCAATCTGCTCCCTCTGAACAATTAATATCCACATTACAAAAACCACTTGATCTTGTAGTCCGATAGTTCCTTGGAAACCAACCTACCTGAGACAAATTTAATTTAGCGCCCTCTTTTGGGCCGAAATACCTTATGATTACTACTTCTCCAATGACAGGGACAGTGGTTAAATTTGCATTTAAATTTTCCGATTTAAAAGTTTGATATACTTCTTTTTCTATTGAGCTTATTTCTATTAAAGTTCCCGCAGGAATTTTAGACTCTTTAAAATAAAGGTTTATTTGTCCAGCCTCATTTGCTTTTACTCGTAACTCATATATATCTTCAACCGAGTTTATTTTAACACCTTTTTCAAAGAAGTCAGCATCACAATCTAATAAAACACTACCAATTTGTTTAGTAGGATATCTATTGGTTAGCTTTTCATAAGCTGGTTTTTCCAGCACAATTTGCCCAAATAAAGCGGAACCCCAAGTAATACATATGACGAATAAGAAATACTTCATTTAAACAGTAAACTTCAAAATAATAGGTTTTGTTGAATTAAAAGTATTTTTTCAAAGTTAAAATGCTTGGTTTAATTTAGCGATATGGAGAAAAGGATCCTTTTGGTTGAAGATGAAGAACATTTAATTGATGCTATTAAGCTGAATTTAGAGTTAGAAAACTTCATTGTAAAGGTTGCTGAGGATGGGAAAAAGGCTATCGAGCTATGGGAGAACCAAAGGTTTGATCTTATTTTACTAGATGTTATGCTTCCAAACGTTGATGGTTTAACTGTTTGTGAAACTATAAGATTAAAAGACAGCGAAATTCCAATCTTAATTTTATCTGCAAAGGGATCAAGTAGTGATAGAATCCAAGGGTTAAAAGCGGGTGCTGATGATTACCTTTTAAAACCTTTCAATTTAGAAGAGCTATTGCTAAGGATTCAAATTCTGATTAAAAAAGGAGAAAAATTAAGACAAACACGACCAGAAATAAATGACAGGTTTCAGTTTGGCGATAATTGGATTGATTTTTCAACCTATGATTTCAAAGGAGTTAACGAACAATCTGGTCAATTAACAGCAAGAGAAACCCAACTTTTAAAACTGTTAATCGAAAGAAAAAATGAAGTTGTTTCCAGGGACACCATTTTAGAGCTTATTTGGGGAGTGGATGTATATCCTAGTACTAGGACAATAGATAATTATTTATTGAACTTCAGAAAATATTTCGAAAAAGATCCAAAATCGCCTAAATATTTCCATTCGGTTAGAGGTATAGGTTACAAATTCATTTTCGCATAACATGAAATTTCAAATTGATAATACAAACGGCATAATCCAAGAACTTGGAAATTCCTACTCGTTAATAATCGACACATTATTACAAAACGTTGGCTTAACTGGAAGTTTATTGCACTTCACTAAAATGTTAATTATTACAATTAGCCTTGTTTTAATCGCATTTATAGCTGATTATATCGCCAAACGATTCATTATTGTTTTAATAGAAAGAATCATAAAGAGAACAAAAAACACCTGGGATGATGTTTTATTAGAGAAAGGTGTTTTTAATAAAGTTGCTCATATTGTACCGGCTGTCCTTATAGGTGTTTTGGCACCTGTTTTCTACAAAGGGCATCCAGGTTGGATAAGTGCAATTGAAAAGATTTCAGACATCTATCTTTCTATTGCTTTCATGATGACTATAATTGCTTTTTTCAGAGCTTTTCAATTTTTTTTACAATCACGTCCATTCCTGAAAGACAAACCACTAGAGAGTTACATGCAACTTATAAGATTGGTTGTTTACATACTTGGAGGGATTTACATTATTTCAATTTTATTAGACAAATCTCCTACTGGGATTTTCTCCGCCTTAGGAGCCATGTCTGTGGTATTAATGTTAGTTTTCCGTGATACAATTCTTGGTTTTGTAGGAAGTATTCAAATTGCCGCAAACGATATGGTTAAAATTGGGGATTGGGTTGAATTTCCAAAATATGGAGCGGATGGTGATGTTATCGAGATTAAATTACAAACTGTAAAAGTTCAAAACTGGGATAAAACAATTACCACTATCCCAACCTATTCTTTTGTTTCCGAAGCCTTTAAAAACTGGAGAGGAATGGAAGAAAGTGGCGGTAGAAGAATTAAGAGATCTATTCATATCGACATGAATTCAGTTAAGTTTTGTGATGATTCGCTTATGAGTAAACTTGATTCGATAGATTTACTAAAGGAATATTTCCTTAATAAGAAAGAGGAAATCTCAAAAAACAACGAAGGGAAAAATAACTCTCATTCAGCAAATATTAGAAAGCTAACTAATTTAGGCTCTTTTAGAGCTTATCTTGAAGAATATTTGGGTTCTCACCCTCAAATTTCAAAAGAAATGACCTTTCTGGTTAGACAACTTGCCCCAGATGAAAAAGGTATTCCAATTGAAATTTATGTTTTTAGTAAGGAACAAAGATGGGCGCATTATGAAGGAATTCAGGCAGATATTTTTGATCATATTATTGCCGTTTTACCTGAGTTTGAATTAGGAGTTTTCCAAGCACCAACAGGTAGAGATTTTAGAAGTCTAAAGGATTAAAAAGCAGGTACGATATCGAATGTTATTCCGAATTGCTGGACTTGCGGGGAAGACACGTTTGTTAATCGCCAAATAAAATCTAACCTAATCAACTTAAATATGTTTTCTATTCCAAACCCAGTTTCAATATAGGGTTCATTTAAAGAGGTAAGCCCATCTGGAAGTAGAATAATATTTTCATGACGGTTACTTAAAGTTCCATAAATTGAGTTCGCAAAAAGAAATGATCTTAAGTGCAATCTTTTAACCAATGGGATTCTATTAAATATTAGTCCATCAAAACTGTATTTAGTCATTATACTTAGATGTTGATCAGAAGCAAATTCAAATGGATTCATTAGGTTAAATGCCTCGTTATCGAAAAAATAGGAATCGTTTCCCTGATGATTTAGTAGTAATGGATAAGGTACATTACCCCAAATTTTCCCAGTGAACACTTTTAGATCTAAAAACCCAAAGAACCCAAAGAAGTACCTATCAGCCATGTCGATTTCTACTTTATGAAATTCATGGCCTGATCCATTTATCAAAACACCAGCAGTGTAAGCGTAATCAAACCTTGGCTTTTTAGTTAATAAACTCAACCTTCTAAAACCTACGTTAACAAACTTTTCATTTAAGGCAAACCTCCCTCCTATTTTTAAGGTGTGAACATTTAACTCCTTTAATTCACCCCCGGAAGAGGTAGCGTAATTTAAACTCCCAATTGGTACTAAATTTTCTGTTTTTAACTCAATAGAATTATTAATTCCATTATACCATTCATGGGACCATTCTAACCTTGTTCTTTTAGTATGTGTGTATTTCGGATCAGTTCTACGCGTTAGGGAAGCCAAAATATTATCCTCAGAAAAAGCATTATCGCTAGCACTTAACGTTTTATAATCATTAAGATGTTCGAACTCAAAATATCGCCATTTCTTAAATCCATAATACCTGGTAATCATCCCTCTATATTTGGTTAATCCATCTCCTAAACCATGAGCAACATGACCGCGTAAGCGCCAGTTTCTTAGTAATGCTTGAGTGGATTGAAACCCAACTCTAAGTCTATCCCCTTCTAGGTTGTTAAAACTATAGGTATTATAATATGGTCCGTATTCCCAGTATTTAAAAGGATAGTAACCTGTATAAAACATAAGAGACAAACCTTGAAGTGTTTTTAAATAACGTGTATTCATAGCACTATCCACCGTTTGGTAAATTAAGGCACTTTTGGGATCCAGGGTATCAGGACGGTATTTTTCCAAAAGCACAGAACCAAATTTGTAAGCGGAATCTTCTACGGCTGTTTTTTGATTACCAAACAGGCTTGTATCTCCTTTAAAATTGAAATTAAAATCTATCCATTTGGTTTGCTTGTTGATGTAAAAACCATATGTTTTTTCCATCGGATTAACATCTATTAAAATCTCTTCATCATCAATCACCCATGCACTATCTAAAAGTTTAAACTTTTGATTCACTACAAACTCCTCTACATAATTAATATTACATCTTTTGGGAATTTCAAATTGAACTTCACTTACCCCATGAGTAACATTATCGGTTATGATATATCCTTCGAAAGCCAAGTCTTGTGAGCGTCTTGGCCTAAACTCTAATTTGTAAAAAGTTGTATCACCGGCTTTGGATGAATCGGTTATATAATAATTATAAGAAAGCCAACTAGACTTAGCTAAGGGAGAAATAAACTGTTTTTGAATAATCCTTATATAATTATCATAGATATTAAAACTCGTATAAACATTTCCAGTATATTGAGCCACAGCTGGAATATTTATCCCGGCGGTTTTAGAAGCTTTAATCACCTCCTTTTCACTCCCTGGTTTTCTATAATAATATTCAGTAAAGGATTCACTTATAAATACGTCTGAAAAAGGCTTTATTCTCGAGCTAGTATCTGGATCATCAAAAACAAAAGCAACAGGCTTAAATAAGAGTAATTTTTTAGTATTGGAGTCCACATTATTCAACGAAATCTCCGCCTTATTGTAAATCTTGCAATCATAATAGGGCCTTTTCTTTATGTTATTTTTACCGCGATTTTTGGCAATTTGTTGATGCAGTAAATAAGCTGGATCTTCTTTTCTTTTTCTTTTTTTCTTCCTTTTTTTAACTTCGATATTAACGCCTTGCAAAACCTCGGTAGCTTTAGATATTTTAAAAACTGTTTGATGCTTTGCTTCATCTGAAGGGATTTTTAAATCTGCATAACCAATAACAGAAATTTGTAAAGTATCGTTATCATAAAAGGGAATCGAAAAACTTCCTTCAAGATCAGAAACATTTCCCACTTGATTTTTTAGCCATATAACATTAGAAAAAGGTAAAGGCTCATTCGTTTTAGCGTCAACGATTTCACCACTAATATCCTGACCAAAAATGACAGTTGAAATAAATAAACATAATATAGAAAGCGTAAGCCTCATGGGCCCGCAAAATTAAAATAAAAAAGCAATGACCAAAGGCCACTGCTCTTCATTGACAATCTATAGGAAGGATGTTTAGTTATGTACGTTTTCGTTAGCTATTACAGCTATTTCTTTTAACTCTTTCATTTTTTGCTTTTTTAACTCAAAAGTATAAGCATCACAAACATGGGATGTAGTTTTGCAACTTGTAAGTAAAATCCCAGTAAAAACAGTAGTAATCAGTAGTATATTTCTCATAGTTACTCATATAGGGAGATCGCTTTGAAATTTCCATAAAAAAAAATGAAAAAAAATTATCCACTTTTAATTTTTGACGGTATAAGGAATAAAAATGTGCTTTCATTTGTGGAATTTTTTAATTTAACTCCCTTAAAAATAGGCTTGATTAGTGTTTAGCAGAAAAAACAAATACAATTCACTTCCAGACAGGAAGTTAGTTGACTTTTATAAGTCTGCAAACGATATGAATGCCTTAGGAGTTCTTTTTAATAGATATGCTCACCTTGTTGCTTCTATTGCAATTGGAATATTAAAAAATGAGGAAAGGGCTAAAGATGTGGTTCATGAAATTTTTGAAACGATTGTTACCGATTTAAAAAAGCACGATGTAAAAAACTTCAATGCTTGGATATATAGTGTAACAAAATTTCACTGCTTCAAAATTAAAAAAGAACCTGTAGCAACTGAGTCTAGTGATGAAATAGAATCTAATGATGAATTTGAAGATATTTTGGAAAGAGAGTTAATTCTTCAAAAAAGGGTTGAAACCCTTAAAAAATCACTAGCTGAGATAAAACCTAATCAAAAAGATTGTATTGAACTGTTTTATTTCAAAGGTTTGAGCTACAAGGAAATTTCGAATAAGACCGGTTTAACGATAAAGGAGGTTAAAAGTCATATTCAAAATGGTAAAAGGAATTTAAAATTGCTGATAAGCGATAATGGATAAAGGAAATAATGATATCAACTTAGGGCTTACCCAAGAAGAGTTAGAGTTATTGGTTAAAAACTCTAACAATCCTGACATGATCAAAAATTTTGAGGATAAGTTAGATAATTGCGATTTATCCAAATCAGCAATTGAGTTGATTGATGAAGAAAACTTAGCAGCCGTTGCCAGAATATCAGATTCCATTGGTACTAAGTATCCAGCCGCACCTAGTAATAGTATTGGCAAATATCTAATTGGAGGAATTATTAGCTTAGGAGTTATAGTAGTAATAGCTACTTTTTTATTGCCTTCGGAGAGTCCTATTATAGAGGAAACGAAGGTTAAAAATACAATTAACCAAGATCCTGAGTATTCTAACGGTAATACTTCTATTATACAAGAAACAAACCCTCAAGTAATTGAGCAATCAAATGAAAACCTTGATCCCCCAGTTGAAGTCAAAATCGAAAATCAGGATTTAAAAGAATTACCAAATATCGAAACTAAAAATCAAGAGGACACTTCGATTACAGGCCCAATTGAAAAAGAATCCACCCCAGAAAAGAAAGCTTCAAAAGAAGACGAAATAAAAAGGTCTGCACAAAAACAAGAAAAGGTAGAATATGTAGCGGTTAAAGAAGAAAGACAAGTAAGAAACATAACAGTAACTGAGGATGTTGATCAGAAATACAAAGACTTACAGTACTCTTTCACAGATTTAGTCAGCTACAGCGGGGGTAAATCTGCCTTGGAAAAAGAACTATTTTCTAAGCTAAAGGATAAGGTTAAAGATACAGATGTACCTGAACGGAATTCATCAATTGTTTTTAAATTCAATGTAACTCAAAAAGGAAAGGTAAAAGACTTGAATGTACTTTCAATTGTATCACCTGAATTGCAACAAATAATTCAAGAAACAACACTTAATCTTACTAACTGGAATAAAGGAAAAAAGAGAATACCTAGAAGCTATACCATTTACGTTACTTTCAAGTAAGTTTGTTTGGCTATATTTGAATTCAATTCTGTTTGAATTTCTATGTGTGGAATAGTTGGTATAATCGCTAAAGACGAAACGGGTAAACAAAACTTTAACAACCTTAAAGCAGCCGTTAAACAACTATACCACAGAGGTCCAGATGCATCCGGAACAATTACCCACAATAATATTGGATTAGGGCATGCTCGTTTAAGTATTATTGACACAAGTGAAGGCGCAACTCAACCATTTGTTTCGGAGAACGGTAGATATATCCTGGTTTTTAATGGAGAAATTTACAACTTCAAACAACTAAGAAAACCGCTTGAGCAAAAAGGGTACACTTTTAAAACACACTCCGACACTGAAGTTTTACTTTACCATTTGATAGAGAACGGTAAACTAGGAATTAACGATTTAAATGGATTTTTTGGCTTTGCTTTTTACGACAAGGAAGAACAAACTACTTTAATCGCAAGAGACCGGTTTGGAATTAAGCCACTTCATATTTACGAAGATGAGCATCAATTAATATTTGGATCTGAATTAAAATCAATCTTCTCCTTTAACATAACTAAAGAGCTAGATTTAAGTTCATTGCAATTATTCCTTAAGTTTAACTACATTCCACAGCCCTACTCAATTTTAAAACGATGTAAAAAGCTTAACCCAGGTGAATTGTTGGAATTCAAAAACGGATCAGCCTCAATAAGCAAATATTATACTTTGCCTTTTGAGCCCAACAAATACTCTTTTTCCAATTACGAAGACGCGCAAAAAAAATTACGTGAAATATTAGAACAAAGTGTTCAAGATAGAATGGTTGCTGATGTTCCCATTGGTTCGTTTTTAAGTGGAGGAATAGATTCATCTGTAATTGTAGCCTTAGCTTCAAAACACACTAAAAACCTCAATACCTTTTCAATTGGATACAAGGATGAACCTTTATTTGATGAAACTCATTTTGCCAAGCTTGTTGCGGATAAGTACAAAACTAATCATACAGTATTTGAACTTACGAACGACGACCTTTATAACCAATTACATAAAGTTTTAGATTATACTGATGAACCTTTTGCCGACAGCTCTGGATTAGCTGTAAATATTTTAAGTATGCACACTCGTCAAAAGGCTATAGTAGCCTTATCTGGAGATGGTGCCGATGAAATATTTAGTGGTTACAACAAGCATATGGCTGAGTTTTTAGCGCGCCAAAAAAGTTTAAAAAACACCGCGGTTAAATTAGGGAAACCTCTATGGAAAACACTTCCAAAGTCCAGAAACTCAAAGCTTGGAAATCTTAACCGACAACTTTTGCGTTTCTCTGAAGGTATAAGCAAAGGAAATACCGAAAGATATTGGGATTGGGCTGGGATTCTGAAAGACGATCAAGCTGGAAGTTTCCTTAAAAACAAAGGATCTGATTTTAAAAATCAAAAGAAGGGAATCCTTTCTCAAAATTTAAACTCGGATGATTTCAATGGTGTTTTGTATCAAGATGTTCAACAAGTTTTAGTAGGAGACATGCTTACAAAAGTGGATATGAACAGCATGAATAATAGCTTGGAAGTTAGAGTTCCATTTTTAGATCACAGAGTCGTAGAATTTGCTTTTCAAATTCCTTCTGCTTTCAAAATCCAACAAGGCATCAAAAAGAAAATTTTACAGGAAACATTTCGTCCAGACCTTCCTGAAGACTTGTTTAAAAGACCAAAACATGGCTTTGAAGTACCACTACTTAAATGGTTTAGGGGTGAATTAGCTACTGAAATAAAAGACAATTATTTAAACAGAGATTTCATCGAAAGTCAAGGAATACTAAATTGGACGCAAGTTGAAGCGTGATTAAAAAAGCTAAACTCCTCACGCCCCGCCGATTCAGCTGCCACAACTTGGGCTTTAATAGTTTTTCAACACTGGTGGAAAAAATGGATGAATTAAAGTAGGAAACAATCCTTTAAAAAGACATCTTCTGTACTATTTTTCTTATTTTAGCGCTTGATTAAAAGCAAGAATGCCAAAGGTTTTAAGGATAATTAATAGGTTTAATTTAGGTGGACCAACCTATAATGCAGCTTATTTAACCAAATATCTCCCTAAAGAATACGAGACATTATTAATCGGAGGAGATAAGGAAGAAAGCGAAGATTCATCTCAACATATTTTGGATGACCTCAACATCGATCCTGTAATTATACCGGAAATGAGAAGGGCAATTAGATTTGGAAATGATTACACGGCTTACAAAAAAATAAAGCAAATCATTGAAGAATTCAAACCTGACATAGTTCACACGCATGCTTCAAAAGCAGGAACTTTAGGCAGAATGGCTGCTTTTGCATGTAATGTACCAGCGGTAGTTCACACCTTTCACGGTCATGTATTCCACAGTTATTTTAGCAAAGCAAAAACTACAATATTTAAAAGGATTGAAAAGAGGCTTGCTGAGAAAAGTTCTGCAATTGTTGCTATTTCTGATATTCAAAAAAGAGAACTTGGAGAGATCCATAAAATAGCCCCGCTAGAAAAAATTGAAGTCGTTCCTTTGGGATTTGATTTACAAAGATTCCAGGTTGATTTAGATAAAAAGAGGGCAGTTTTTAGAACTGAGTACCAAATTGAAGATGATGAAATTGCAATTGGAATCATTGGAAGATTAGTGCCAATTAAAAACCACAAATTGTTTCTTCAAGGTCTAAAATATGTTCTGGACAATACGGATAAGAAAGTAAGAGCTTTTATTGTTGGAGATGGAGAATCAAGAGACGAAATAATTTCCTTAGCGCAAGAACTTGGAATCGACTTTTGTAGAAGTAATATAGAATTAAGAAAAGCTCCTTTAACCTTTACATCTTGGATTAAAAATATTGATGTTGTAAACGCCGGGATGGACATAATTGCTTTATCCAGTTTAAACGAAGGGACTCCTGTTAGTTTAATTGAGGCCCAAGCGGCTAACAACCCTATAATTTCTACTAATGTAGGAGGTATTGAAAATGTTGTTATCCAAAATAAAACTGGTTTACTAAGCGAAATTGAAGATGTTGAATCTTACGGTAAAAACCTTTTAGAATTAGTTGAAGACGAGAACAAAAGGGAATTAATGCAAAAAGAGGGTTGGAATCATGTTAAGGATCAATTTAGCTATACTAGATTAGTGAATGACATTGACCAACTTTATAAAAAGCTTTTAAAGAAATGAGAATAGTATTTGCAATTATAATCGCGGCAATTGGATTATCCAGTTGTACTACTTTGGACAAAAGTAGAATGCTTAAAACCCCAACGAATTACAAATTCAAGGAATTTGTTGATTCAGTAAATTATAAAGAAGAATACCGAATTGCAGTAGATGATGAAATTGCAATTCAAATGTACTCCAACTCTGGTTATAACGCAGTTGCTCTTGGTGGTGGAGGTTTAAACGGTAATAATCGTCAGGGATTCGGCGGTGGTAGCATTGGTGGTTCCGGAGGTGTTGGAGGTAGTCAAAATGGACAACAAAATCGTAACTTTGGTTTTAAAGTAAGGCCAGATAGCACTATTAAAGTTCCTATAATTGGTAGCGTTAATGTTGTGGGGCTTACACTAGGTGAACTAGAGGATAAATTTGAAAAACTTTTAGAAACTCATGTAAACTCTCCATTTGTAATTGCTAGGGTTTGGAACAGAAGAGTTTTTCTATTCTGGGGTGGTTATGAATCCTCTGTTATACAACTGTTTAACCATAACACAACTCTTTTTGAAGCACTTGCTATGGCTGGTGGAATTTACTCCGAGGGTAATGCCAGTAGGATTAAACTGATAAGAGGAGACTTGAAAAATCCAGATATTTATTTAGTGGACTTATCTACCATTGATGGTATGAAACAAGCCAATTTAAATCTTCAAGCTGGTGATATCATTTATGTTGACCCGTTTATTAATTATGGATCTCGTATTTCAGAGGACATTAGTGCAACAATGTCATTTTTAGGCTCTTTACTTATAGTTTATACATTAACTCAGCCACAAAACTAAAGATGGAAAAAGAAAAACTTTCGGTATTGAATGACGAGTTTGATTTAGGACTTGCGATTCTTATCATTAAGAAAAACTTATATCTAATTATCATATTAGTTTTAATAGGTTTTGGCACAGCATTTCTGTACAACAGGTACACAACACCTCAATATTCTGCTTCAACAATTGTAAAAATTGGAGAAAAAAATGAGGTTAATCGAATGATGAAATTCGAAAACATCTACGAAACAAACTTAGTTGGTGAATTAAGTAGGTTAAAGTCAAAAAAACTTTTAAGCGAATCACTTATTGGGCTGAATCTTGATGTTGATTATTACTCAAAAGGGAAATTTTTAAATACGGAAAATTATAACTCTAACCCATTTAAATTATCCTTTCAAGTAAAGGATAAATCTATTTACAATAAACCATTCACCGTTTACTTCAAAAAGGGAGTTGTTGTTTTGGCTTATGAAGCTAATGACAGCATAGTTAAAGTAATCGCTCCAAAAAATAAATGGATTTCTGTTGATCAGCTTGAGCTTAAAATAAACATAAGTAATGCTCAGTGGAATGCACTTAACGACTCGCCAAATAAATTCATTTTTAAAATTGTAGATAAAAGCGCCATAACAAACAAATATTTACAAGGCCTATCTGTAAATATTCAAAACTCTGGAGCCAAAACAATAAAAATTAGTTACGCCGGAAACCATCCAAAAAAATGTGCTGACATTGTGAATAGCTTGGCTTCCTCATTCTTGGTTTCAAACATTGCTAAGAAGAAGGAATCTGCCAACCAAATGATTCAATTTACTGATGATCAAATCCTAAAAATCAACAAGAAATTAGAATATTATCAAAGATTATTAAAACCTTATAAGGACTTGGAACAAGAGGAATTATTGGGTTCTTCTATTGATATTGACAAATTAACCAATACACTAAAATCAAAAGATGAATTGGAGTTACTTGAAGTTGAATTGAAAATCAAAGAATTCAAAAAATTCCAGCAATCTTTATCTAATAAAATTAGTTATGATGAGTTATACTCTTTACTTTTATTAAACTCGGGTAATGAATATATAAGCTCTGTTGGGGTTAAACTAAAACAATTATTATCTCAAAGAAGGTCTCTAATCTTTAGATTAACTGAGGAATCTTTTGAAGTAAAAGAAATAGACTTTCAAATTTCTCTAGAAATAAATGATTTAAAGGAAGTTGTTGCGAATCTTATTAATGATATGGAAGAAAGCCTTATTGCCATTAATGATAGGCTTACTAGCTATGAAATATCTAAAAAAACAAACGACCTAAACTTTAATCATAATACAGATTACCTTCACTTAAACAGGATGTATGACATCAACAGTGAATATTATTCAAAGTTATTATCAAAAAAGGCAGAATATGAAATGGTTAGAGCTGGTTTTGTTTCCGACAATGAAATCATTGAGCCTGCAAGAGCTAACCCTTATCCCATTTCTCCGGACAAAGATGCTTCTTATCCAATTTTAATAGGTATTGGAATAGTTATAGGTTTAATTGTTGTGGTTGTTAAATACTTGCTGCACAATACTGTTTCAAACATCTCGGATGTATCGAAATACACTAATAACATTCCTGTTTTAGGTATGGTTCCATCTTATAAAGATGTTATTCCAGTATCTCAATTAATTGTAGATAAAAACCCTAAATCGTTAATGTCTGAAGCTTTTAGATCCATCCGTTCTAACCTACAATTCATTTCTCATGATGAAGGTTCAAAAGTACTTACTGTAACATCTACTATTTCAGGGGAAGGAAAAACATTTGTTGCTATTAACCTTGGAGGTATAATTGCTTTTTCAGAAAAGAAAGTAATCATACTAGATTTAGATATGAGAAAACCAAAAACACACATTGGTTTTAACGTACAGAATACAGTTGGAATGAGTACGCTATTGATAGGAAAAACAAGTCTTCAAGAATGTATTCAAGAAAGTAATCTGGAAAACCTGCATTTTATCACTGCTGGTCCAATACCTCCGAATCCTTCTGAACTAATTATTAGTAACAGAATGAGTGAAGTAATAGAAGAACTAAAAGAACTCTATGATGTCATCGTAATTGATACTCCACCCGTTGGAATTGTTACTGATGCCTTACCTATTATTTCTAAGGTTGACTATCCTATTTATATAGTTAGAGCACACTTCTCTAAGAAAGTCTTCTTAAAGAATATTCAAATGCTAAGAGATAAAAAGGGAATTAATAACCTATCTGTTATTTTAAATGGATCCGGCGGAGGAAAAAAATACGGTGGATACGGTAAATACGGTTATGGATATGGGTATGGATATGGT
>JAYPYW010000006.1:66276-84671 GCA_038154685.1 Flavobacteriales bacterium | reverse complement strand
CCCTAATCCCGCTAAGGCAAAAGTAATAGAAGTATAATATTGAGGAGAGTAAAATAAAGCAACCCCAATTAGGGTAAAGCCAATTACCAAAAATAATGGACGAGCAAATGATTTAAATAAGTCCTTCTTTACGAATTAATTAAAAACCTCTTTAATAAAAACAAATGCATAAGTAACTATAATTAAAAATAGCCACTCTTCTATTGGAAGTTGGAATATTTTAAGTCCAGTTATATAATCATCCCTAAACCACCAAACGCCAATTTTTGTGAACCAAACATCCCAAGGGATAAACAATAACATCATCACCAAAGTTCCCGCAAAAATTGCTTTGAAATTTTTATGGAGTTTTAATCTCCACTCGAAACTTTGCGCTAATGGATAGGCAATGGAAAAAATCATTAAACCCAAATACAAATATTTCGATTCCATGAAGTCCATTAAAGCAACAAATTTAAAAGCGTGAAGAAATAAATTTGTGCCCCAAAAATGTACAAACTTGTTTTAAAATCAATAGATCTTACAAACCAAAGCACGCCAGTATTAATTACTAAGGCAGCAAAAAACCACATTAAATAATTTTGTAAAGGAACCTCAACTTTAGCCCAAGTCCAAAAATCCAAATTAATCGCCACAGGCTCTATTAGGACATCTAACAAAACCATTAGAGTAGCCGAAACGATTACCTTTAGCATCTTGTTTTCAAACAGCCTTCCTGCTATCCCTAGGGAAGCAAAACTTAACAAAAACCAATTAACTCCTATCATTAGAGGCACATCAAATAACTTCCATCCAAGAGGACCTCCATAACTATATTCTCCAAACAAAACTCCAGTGGCAACTCCTGCCACCTCAACAATATACCCAAGAATAAAAGCTAAAAAAGCAGCGAGAAATATTTTAACATCCTTTCTTCCTATTCCCCAAAAAAACAATCCAGCCGTTAAAAGTAAGTTCATTGGGGTTAAGGATACCGTTAACTCTTTTAACGACGGAATGGATATTCCTACTATTCCAACTGTGTAAAAGATGAAAAGGACGAGTGGGATTATATTCTGTTTAATTAATGTCATTCCACCAATTCACTTACAATTTTTGCCGAAGATAAAGCTAAAGGTATTCCTCCTCCTGGGTGAACGGAACCTCCGCAAAAATATAGGTTATCAAATTCCTTACTAAAGTTGGGATGGCGGAAAAAAGCAGCCATTTTACTATTGGAGGAAGTGCCATATAAAGATCCTTGAAACGAACTTGTTTTCTTTTCTATTAGTCTTGGATCCAAGATTTCCTCAAATTCAATTAATTCTGAAATATCAACTTTCAGTATTCTGCTAATCTTAGCTATGATGTTTTGTTTACTCCTTGCTATGATCTCTTCCCAATTTTGTCCGGTATCCCCTGGAACATTAATCATAACAAACCAGTTCTCGCATCCAACCGGAGCATCGCCAGTTTTATGTTTAGAAGAAATATTAATGTAGATGGTAGGATCATCAAATACATCCTTTTTATTGAAAAGGAAATCAAACTCTTGTTTGTAATCATCACTAAACAGAATATTGTGAAGGATTAAGTCTTTGAACTCCTTTTTAATTCCCCAATAAAAAATAAGTGCTGAACTTGATCTTTCTTGGGCAATAACTTTTTCTGGCTGCTTTTCATTAGGCAATAACTTACGGTAAAAAGGAACAACATCCATATTACTTACAAATATATCCGCCAATTGAGATTGTCCGTTAGCAGTAATGCTTTGAATTTTCCCTTGCTTTACATTAACCTGATCAACCTTTGCATTAAAATGAAAATCTACTCCTAAAGCCTTAGCCTTTTCAAATAAGCTCATAGAAATGGAATGCATTCCTTCATGCGGAAAAAAAGCCCCTCTTCCAAATTCCAAATGCGGTATAATATTTAAAATCCCCGGCGCAACATATGGATTTGATCCATTGTAAGTTGCGTAGCGATTAAAAAGCTGGACTAATTTTTCATTGCCAAGCGCTTTCTCGTTTACACGGTTCATAGAACTGTTGATGTTCAAGAACGGTAATTTCAAAAACGAAAAGAAAGTATCTAAAGAAAAGTAGGTTTTGAATTTATGCAGCGACTTTTCCAAAAACAATTCATTCGTTGTATTAAAAATGAACTCACTTTTTGATAAATGATTAATCACCTTTGCCTTTGGAACGCCTAACTGATCCTCAACCTCTTGAGCGAATTTTTCTCCATCTCCCCAACCTTTAATTCGAGTTCCATCTTCGTAAAAGTATCTACATACTTCATCTAATCTTTCATATTCGAAAATTGGTTTCTTAGATCCCGGAAGATTTAATAATTCGTCCACCTTTTCCGGCATTGTAAACAAGGATGGACCAGCATCAAATCGATACTCTTGGTTGCCGATTTCAGTTAATTTTCCTCCAGGATAAGAATTAGATTCGAAAACGGTGACTTGGAAGCCTTTCGACTGTAAGCGGATAGCAGAAGCTAATCCTCCAATACCAGCTCCTATAACAATCGCCTTCTTCAAATTACTTGGCTTTAGCTTCTTTAAGATATTTAAAAGGAACCCATAACATCCCAAAACACTCTCCGTGTTCTTTTCCTAAATGTTTATGGTGAACTTTATGTGCTCTTCGAATTCCTCGGAAATACCAAGAATTAGAATTTCTCAACCATTTTAACCTTTGATGTATAAATACATCATGCACTAAGAAGTAACAAAATCCGTAGGCAGTTATCCCTATTCCAATCCCAAATGATATATCACTTCCATAGATTGATCCTAAAATAGTACATAAGATTCCAGGGGTTGCGAATATTAAGAAAAAGCTATCATTCTTTTCAATAAAACCTGGATTGTTGTGCGTATGATGATCCTCATGTAAATGCCACAAAAACCCATGCATTACGTATTTATGAGTAAACCAAGCAACGCCTTCCATGAAAAAAAATGTAGCAACAAGAACTATCCAAAACATTAGATCGCTTCTTTTAAGATTTTTAATTTGTCCGCAGCAATAGGAAATAAGATCTTAAACCATTCCGTATAAGCCTCAGGTTCAATTTTCATACTCACCTCTAACTCCTCTGTTGAAAGATAGGTCCAATCATCTGCTTCCTCCAAATTTAATATTGGAAAAGCATCTGAATAACCAACAAAAACATGATCAAATTCGTGTTCAGTTAACCCTTTATCTAGTTCCTTTTTATAAATGAAATCGAAGGATTTTTCCAAGGAAACATTCATCCCCATTTCCTCCAACAACCTACGCTCCGCCGCTTGTTTTACATTTTCATTTGGATAAGGATGAGAACATGCAGTGTTAGTCCATAACCCACCAGAATGGTATTTAGATTTAGCTCTTCTTTGCAATAACCACTCTCCTTTTGAATTAAAAATCAAAACAGAAACTGCTCTGTGCAGCATTGCCTCTTCGTGCACATACATCTTAGGATAAAACCCTAAAACTTCATCATTTTCATTCACATGTACTAATAATGGCTCTTCCATTTGCTACGGTGTTAAACTAAATTAAGTTTAATATTAAAATAAGATTGAACCATTAAACCGAATTTATGGTAATCGTTCACTCTTATGCGAGTTTCCATTATTTGGTTCGATGGCGTTTTCTGTAACTTTTTAAGTAATTGCTTATAGTATCTGTAAGCAGTGTATACTCCAAATTTTGATGACGTAGGAAGTTGTTTGATTCCTTCAAAGGCAGCATCAAAATCTGCTTGAATTTCAGCGACAATTTCTTTTTTGTTTTCAGGGCTAAGGTTTTTTAAATCAACATCTGGAAAATAACTTCTTTCCAATAATTCAGCGTCATTCTTTAAGTCTCTTAAGAAGTTTACTTTTTGAAATGCTGATCCCAGCTTCATTGCTGTTGGTTTTAATTTTTGATAGGCTGTCTCATCTCCATTTACGAAGATTTTCAAACACATTAAACCAACTACATCTGCCGAACCGTAAATATATTCTTCATACTCTGCCTGAGTATTGTATTCTTTTTTATCCAAATCCATGCGCATACTTTTCATAAAAGCATCCACTAATTCTAAATCAATATCGTATTCCTTTATTGTTTTGGCGAACGAGTGTAATATAGGGTTTAAGCTAATACCTTGCTCTAAAGCTTGGTAAAAATCCCATTCAAACTTATCCAGCAACAACTTTTTGTCTTTATCATGGAAGGTATCTACAATCTCATCAGCAAATCTTACGAAACCATAAACAGCATGAATGGCTGGTCTAATTGAAGGTCCTAACATTTTTACAGCCGAAGAAAAAGATGTACTGTAACTGTTGGTTACTTTCTTAGAGCACTCGTATGCAACATTATCAAAAATCTGAATCATGACACATGTGATTTAAAGGGTTCTTTTTTAATTTGATCAGCAACAATTTTCCCTGAAATCAAAGCAGGAGGTACTCCTGGACCAGGTACTGTTAACTGACCCGTGAAAAACAGGTTTTTCACTTTTTTACTTTTAATTCCTGGCCTTAAAAAGGCTGTCTGTCTTAAGGTATTTGCCATTCCATAGGCATTCCCTTTGTAGGAATTATAATCCTTTTTAAAGTCTTCCACGCAAAATGGAATTTTAAATAGAATATCATCTTTGATTGATTGCCCAGTTTGTTCTTCTAACCTTTTGATTAGAATATCAAAGTAGGCATTTGGTGTTTCTTCATTGTAGCTTAAACCTGGGGCAAGAGGTACTAAGAAGAAAGCACACTCTTTTCCCTCAGGAGCAACTAACTTGTCTGTTATACTAGGAAAACTTGCATAAAATAAAGGTTCCTCTGGCCATTTAGGCTCATCATAAATCTCTATAGCGTGGTTATCAAAGCTCTTATCGAAAAAGAGGTTATGATGCCTTACATTTTTTAATTTCTTATTAATTCCAACATAGAATAATAGCGATGAGGGTGCGAAAGTTTTTTTATCCCAATACTTTTCAGAGTATTGTCTCTCATTGGTATCCAATAAAGTTTCAGTGTGCGCATAATCAGCTCCACTTAAAACCAAATCGGATTTAATCATCTTTTCATCAACAGTAATTCCAACAGCTTTTCCGTTTTGAGTATTAATTTTCTGAACTCCAGCATCAGTTACATACTCTACACCCAATTCTTTACCAAGAGCAACCATACCCTCAACAATCTTCACCATCCCTCCTTCTGGATACCAAGTACCCAAAACGAAATCAGCATAATTCATGAAATTGTAAAACAACGGTGTGTCCTGAGGTTTAGCTCCTAAGAATAATACTGGAAATTCAAGAATTTGAATCAACTTTGGACTCTTAAAATTCCTGCGAATCTTAGAGCTTATACTTGTAAAAAATTGATTGATTTTAGAGACTGTTTCCGGCGTTACTAATTCTAAAGGGCTAAATCCTGGTTTATGCACAATTTTCTCGATAGCCACTTTGTAATTATACCCGGCATCAGCCATGAATTCTTTCAGTTTTTCTCCGCTTCCTTTTTCTTCTTTTTCGAAAACATCAATAATTTCTTCAAAAGTTCCAGGAATTTCAACAGCTTTGAAATCGTCAAAGAAAACTTTGTAAGCTGGATCAAGCCTTTTTAAATTGTAATAATCAGATGGTTTTTTCCCAAAGTCACCAAAGAATTTTTCAAAAACATCAGGCATCCAATACCAACTAGGCCCCATGTCGAACATGAAACCTTCGTGGTGTAAAGTCCTAGCTCTACCACCTAACTGACTGTTTTTCTCGTAAACAGTTACCTTGTTCCCTTCTTTTGCCAAGTAACATGCAGCTGATAAAGAGGAAAATCCTGACCCTATGATTGAAACGCTTCTCATTTGTTTTAACAAATTAATGAAACATTAAACAAAATAGCAAATATTTTGCTAAATTTTGTTTATCAATTCATCGATTCTATTAAACACCTTAACGTTTTTCCCTTTGAATGTTGACTCTTGAGCTGTTCTACCAACAACGAAAAAGTTGGATTTTTGCTTAGACAAAATCTGTTCATCAAAATTTTTCAAGTAATCATCAACCTCATCTTTGGTTGGATAAACCGTGAAATATGAAATGAAATCTAAATTATCAAATGTTTCAGTTACAGCGATTAAACTGTCGATAGGAACACTAGACCCTAAGTACACTGTTTGATAACCTTCTAATGCTAATTCGTAATTTAAATAAAGTAAACCTAACTCATGAATTTCCCCATCAGGTAAGAATAATACATAAACCTTATCCTTTACAGCTTGAGATTGCTGAACACGCTCGATATTAATCAACAATTTTTGCATGATTAAACTCGACATGAAATGCTCATGCGAAGGAGTAATACTATCAGATTGCCAATGAATTCCAATGTATTCTAGTAATGGAATAAAAACTTCCAAAAAAACATCTCTAAAAGACATTTCCGCAACCATTCTGTTATAAGTTTGCTCAAAACTATATTGATTAAAGCTCAACATGGAGATTTTTAATTCATCGATGAAATGATCTTTATCACGCTTTTTGGTAGCCTGTTCCCTAACAGTTTGATTCAACTCCTCAGCAGACATCTTTGCAATTTTGGAAATTTTAAATCCAGCATTGTAAAGGAAAGTTACATTAAGGAGCTTAGTAAGGTTTTTCAGATTGTATAGCCTAATATTGGTGTCCGTTCTTTCTGGCTCCAATATCTCATAACGCTTTTCCCATATTCTAATGGTATGTGCCTTTATACCTGAAAGGTTTTCAAGGTCTTTAATGGAAAAGGTTGTAAGGATACTGTTCAATTATTATAGGTTTTACTTCAACAAAAGTAAAACACAAACGAATATTAAGCAACTATTGTTCTAACCAATTTTTGAAAACAGGCGTTTTTGCTCGGGAAACAATCACTTCTCCCTCTTGAGTTGGGTTTAATTCCACTTTTAATTTTCCATTGAAGTATTGAGAAATCTTAGCAATTGCATTGATACTAGTAATAAACTGTCTATTTAAACGGAAAAAATCAGATGGATCTAATTGAGTTTCCAATTCATCTAAAGAATAACTCAAGAAGTAACTTTTCCCATCATTAGTTTTTATCATTACCGCCTTATCCTCTGTATAGATGTAGGCAATTTGGGAGGTTGAAATAGGTATTAGCGCGTCCCCTTTCGAAATCAAGAACCTTTGCTTATATGTATTCCCAGTTGATGCTTTTTGAATTAATGAGTTTAAATCCAGCTCCTGCAATCCAGCTGAACTAGGATTCATTTTATCCAATTTATCAAAGCTCTTTTGTAATGTTTCTTTGCTAAACGGTTTCAGCAAATAATCAATGCTATTTAATTCAAAAGCTTTAATAGCATATTGATCATACGCTGTTGCAAAAATGATTGGACACTCTAACTCCAGGTTTTCATATATTTCAAAACTAACTCCGTCAGCTAATTGAATATCCGAGATAACTAAATCAGGCTCATCATTGTTTTCAAACCAATCAACAGCATCCTCAACGGTATCAATTACATCAAGAATTGTTGCTTCTGGTTTACACTCTAAAATCAGCTTTTCTAGTCTTTTAGCTGCTGGAATTTCGTCTTCAATAATTAGAATCCTCACGGTTATTTAGCTTTAGTTATTCTAAGTTAAAAAGTTAACGAAGAAATAAGTCATCTTGTTTTAAATAGTTGATGGATAAATCAAAGGAATTTCTACTTTGAAGCATTCATCAGTTTGCTCAATATTAATTTTAAACTGGGAAAATTGAGCGATTGTTGTCTTTATATAATTCAATCCTAAATTGGTTGATTCGTTACTAAAGGTTTTTTTAGGGTTCAAATTGTTCTCAACAACAATATAATCTCCATCCACAAAAATCTTCAAATGCAAAGGTTTCTTCCGAGTAACTGCATTATGTTTAGCAGCATTTTCAACCAGATTCTGAAGCGTTAGCGGAGGGATTAAAGCATTATAATATTCTTCGGGAATATCCATATTTATTTGGAAGTATTTCCCAAAGCGAGTTCTAATCAAAAACCCATATTTCTCAACAATTTCAAGTTCTTCAGAGAGTTCAATTAATTGATTTTCGTTGTTCTTTAGAATGAATTCGTACAAATCCGACAACTTCTCCACAAATTCTACGGCCTCTTCAGGTTCATCGTGCGTAATACTTGCTGCCGTGTTTAAAGAATTAAATAGAAAATGAGGGCTTACTAAATCTTGTAAAGATTTTTTCTGAGTGATACTAGATAGTTGCTTAAAGCTTTGTGTTTCCTTCTTTAAATAACCATTTTGTTGCATGAGGTAAAACAGGTGATAAAGGAAATTTAAAACAAAAGGTTGTATCAAACCTACCAACCAAGTAAAAATCTCAAATTGGTTGAAATCATAGGAAGTTGGGACTAAAAAATAACCTATCCCATACAAAATTATAACCTGCGCAATTCCAATGAAAGAAGAGAACAGTAATTCGTTTTTAAATTGCTTTAGTGGTACTCTTTCCCAAGATTTTGTTCCATGAATCTCTTCAAAAAGTTTCCGTTGCAAAAAGTATTGAGCAGAAATGGAAACACCAGTAAAAACAGTAATACAAACAACTACAGGAGGTAAATGAATAAAGAACAAGAAAGGAACTAAACTAATAGTAATTCCTGTTAATATCCATGTTATAATAAATTGTGTTTTCAGTCTCAAACCTTTACTAAAATAGTTACTTTTGCAGCAAACAACACCACACAAAATGAAAATTGCAATTGGAGGAGATCACGCTGGTTACGACTTAAAACTAAAAGTGATTGAAAAATTAGAGAAAGAAGGACATGAGGTTAAGGATTTCGGACCTTACTCAGATGAAAGCTGTGATTATCCAGATTACGTTCACCCTTTAGCTCAAGGAGTAGAAGCTGGAGAATATACTTTTGGAATTGTAATTTGTGGAAGTGGAAATGGAGTAAACATGGTAGCTAACAAATACCAAGGAATTCGTTCTGGTTTATGTTGGGAACCTGGTTTAGCTGAAATGACAAGATTACACAATGATGCTAACGTACTAGCTGTTCCAGCAAGATACATTCCTGAAGAAGTAGGATTAGAAATTGTAGATACTTTCTTGAAAACTGAATTCGAAGGTGGAAGACACCAAAGAAGAGTTGATAAGATTAAGTGTGCTTAGCACAGGAGCCGATAATAAAAAAATAAACCCGGAGTTGAATTATCAACTCCGGGTTTATTTTTTGGAGACATCCCCGCAGGACTGAAGGGGTAACACCTATTTCTTCTTGTAATTCTTATTTCGGCTATTGTATTTCGGCTTTCGGTTTCTAGATTTCGAGCGATCTCTCACTTTCCATTCCGGTCCGTCTCCCAAGAATTCTGGCATTGGTGCGCGATAAACTTTCTTTTCAATTAGCTTCTCAATAGCATCGAACTTTTCCATGTCGGCTTCATTGATAAGCGTTAACGCCACTCCCTCTGCTCCTGCACGTCCTGTTCTTCCAATTCGGTGAACATATTCTTCAGCATTTCCCGGAGCATCATAATTAATTACCAAATCAATATCTGGAATATCAACTCCTCTACTAATAACATCAGTGGCTACTAAAACCCTAATTTTATTAGCTCTAAATTCTCTCATCATTTCTTCTCGTTTACTTTGCTCAAAGTCTGATGAAATAGCTTCAACTCGATAATTTTTATTCCTTAAACCTCTTACGATATCTCCTACCTTCTTTTTAGTAGAGGTAAAAACGATGATACTTTTATATTCCTCTTGATCCTTTATTAAATCATTAATTAAAGGCGTTTTCTGATTATCATAAGTTAAATAAACACCTTGAAAAACCGTTTCAGCTGGTTTAGAAATAGCAATGCTTATTTGCTCTGGCTCATTTAAAATCTGCTTGGCCAATGTTTCAATCTTTGGCGGCATTGTAGCGCTAAACATTAAGGTCTGACGCTTTTTAGGGATTTTAGAAATAATCCTTTTAATGTCATCCAAGAATCCCATATCTAGCATCCTGTCCGCCTCATCCAATATTAAATGTTGGATTTTATCCGTTTTAGCGTAATCCATATTTAAATGAGAAAGCAACTTACCTGGAGTGGCAACAATTACTTCAACCCCATCTCTTAAAGCTTTCTTTTGTTGTTCCCATTCATCGGCATCTCCTCCTCCGTAAACAGCTAGAGAATTAATCCACAAGAAGTATGAAAAACCTTGAATCTGACGATCGATTTGAAGTGCAATTTCTCTTGTTGGAGTAATAATTAACGTACTTGTACCCTTTATTTTATTCTTTAAAATATTGTGAAGAATGGGTAATGTAAAGGCCGCTGTTTTACCGGTACCTGTTTGAGCTACTGCTAACACGTCTTTACCTGAGATGGCTGCTGGAATTGCTTTTTCTTGAATTGGTGAGGCTTCCTCAAACCCCATATAACTTATCGCCTCGATAATCTCTGGCGCTAATTTTAACTCGTCGAACTTCATTAATTGCAAGATACCCCATTTTATTTAAATGCAATGCCTCCCATAACCCTTCGACTCCGATCAGGGTGACGAATACCGCACTGATTGTCACCCTGAGCGAAGTCGAAGGGCGCTGGCGATTATTCAAACCAATACTTCTCTTTATATTGTATGCAATCCCTTGCGAAAACTTGCTCATTTAAAAGGGGGAAAACAATTGGGAGGTTTTCCTTTATTGCTAATTCTTTCAACCAAACAGCAGGCTCTTTCCAGTTATGAATTGCTAAATTGAAGGTACCCCAATGAACTGGAATTAATTTTTTCCCTTGAACATCCTTAAAGGTTTGAATTACTTCAGAGGGAAACATATGAATATCAGCCCAAATGGAATCATATGCTCCTGTTTGAATAACCGCAACGTCAAAAGGTCCCAATTTATTTCCTATTTTTTTAAACTCTTCAAAGTAGCCTGTATCTCCGGAATAAAACAGTTTTTGATGTTTACCAACGATAGCCCAAGAAGCCCAAAGCGTTTCATTTTGATGTTTGATTCTTCTGCCGGAGAAATGACGTGCAGGTGTGCAATGCAGACTAATCCCATTAACAGAAACTGAATCCCACCAATTCAACTCTACAATTTTACTGGTATCAACGCCCCATTTTTTCAAATGGCTACCTACTCCAAGCGGCACAACAAACTTATTGGCTAAATTTGAAAGCCATTTGATAGTTTTTGTATCCAAATGATCATAATGATCGTGAGAGATAATTACTGCGTCAACCTTAGGTAAACTTGCTGTGTCATGTGGAACTTCATGAAATCTTTTACTTCCTGCCCATTGAAATGGTGAACAACGTTTACTAAAAACAGGATCTATTAAAAACGATTTGTCTTCAATCCCAATATATTGGGAGCTATGGCCTAACCAAGACACCCATAAAGTAGTGTCTTTTAAATCCCATGACTGAGTGTCGATGGGAATTTCAATTTCGGGAATTCTAGGTACCGAATCTTTCTTTTTAGAATATGCCTTAGTTGTTTCTCGCATATCCTTGAACGTAAAATTGGTTTTTGTAGGAACAGAATTAATAAAAGTTCCTTCCTCCGAATCATAGTTATCAGCAAGTTTAAAAGCTTCAACAGCTGCTTTGTCTGGATTTTTCCCAAAAGACGGTGCTTGTAATAAAGCCGTCCCACCTCCAATTAAGACTACTGCTATTATTCCTATAATCCACATGGTTCAAAAATAAGGGAATGCTTGCGATTTAAAATGGATTAATTGATGAATGGCTACTATGCGCGAACAAAAAAGCCCTTCCATTTGGAGGGGCTTTCAAAATATATTTAAGAAATAATCTTAAGCGTTTTTCTCAGCGTCAGCGATTTCAACACATAAACAAACAATTTCCATCGCTTGTTTTATTTCCTCAATTGAAGGAAGTGTTGGAGCTAATCTGATGTTTGTGTCTCTTGGATCATTCTTGTATGGGAATGTTGCTCCTGCAGCAGTTAATTTAACACCAGCTTCAGCAGCTAATGCAACTACTCTTTTCGCACATCCTTCGTTTGTATCCAAAGAGATGAAATACCCTCCTTTCGGATTTGTCCAAGATGCTAAACCTTTTCCTCCTAACTTTTCTTCAAGGATGTCGATAACAACTTTGAACTTAGGCTTAATTAAGTCTGCATGTTTCTTCATGTGATCTTGTAAACCAGCGAAGTTTTTAAAGAATCTCATGTGACGAACTTGATTGATTTTATCCGGACCAATTGTGCTCATTGAAATGTGCTTTCTAACCCAATCCATGTTAGCAACCGAACCACCAATTGCAGCCATACCAGCTCCAGCGAAAGTAATTTTTGAAGTAGATCCTAAAATGAAAACTCTATCCTCGTTCCCAGCAGCTTTACACTCTGATAAGATGTTTTTGATAACATCAACATCATCCGATAAATGGTGAACAGTATAAGCGTTATCCCAGAAAATTCTGAAATCATCAGCAGCAGTTGTCATTTTAGCTAAACGCTCAACAACCTCATCAGCAACAGAAGTACCAGTTGGGTTTCCGTATTTAGGAACAACCCACATACCTTTAATTGCAGGATCAGCAGCTACTAACTCCTCAATTTTAGCAATATCTAAATCGTTGTTTACATTCTCAACAGTGATCATTTCAATTCCAAAATGCTCACAAATTGAAAAGTGACGATCGTATCCAGGAGAAGGACATAAGAACTTAACCTTATCTAATTTTCCCCATGGAGTTGAAGAAGATGAGTTACCATGACTCATACATCTTGCAACTGTATCGTGCATTAATGTAAGCGATGAGTTTCCTCCAACAACTACTTCATCAGTTGAAGAAGTTTCTAAAAACTCTTTGAATAATTCTTTAGCTTCTGGAATACCATCTAATCCACCGTAGTTTCTTGGATCTGCTCCAGCTTCAGTTTTATAATCCGAAGATGTTACTAAATCTAGCATTGGTAAAGTCAAGTCTAATTGCTCAGAACCAGGCTTACCTCTAGTCATATCTAAAGCTAAGTTTTTTGCTTTAGCCTCTTCGTACTGTCCTTGTAGTGTAGCTACTTCAGCCATAATATAATTTGATAATGCAGTTACCTGCGTGAATTAAAAATTTGCGGTGCAAATATATGGTATTTAGTGGAGTTATGCTATGACCGTTTTAAGGTATGGTTGATTTGGTAATTGGAGTTGTTTATTAGGCAAGCACCTACTCTTCCGTCATCCCTGCAAAGGCAGGGATCTATTCGATTTTCAAGCAAATGGGTTTCCGCCTTCGCAGGAATGATGTTTACTGTTAAATTTTGGCACACAGATTCAAAAGATTACACAGATTTGAACTAAAAAATGATCTATGTAATCTTTTGAATCTGCGTGCTAATAAATGAGTCATCATTTAATAAATCACTCCGGTAAGGAATCCGGAATATTACTCTTCAACTCTTCGAAGTAAGGGAAAATAACAGCTGAACTATCTTTTAGAATTCCGTACAATTGAGATTTATCAATTAGCTCTGGTTCTACGAATTGAAAAGTTGCATTGGCATTTTCGAAGAACAATAACAAAACAGTTAAAATCAAAATCATTCGTCCGGCGCCAAAAAGTGCGCCCCCTATTTTATTGAAGATGCCTAATGCCAATACATCAACAAACTTAGTAAGCAGTTTACCTAATAAGTAAATACCAATCATTATGATTAAAAACGTAACTGCAAATGCCACCAAGGGAATGTCTATTTCAAATTCCTGAAATAAGAACTGAGAGGTTAAATGAGAAAATTGAACTCCTCCATAAATCCCCAAAAACAATCCAACTAAGGTTGCCAGACTTAAAATCAAGCCTTTTGTAAACCCTTTATACAAACCAAAAAGGATTGGAACTAATATGATCAAATCGATGTAACTAAATTCCATCTTTGGTAAATAGTTTTAAAATGGTTTCGGCAATGTCTCTTTTGTAGGCCGGTTTTTCAGGATAACTAGCCAACTTGTTGTAATTAGCTATAGACAACTTTCTAATAATTTTCAGACTAGCATTTCTCTCAATCCATTTTGCATTTAAAGCTGTTTCAACCTCAATTGGAGATAGTCTGTTCATTTCTTTTGGAACACCCAGCTGAATCAGTTCTTCCCCATAAACATCCTTAATCACGCATTTCTCAACTAAATCCCAATGTGAATTTCGACCCTGATAATAGGGTCCAGATTTAAACTGAACTCTACTAGATAAAGCGCGAGTTCCTAACAGTCCGCAAACCGAATCTATTTTATTATTTCTTTCCTTTATCTCATCTTTCTCTGCGCCATATGGAACATAGGTACTCATGATGATTTCATTTTCGGCAATAATTTTTTTGTCGTTACTAGTAGTCCTGTAATCGTCATCCCCACCTTCTAAATATTTAGGAACTATTGTTTTCAGCTGTCCTCCCGAAAGATCTGTTAAGGCCAACCAATAAGTATGATTCTTATCGTTTTCCTTGTAAAGAACATACAATGAATTCATTTGAATATCTTCTTTCTTTGCTTTCTCGCAAACCTTTTTTGCTAAAGAGTAACTGTCTCTGATGGGACCGTTACCAATTGTAATAATTTGCTTTGTTGATGATGGATTTTTATCCCATTTAAGTTGATGCAAAGTTATATCCAAAGCTTGTCCAACATAATTTTGTGAAACGCTACTACCTAAAGGATTATCGATTAAAAATTCGAAAGCTTTATCTGGATCATCCGAAAACTTAGATATCACTTTAACATAATTGTTCTTTGTCCCGAACGACTGTTTAGAATATCCAATAATAGCGACCTCCAATTTCACATTTGGATGCTCATTTTTAAAGTCGTTATACAAATCGTAGTAATTCGCAATTAAAGCGTTAATGGTGTTTTCGGCACTTTTTGAGAAATCGATTACCAAAGCCAACTGCGCTTTTTTACTTCCAAAAGGCTCAACAAAAGTGCTGAAACTCAAAGCTGCGAATATGGTAATTGGTAAAATTCCAATCAGGAATAATTTTCTCATTAGGCTTATAAATTGCAAATCAAAGCTAAATATTATCTAATCCGCTAATGAAAACGGCGTGCCATACTTATCCAATATGAAAAGTTAAAAGCTTGTCTTTATGTTAACTTATTGTAAACTATACTTTATGGTTTTGTAAGAAGCTCCCCTGAAAGAGATATACTTAGTAATTTTACTGTTCTGTTTACCGTTTAGGGTTCAAACACGCAAGATGGAAAAAAGAAAAAACGATAAGGCAAACCTCGATAAACTAAGATCTGTATTTTACGGAATCGGGAGTACTGCCATCATTGGTGTTGTGTTTTTAGCATTTTCGTTGAAAACTTACAACAAAGTCTCGTATGACTTCAAAGTGAGTATAGACGAGGTTCAGGAAGATTTACCACCATTAATCGCGCCTGCAACTCCGCCGCCTCCACCTCCACCTCCACCACCACCGAAAGCACCACCAAAGGAGCCAGAGTTGGAAATTGTTGATAATGAGGAGGAAGTTGAAGAGGAAGAATTCGACGATGAAGACGACGAGGACAAGGAAATTGAAGAAGGTATTGAGAGCGATGAAGAAGAGGAAGAAGAAGAAGCTGCTCCTTTAACTTTCGTAAAAGATATGCCTCACTACAAAGAGTGTGCTGGAGGAAGTAACACTGAAAGAGATAGATGTACAAGAATGATGTTTGATAGAGAAATTAAAAAGAATTTCGAATATCCAGATATCGCCAGAGACATGGGATTACAAGGAGTTGTTTATGTGCAGTTTGTTGTTAGTAAAACTGGAAAAGTTGAGCAAGTTAAGGTTGTTAGAGGTGTTCACCCTCACTTAGATAACGCTGCTATTAGAGCGGTTTCTAAGTTACCATCGCTTATTCCAGGAAAACAATTAGATAAGCCAGTATCTCTTTTATATACTGTTCCTGTTAAGATTTTATTGAATTAATAATAGTTCACCTAGATATTGAAAGGCTACTTCTTAATTGAGGTAGCCTTTTTTATTGCTGGTTTTACCCCCTCAGTCCTACGGTAGGACTGAGGGGGTAAAGAGCGCCATTTATCCACTCAAACCAACAAATCATCTAAACACTTTAAAAATTATCTTTCTCCTAACATTCATAAATTATCTTTGCTGAAATTAAACTTAAAAAGATGGAAGAAATAATTACCCTTATTAAAACCTATGCTGTTGAATTCGGAATTAAAATTGCCGGTGCAATTGCTGCCTTAATTATTGGACTATGGATTATTAAAGCCATGACTAACGGATTGGCGAAAGTGATGAAAAAAAGGAACGTTGACGATTCTCTTCAACCTTTCCTAAGAAGCTTATTAAATATTGCCTTAAAAGCACTTTTAGTAGTAAGTGTTTTAAGCATGATGGGCGTTGAAATGACTTCTTTTGTTGCAATTCTCGGTGCTGCTGGTTTAGCAATTGGGATGGCTTTAAGCGGTACACTTCAAAACTTTGCTGGAGGTGTAATGGTTTTAATCTTTAAACCATATAAAGTTGGTGATGTAATTGAAGCCCAAGGATACATCGGATCAGTTTACGAGATTCAAATTTTCAATACAATTTTAAAAACTCCAGATAACAAACATATCATTATCCCTAACGGTGGTTTAGCCACTGGTTCTTTAGTAAACTTCTCAAAAGAAGAGACAAGAAGAGTAGATTGGACATTTGGAATTGGTTATGGAGATGATACTGATAAGGCTAGATCTGTTTTAATGAACCTGATTAATGCTGATGAAAGAATTTTAAAAGATCCTGAACCATTTATTGCAGTAAGTGAATTAGCTGATAGCTCGGTTAACTTTACAGTTAGAGTTTGGGTTAAGGCTGCTGATTACTGGGCAGTTTTCTTTGCTATGAATGAAAATGTTTACAAAACATTCGATAAGGAAGGATTAAACATTCCTTACCCTCAAATGGATGTTCATGTTTCAAAAGATTTATAACCTAATTTTGCAGTCCGCTTTGGCGGACTTTTTAATACTTAACTTATGAGAAAACTAATTTTATCAGTTTGCCTTTTAGCCTCAGGAGTCGCTTTTGCACAGGTAACTGATGCTGAAAAAGATCTAAAAAAAGCAGCAACAACTGATTCTACATCTTCTTGGAAAAGAGGAGCGCTATTCAACTTAGGATTTAGTCAGGTAACCCTTTCTAACTGGGCTGCCGGGGGGAACAGTTCTGTTTCAGGAAACGGAATAGCCAACTTCCACTACAATTATTCAGGAACAAAAGATGCCTGGGAAAACACCTTAAATCTTGGTTATGGTTTATTAAAACAAGATGGAGCGAATCTTCAAAAAACGGATGACAATATTGAATTGAACTCTAAATATGGAAGAAAAGCTTCCGAAAAATGGTACTATGCGGGATTACTAAACTTTAAAACCCAATTTGCACCAGGTTTTAACTTCCCAAATGATTCCGTTAAAATTTCATCATTCCTTGCTCCTGGATACTTATTAGGTGCGGCCGGGATGAACTACAAACACAAAGACATACTAGGGGTTTTCATCTCACCAATTACTTCGAAAACAACTTTCGTAATGGATGATGAATTATCTGCCGCTGGTGCTTTTGGAGTTGAAGCTGGTGAAAATGTAAGATACGAGGTAGGGGGGTACCTAAGGGGTAACTTCGAAAAAGAGGTAATGAAAAATGTTAAATTAACTACTACTCTTGGTTTATTCTCCAACTATGTTGAAAACCCTCAAAACATTGACGTTAACTGGGATATGTTAGTACTAATGAAGGTTAATAAATACATCACTGTTAGCTTAAATACAACATTGATTTACGATAACGATATCACTATTACAAGAGATGATGATGGTGACGGAATCAATGAGGTAAACGGACCAAGAACTCAGTTTAAAGAAATTTTAGCAGTAGGGTTTTCTTACAAATTGTAAAAAACTATCAACTCATAATAAAGCCCATTAATGTTAGTCATTAATGGGCTTTATTTTTTTGGTAACTTTGGGGTGATTTTTTGAGTTCAATTACAAACTCAATTTTGATTCGGAAGAAAGGTAGAGAAGAACAGACTATGAAAAATTCCATTCCAAAAACTGGACTAAAAGGATTAAAAGAAAATTGGAAAGATGACTTACAAGCTGGGTTCTCTGTTTCTTTAATCGCACTCCCACTTTGTTTAGGTATTTCATTGGCATCAGGATTTCCACCTGTAGCAGGTATTTTAACAGCAATCGTTGGAGGTTTATTAGTTTCAAGAATTGGAGGTTCTTTTGTTACCATTAATGGTCCGGCGGCTGGTTTAATTGTTATTTCGTTAGGAGCTGCTACCGATCTTGGCGGTGCAGGTGAAGCAGCTGGATATGCTGGTTATCCTCACGCTCTCGGAGCAATTGTTGTGGCCGGTGCTTTTATGGCCTTATTTGGATT
>JAYPYW010000006.1:54968-66266 GCA_038154685.1 Flavobacteriales bacterium | reverse complement strand
ACTTAAGGTTGGAAAACTAGGAGATTTCTTCCCTTCTGCGGCAGTACATGGAATGCTAGCAGCAATTGGAATCATTATAATTATTAAACAATTATATGATGCATTTGGGATCAAAGCCGAATCTAAAGGAATCATCAACCAACTTTTAGAAATTCCAACAAGAATACCTGATATTAATAGTAGTGCAGCAATCGTTGCAGGTGTGAGCTTGTTAACGCTAATTGTTCACCCTATGTTGAAGGTGAAATTTATAAAAGCTATCCCTGCTCCTATATGGGTTTTAATTTTCGCAATTCCGCTTGGAATGGCTTTGGATATGGATGGTAGTTTACTGGTAAACTTACCTGATAATTTATCGGAAAGCATCGTATTCCCTTCTTTTGAAAAAATAGGAGAATCAGCCTTTTGGGTTGGAGTTACAGGTTTTGCATTAGTTTCGGCAATCGAGTCTCTTTTAAGTGCTTTGGCTGTTGATTCTCAAGATCCGTACAATAGAAAAACAAACCTAGATAAAGATTTAGTGGGTGTTGGGGCCGGTTCAAGTATAGCTGCTGCGATTGGAGGTTTACCTATGATTGCTGAAATTGTACGTTCTTCTGCAAATATTAATAATGGAGCTAAAACAAGTTGGGCTAACTTCTTTCATGGATCGTTCTTATTGATTTATCTCGTTATTGGTGCTGCTGTGATCGAATTAATTCCGCTTTCAGCATTGGCAGCAATGCTTGTTTTTACAGGGTTCCGATTGGCTTCTCCGAAAGAATTTAAACATATGTATGAAATTGGTAAAGGACAGTTCTTAATATTCCTTACCACAATTGTAACAGTTTTATTTACCGATTTACTAATTGGAATTGCAGCTGGAATCGTTTTAAAAATTATCATCCAGATTATTTACGGAGCTAAGCTGAATAACCTATTTGTTTCAAGATTGAGTAGTTCTTCAGAAGAAGACAAATTGACAATCGCCCCAATAGGCGCTTTAATTTTCTCTAACTATCTATCTTTTAAGTCTCAAGTTCTAAAACTTATTGAAGGACAAGAGGTTGTTGAATTTGATTTCTCGGATGTTACTTTGGTTGACCATACGTTCCAAACGCACTTGGCTGGATTAATGAAAAACTGGGAAGAGCAAGGAATAAAAGTGGATAAGATTAACTTGGGCCATATGAGGTCTGTTTCTAATTACGATACTGCTCCGAAAGTAAAAATTAAAGGGGCTAAATAAGTATTCTTTTTGACCCTATCACTAATTTCAATAGGGATAGAATTGTTCTCCAGTTAAAGACTTACTACCTTTAGGTAAAATTAAAGATTATGCCAGCTCGTCAAGTACCAGTTACAGTTTATGCAGAGATGACTCCTAACCCAGATGTTATGAAGTTTGTTGCGAATAAAGTACTTAATCCAGGTGCTCCGCTAGATTATTCTAGCAGTGATGATGCATCAGGATCTCCTTTAGCAGAAGCTGTTTTAAACTTCCCTTTTGTAGAGAATGTATTTATTTCTAACAATTACGTATCGGTTACCAAAAACGATAAAATCGATTGGGATATGGTTGTAATGGAAACGCGTAATTTCATTTCCGATTATTTAAGAGACGGAAAAGAAATTGTTAAAGACGAAGCTTTACCACCTCACGCTATTAAAGAAGAGCAGTTGGAAGATAAATCTGGTGATGACGTTAAATTCAACGTAGCAAGCGGAGAATTAGATGAAAAAATAATCGATGCTTTAAACGAATACATCCGCCCTGCAGTTGAAAACGATGGTGGATCAATCGATTTTGTTGAGTTCAAGGAAGGAACAGTTAAAGTTGCTTTAAGAGGAGCTTGCTCTGGTTGTCCTTCATCAACAGTAACCTTAAAACAAGGAATTCAAGGATTATTAACAAGGATGTTTCCAGAGGTAAAAGAGGTTGAATCTGTAGCTTTGTAAAAAAATTATAAATAATATTTCAAACGTAAGTCGCTCAAAATGAGCGGCTTTTTTATTTGTTTAATTATTTTTTTGATTCTGTCATATTTTATTACGTATCCTTTTATTTTAAACACATTATAAGTGTAACAACGAGTTAAAGGAAAGAGAATCTTTCTGGGGATGTTTCAGCCTGCCATATGAAATAATCCAACAAACATTTTAAATTATTAAAAATGAAAAAGCAAGTACTTGCAGGGATAGCTATTGCCCTTACTTTAGCATCCTGCAAAAAAGATGAACCTTATGTGGCAAACAATTCTAACAGTTCATCAACCGGGGAAGAGGTAACTAACAATGCCTCTGAGCAGGAGAAATTAATTGAAGAATTAAGAACTTATGCTCCAACTGCAGAAACTAAAACTGTGGATGTTAAAAAAATTATTGAGTTTACCACCGAGGAAGGCAATGTAATTACTTTTCCTAGTAATGCATTCGTGGATGAGTCTGGTAATCCTATTACGGGTAATGTAGACATCTCGGTAACTGAAATTACAGATGTATCTGAAATGATCTTATCAGGAATGATGACTAATTCTGATCAAGGTCCTCTATCATCTCAAGGGGAGTTTAACATTGAAGTTACTAAAGATGGAGAAGAAGTATTCCTGGATGAAGGAAAAAATATCACAATCGAAAATACTACTGCCGAACCTGACACAGCTATGATAGGTTGGACTTGGATTCCTGATGGGGAAGAGGGATCAAGTACAACAGATGGAGAATGGACAAGAAATGAATTTGAAGAGAATAATCCGTGTAAAAGGTATAAAGCTTTATGGAGAGACTTATTTACAACAGAGGCTGGCGACCCATCGCTAATTTGGCCAAAAATCAGTGAATTCAAAAACTTTATTTTTACTGAATTAGGTAAAGAGATAGACATTTCTGACGATAATATTTTGGTAAATGATTATGTGTACAGCCCTGACATAACCGCTGGTTACACTGGGTATGACTATAGATTTACAAACTTCACCGATCAATGGTTATTTAACAAATGGACGGAATTTAATATTGTTGCCACAAAGGATAAAACAGATGATGGTATTTTTGACGCAACAGGTTATGACACGCAAATTTATTTAACAAGTGATAGCGCTTGTGCCGTGTACCACCCTTCCACTGGATATATCAACCTTAACCCATTTGCAATTCAAATTACTTTTAGTGAATTAGGTTATTGTAATCTAGATAGATTATTTGGAGAATACGGTATTATAGATTACTGTAAATTGAATGCAAACATTCCTGATTATGCAGAGGTGAAGTGTTTATTTTTAAGCGAAAATGGTGCTGTGTCGATGCACTCTCATGCTGATACTCAATTTACAGCTAAACGTTTACCAAACGGTTATGAAACCACTTTTCTGGTTTATTTCAAAGAAGGTGACAAAATCAAATTCGGGACCCAAAAAATTACTATCGCTGAAGAAATGGAGTTTGACACCTCTAATTTGATTACACTAAACAACGTTGATGAATTAGCGGAAGAAATCAAAAAGCTAGTGGAATAAAACTACTTGAAGGAAATTTAACCTTCATATTTTTCCCAAAAGGTCAGTCATCCCTCCGACTGGCCTTTTTTTATTAAAACAAGCTACCTTGAGACCCACGGAAGTTAATTCCTAGATGCTTATAAGCTTGCTCTGTAACCTCTCTACCTCTTTGGGTTCGGTTAATGAATCCTTCTTTAATTAAAAACGGCTCGTAAACTTCTTCAATAGTACCAGCATCTTCTCCTACTGCCGTTGCAATAGTATTGATTCCTACAGGTCCACCCTTAAACTTGTCGATGATTGTTGTAAGGATTCTGATATCCATATCATCCAATCCGTTTTCATCGACATTAAGCGCTTTTAAAGCATGATTCGTGACCTTCATGGTAATTGTTCCATCACCCTTGATTTCTGCGAAATCACGCACTCTTCTTAAAATAGCATTAGCAATCCTAGGGGTTCCTCTACTTCGGCGAGCAATTTCGAATGCTGCATCCTCATTAATTGGCACATTTAATAAATGAGCTGATCTTAAAAGAATTAATTGTAATAATTCTGCGTCATAATACTCTAACCTGCAGTTAATCCCAAAACGAGCTCTTAAAGGCGATGTAAGTAATCCTGAACGTGTGGTTGCACCTATTAAAGTGAACGGTTCCAACCCTATTTGAACTGATCGGGCATTAGGACCCGAATCAATCATGATATCAATTTTGTAATCCTCCATTGCTGAGTACAAATACTCTTCAACAACTGGACTTAAACGATGGATTTCATCAATGAAAAGCACATCACCTTCCGCTAAGTTAGTAAGTAATCCAGCTAAATCCCCTGGCTTGTCTAACATTGGTCCGGAAACCAATTTTATATTGCTTCCTAATTCGTTGGCTATGATGTTAGCTAGGGTAGTTTTCCCTAATCCTGGTGGTCCATGTAACAACACATGATCCAAAGCCTCCTCTCTTTTCAAAGCGGCTTGAACGAAGATCGCTAGGTTATCTAAAACTTTCTTCTGACCAGTAAAATCTTCAAATGCTTTGGGGCGCAGAACTCTTTCGAACTCCAATTCTGGGCTCGACATGTTTTCTCCGCTTGGATCTAAAGCATCATTCATACCTTAAAACTACTTAATATACTTTGAATAACATGAACGACATAAAGGCTCGTATGCGTCCTTTTCCCCTAACATTAATCTTTTCTCTTCTGTCACATTAATTCTGTGCGTAAAACCAGCATCATCACGACACTCCATACAGATTGCCTTTAATTTAGTAATCTTATCAGCAACTCCCATTAAATTAGGAATTGGCTGGAAGGCTTTAGACTTATAATCCATGTCTAATCCTGCTACAATTACTCTCGCTCCACCATTAGCTAACTTAACGCAAGTTTCTATTAATTCCTCAGTAAAAAATTGAGCTTCATCAATTCCAATAATTTCAGCATCCACTGATAAGCCTAAAATCTCTTTGGCATCCATTACAGGTTTAGCTCCAATTCTTTTGTTATCGTGGGAAACAATTTCTGTGTCTGAGTATCTTGTATCAAACATTGGTTTGAACAACATGTAAGGTATTTGAGCAATTTCCGCTCTTGATACTCTTCTAATTAACTCTTCTGTTTTCCCCGAAAACATTGGGCCCGTAATTACTTCGATAGAACCCTTCTTTTGTGAACTCATCCCCTGATTTTAATTTTATTATTGATACTTTCTCGATAACAAAGACTGTAATTTTTGGTAAGGTTCTTCCTCAACCTCCCAATTTCTTTTTGCAGCTACCGATGAAAGTTTTGTATTTGCTTCTTCTAGTGTTGAACAATTATTCAAATCATCGATTGTTTGTAAAAATTGCTCTGTATTCCCATCAAATAGTTCATTGGTAAATAAGAACTTCTCGTTAATCCCAATTGCACTATTTAGGTTTTCTATTCTTTGTTTAGCCAGTTTTGCCGCCAAACTATTGTCCTCTTGTTCTTCAACTACTTTAGGTTCAGCCGATGCTGAAAAGTTAGAAATAACAGAAGAAATCTCCTCTTCTAATTGACCTGTTAACTCCTCTTGAGTTGGCATATCATCCTCAACTGTAGTTTCAGCTACTTCTTCAACCTCAGCTTCAATTTCGGAAATCTCCTCCGCAATATCAGACACTAAATTCTCTGTCGCAATTTCTTGTTGAGTATACTCCAAAGCTTCATCTAAAGCATCCATTAATAGCTCCTCTTCTGAAACCTCTTCCTGAGTGTCACCCTGAGCGGAGTCGAAGGGCTGAGCAGATTCCAATGGCTGAGCCTGTTCGTCATCCTGAGCGGAGTCCAAGGATTGAACTTCTAAATCAATTTCCAATTGCTCAGATTCTGCAGGTGTTTCCTCGTTAAAAAGAATATATGAAAGCACCACTGTCCCTTCATGCAATTCCCTAGCATCCTGAATCAAATCTCTTAAAACCGATTTACTCACATTAGCCCCTAAGTCTTCAACTTTAGCCAATTTCGAATTAAATGCTTCCTGATTACTTTTTAACTGTTGGATAAATTCCGAAAGATTACTCATGCCCAAAAGGTTATTCCTTAAAATTAACTGATAAAATGCTGTCATAATACATACAATACATTTGAATATCCACTTATTGTGGTTAAAAAACTTTCAGTAAACCCCTGAGGACATAAAGAATATACGAAGACCAAAAAGTCAAACTCACTTAATTAGTGCCTTCTAAGAGTTCTTTGCGGTTGAATTATACCGTAACTCTTAGTCGAAGGTAATTTCCTTTTTGGAATTCGAATTGGGATTTTTCCAGACGGAAAGTATGATCTAGAAACTCATGATTTTTGACGATTAAATCAACCCATTTGCAGTTTTCTCCACTCAAGTTTTTGGTAGGGAAAATGATGATTTCATCTTTTGTTACTCGTATCAATTCTCGGAACATTTTAATATGATCCTCGGCCGAAAAAAGGTTGTCGTAAAGGAACATTAAATGAGAAACTAAGGTCACATCGAACGTTTTATCTTGAAATGGTAATTTCCCTATTTCTCCAGGAACATATCTCTTTGGATGATTTTGATAATCCTTTAAAAAGGTTTGATAGGCCTTCATTCTACTTACCCTAACCCCTTCTATATCACCGTAAAAATCCCAATTGTAATGGGAAGAGTTTACAGGTAATTGATTTACAACGATCTCTAAATCTTTTTCAGCCTGAATCTCAATTTCATCTGCCATTAAATGATAAACAGGATCAACCGCAGTTATGTCTAATCCGAAAACATTACCAATCGCACAAAAATTACTTACACCTGCTGCTACATCAAGAACTTTCTTCCCTTCTAGCGACTCTTTGGTCACATCAAACATTCTTTTGTACTCGTTGTAAGTTCTTCCAATTAAGGCGACGCGCTCTAAATCTAATGGCATATTATGTGGTTAAATTGAAGGGAAAACAAAAAGCCACTCCCTATTTGGAAGTGGCTACGTAATATTTTAAAATTAGGTTTCTTATTTTCCTTCGTTAACGATGTAGTTAACTTTCAAAGCAGAACCATCTCTTAATTCTTCTTTAACTTCAGATACGATGCCCAACTTAGTTTTCTTATCAACTTTCAAACAAACAACCATTTGTTTTGCTTTTGAAGCTCCAATCTCAGGTGCTACATCTGAATAGTTAGACTTGATACTTGCTCTTTTTTCATCCAAGAACATTCTGATATCTTTCTTCTCTTTAATTGCATCATTCAACTGAATAGAAGTTTTATCTCCGTAAATCTTTTGTAAAGACTTAACTGGAACCCCTAATTGAATGTATGCAGTTGGTGTTTTATCCTCCAACTTACCTGTTTCGGTAGCTGTTGGCAACGCAACCATTACGCTTGCTTCATTGTCTTTAGCCTTTGTAGCAACCATGAAGAAGAAAAGTAACATGAATACGATATCAGGCAAAGATGCCGTTGATATAGCTGGTTCTTCTCTTTTTTTATTACCTCCGTCGAATTTAGACATATTGGTTATTATTTTTTATTGAACTACTGGCGACTCTGAGATATTCTCTTTGTACACCATTTTCAACATTGCTTTTTCTTCAAGTGTTAAATCCTCCCAACCTCTACCTAATTTTCTTTTAGCTAAATCGTCTCTCAAAGAAGTGTAGGCTTGGTCTAATTTATCTTTTAAAGCAATGTAAGTCTCATAGCTCGCTCCTTGAGTTGCTTGCATATTCACAACGTGGCTAGACTTTTTAAAGTCTTCTCCAAATATTTCAAGTGCTTTTACTCTTAACTCAGACTTTCTTAATTTTTTTTCTGCAGATTTTGCCTTTGCTTCACTTGCATTCTCGAGCGCTTTCTTGTTTTTAGCAACAATTGAAGTCACTTCCTCCATTGAAACTGGTCTGCTTTCCGGCCAATCTTCCTTATCAGCAGCGTTTAAAATCATTTCTTTAACTAAAGAAGGGATTTCTTCAATATTCACCAACTTCGCTTCAAAAAGAACTTTGTTATCATCGTTAACCAAAACTTCAATAACATTTCTTTCCTTAACCTTATCTGTAATTTCTTGCTTTTCATCAGTTTTTTCAGGAAGTAACTGGAATTTACCAGCTTCCTTACTCATCTCAGATGTTACCAAGAAGAATATCAAAAGTAGGAAAGCAATATCTGCCATCGAACCTGCATTAACCTCTGGTGCTTGTCTTTTTGGCATAATTGATTAAAGTTTTAAAGCTCTCTTAATTTCTGATGCAAAAATTAACGCTACAGCGATGATTGTTACTGTGTAAAAAGTATAAATACCACCTTCTGTAAACTGACTTCCTTCTACAACTAATCCTGTTTCTGGATCAACATATTCTGTAGAAGCATTATATCCTATTAAAAGAATTAGTCCTAGCGTTAATGCACTAATTATAAACTTGATTCCAGACTTTGGATTCTCGGCTACGTTGAATACAGCAAAACCAACTGTAATAACAACAATAGCATAGAATAGACCAATAGAAAACTGGATCAATGCCATTGGGTCAAGCGAACCGTTTAAAGTCAAAAGGATAAAAATCCAAATCACTAAAACAAGCGCCCACTTACCAACTGTTAAACCTAATTTCATAGCTTAAGTGTATGGATTTAATTAACCAATTTTGTTTTGAACAATCTTAATAAACGCGTTAGAAGCATCTTCCATTTGGTTTACTAAGTTGTCGATTTTAGCAACTACTACGTTGTAAAATACTTGTAAGATAATTGCAACAATAAGACCTGCTACAGTTGTAATTAAGGCCATCTTAATATCACCCGCCATTGCTGATGCTTCAATACCTCCTGCTTCTGCAATCGAGTCAAATGCCCCAATCATACCTAATACTGTTCCTAAGAATCCTAACATCGGCGCTAAAGCGATGAATAATGAAATCCAAGAAACACCTTTTTCCATTAATCCCATTTGAACAGATCCTCCAGCGATAACTGCTTTCTCCACTTGCTCAATTCCTTCATCAGCTCTAGTTAAACCATCGTAAAAAATAGCTCCAACTGGACCTCTTGTATTTGCACAAACTTCTTTTGCTGCATCAACACCACCTGTGTTTAATGCTTCTTCAACCTGTTGTAAAACTTTCTTAGTGTTAACGTTCGATAAGCTTAAGTAGATGATTCTTTCAATTGCAGTTGCAATACCTAAAATCAAACAAGCTAATACCGAAATCATGAAGTTTACACCCCCTTCGATAAATCTTTTCTTTACAATTTGAGTGAAAGTAGGCTCTTTTCCTCCTTCTACCTCAGCAACTTCTTCAGAAGCTTCTTCTGTCGCAGCCGCCGCTGTTTCCTCTTCAGCTGCTGTAGCAGTTTCTTCAACTGCAACTTCAGTTGAGTCTGCATAAGCAGTATTTGTTGTAAATAACCCTAACATTAGCGTTAACGAAAGCATTAAAGTTGAAACAAGTTTTTTCATGTCTTTGTTCTGTTACTTAATTATTGGTGCCTATAAAGTTTTTGCGACCGAATTAATAATTTAATTTTGTTTAAAATTCTGGCGGCCTAAAACACAATCCGCTTGAATTTGCGGCAAAGTTAATGTTCCGATGTTAACTTTAGGTTAACTTAATATTTCCCTTTGATTACTATGGAAAATAGAAGACAACAAAAAATAGGTAACGTGTTAAAACAAGATTTAGCCACGTTATTCCAACGCGAAGCCCGATCTATGTTTGGTGGAGCATTTATTACAGTTACTAATGTTAGAGTAACTACAGATATGTCGTACGCCAAGGTTCATTTGAGCATTTTTGGAAACGAAAGTGAAGAGGTTCTTAAAAAGGTAAAAGCTCAGGCTAAAGAAATCCGACACATTATAGCTCAACAGGTAAGACACCAAATGAGAAAGGTGCCAGAATTTCAATTTTATATTGATGATTCATTGGATTACTATGAGGAGATTGATAAACTTTTAAAAGAGTAAACATGGGTTCATCCCCTCAGGACTGAGGGGATAGATAAGAAACAGTATATTTAATCTTTGAATTTCTCCCTCTCCATAGCGCTTAGATATCTCTTCTCGAAAAAGAAGAACAACGTAATCAACTGGATTACCAGAATTTCAGTTTTGGTAGTAGCCATAGTTGCCGGTGCTTTAGTTGTGATTTTATCTGCAATGAATGGGCTTTCTACTTCGGTAATGAGCTTGTACTCAAACTTTGATCCTGATATTAAAATTGAAACTAAAAAGGGAATTCGATTTGATCCCGATGCCGTTCCAATTTTTCAATTGGAAAACCTGGAAGGTATTTCTCACATTTCGTATTCTTTAGAAGAAACTGCTCTCCTTAAATACGAAAACAACCAAGAGGTTTGTACTGTTAAAGGAGTAACTAATAACTTTCCTAAACTTACTCAAATTGAGGATGCGATAATCGAAGGTTATTACGGCCCCTTTGTAGGCGGAGCCAATGAAAGTGTACTGGGAATTAATATAGCCTATAAACTAGGTGTTAATACTGATGCTAATATTCCTATTAGGATGTATATTCCCAATTTAACGGGAAGTGGGTCATCTGGACCAGACGAGTTATTCAAATCTGTTGTCACTTATCCAAGAGGGATTTTCGACATAAACTCTGATTTCAACAGCAAGTATATTATAGTTTCAATTGATCAAGCTCGAAATTTAATTGGTGAACCAAAAGGCATTAATTCAATTGAAATTGGATTAGATTCATTAGTAAACCCAGATGACATAAAACCGGTTATCCAATCTCTTTTTGGAGAAGACTACAGCGTTAAAACAAGGTTTGAACAAAACGAATTTTTATTCAAATCGATTAATGCCGAAAAATGGATTACGCTGCTTATCCTTTCTTTAGTAATTGTATTAGCCATTTTTAATGTAATGGGATCGCTTACTATGTTGGTTATTGATAAGAGTAAAGATATTTTCGTGCTCCAAAGCATGGGCGCTAACCTTCGTCAGATTCGATTTATTTTTTGGCTTGAGGGAAGCTTAATCTCTTTCTTCGGTTCTCTAATTGGGATTTCTTTGGGCGTAATTCTGATTTTACTCCAATTACAATATTGCTTCTTTGGATATGGAACTACAAGTGGTTTTGACTGCTTCCCTGTAGAGCTCCATATCACCGATTTGTTTATCATAATGCTAGTAATTAATAGCATTGGATGCTTCGCCTCACTGATCCCTATCCGAAGAATTAAAGGATGATTTTTTTCGCCCGCGGATCCCGCTAATCCCACGAATCTTTTTTCACAACAGAGTTTTTTTTGAAATACGGATAATTGATGATTTGTGGAAGTGTAAAAAAAAATGGGGGTTGGCGTGGG
>JAYPYW010000006.1:28814-54958 GCA_038154685.1 Flavobacteriales bacterium | reverse complement strand
AATCTTTTTTCACAACAAATTTGTTTTTCAATAACGGATAATTCAGCTTTGCTGAATTTCAAAAAGATCTGTGGGATTAGCGGGATCCGCGGGCGAAAAAATTTTACCTTTGCAATTCTAAATTTGTTCGCATGAAACTTTGGGATAAAGGATTTAACGTTGATAAGGCAATTGAAAACTTTACAGTTGGAAATGATACTGAGCTGGATATGTACTTAGCACCTTTTGATGTGTTAGGGAATATTGCTCACGTTACAATGCTTACCGAAGTTGGACTTTTAGATAAAGCTGAGCTTCCTGCTCTTAAAAAAGAGTTGGCTGAGATTTATAAAACAACTCAGGATGGCTCTTTTAAGATTGAGGATGGAATGGAAGATGTTCATTCTCAGGTTGAAGCTATTTTAACTGAGCGTTTAGGAGATATTGGAAAGAAAATACACACTGCACGTTCGAGAAATGATCAGGTTTTAGTAGACTTAAAACTATACGGTCGAAATGAATTAATGGAGATTTCTTCATTGGTAAAACAACTTTTCGATGCTTTCCAAGAACAAAGTGAAGCCAACAAAAATGTTTTGTTACCAGGTTATACTCACTTACAAGTGGCTATGCCTTCTTCGTTTGGATTATGGTTTGGAGCCCATGCTGAATCGTTAGCTGATGATATGGATTTATTAGCAACGGCTTTCCGTTTTACTAACCAAAATCCACTTGGTTCAGCAGCAGGATATGGATCATCTTTCCCAATTAACCGAACAAGAACTACTGAATTATTAGGTTTTGAAGACCTTCATTACAATGTTGTTTACGCACAAATGACACGTGGAAAAACTGAAAGAACTGTTGCTTATGCGGTTAGTGCTCTAGCTACTACATTAATGAAGTTTGCTGCCGATTGTTGTTTGTTTATGAGTCAGAATTTTGGATTCATCCAATTGCCACCTCAGTTCACAACAGGATCCAGCATTATGCCGCACAAAAAGAATCCTGATGTTTTCGAATTAATGCGTGGTAAGTGTAATAAATTACAAGCTATCCCAGGCGAGTTAGCAGCTATAATGGGGAATTTAACCACTGGTTATTTCCGTGATTTACAGTTGTTAAAGGAAAAATATATTTATGCCTTCACTGAGATCAAGGCTTGTTTAGAGATCGCACTTTTAATGGTTCCAAACATTTCGATTAAAGACGGCATCTTAAACGATGATATTTACGATTACTTATTCTCTGTAGAAGAAGTAAACAGAAGAGTTTTAGAAGGAATGCCTTTCCGTGAAGCTTATAAAGAAGTTGGTTTAGAGATCGAAGCCGGGAAGTTTAAACCTAATAAAGAGGTTAATCATACGCACGAAGGTTCGATTGGAAACTTATGTACGGAGCAGATTAAAGCTAAAATGGAAGGAAACTTCGCTAAGATCGATAGATCTAACATTGAGGCTGCTGTTGCTGGGTTGTTAGGATAAAATTAATCGCCCGCAGATCCCGCTAATCCCGCAGATCTTCGCAGAAAATTGAATATATGATAACAAGTAATAGTCATCACGAGCGTAGCGTGGTGATCTAAAATTCATACTTGAAACAAATTATATTGATTGCTAAAGAAATAGAAATGAGATTGCCACGTCGTACCTCCTCGCAATGACTGAGGTTTAGAAATTGACCTTATACTAATAACAATCGATAATAAACTTCTCCAATACCTTTAGGCACGGATATTTGTCTTCATAAAAACACATGTGACCGCCTTTTTCGGATAAGTGGAATCTACCGTTTTCGCACAATTCACTTTGAGCCTTAAGTTCTCGCCACCTTACTACCTGATCGTTTTTTCCAGCAACACACAATACTGGATATGGGGCAAATCTTAAGATTATTTCCCTATCTGGACGGATTTTCATTCCTTCAATGGCGGCAAGAATCCCCTGAACAGGGGTGTTTAAAGCCATATTTAAAACCCTTCTGATCGCTCCTCTAAGCGCAGGGGTATTGTTAGCTACAAAAAGATTTGGGATTGCTTCCTTGATGAACATCTCATGATTTCGCTTAACAACTTCAATCGCTCTATTTCTAAATTTCACCCTTTCTTCCGAATCAGGTTTAGCTGTTGAATTAAACAAGCAAAGTCCATTTAAAGCATCTGGATATTTATCACCAAAAGCTAAGGCTACATAACCGCCCAGCGAATGACCAACAATAACAGCTTTGCGCTTATTATTATCTACTAAAATTTGTTTAATGCAACCCGCCATTTCTTCCATGGTGTGCACATAACCCAAACAATCACTTGCTCCATGACCAGGTAAATCAACCGAATAAACCGTATTATGCTTCGCTAAAACCTTTTCGTAATCTTCCCAAACCTTGTGGTTTTCCATGAAACCATGAATTAACACCACAGTTCTTTTAGCATTACCTTTTCGAGAGTAATTGATTTTTGCGCCCTTATAAACAGCTGTTTTAAGCATGACTCAAAATTAGTAAGAAGCCTATTTTTCTGCGAATGAAGTTATAAACAAGTTATACCGTCCTATTTCACGTTGCAAAATTATTGATTTAGAGTTACTTTTGAAGCAGCTAACCAAAAGAATAACTAATATGAAAAAACTTTTACTTTCAATTTTTGCGGCTGCTTCATTAGGAGCGTCTGCACAAACTATTACTCAATCAGATTTAAACTGGACAATCGGAAACGAGTGGTACATGAATCAAACTACGGGAATGTCTATTACATCCTTCACTAGTTCAGGAACTGGTATTAATTGGGATTTAACTGGTTATGAAGGAACAGCTTTAAGAGATACAATCAAGGCTGTTACACCAACTTGGCCTACGGCTGCTGTTGCAATCGAGTCGAATGTAATTTCAAGAGCTAATTATGAAATTGACGGAAGTGATTATGCCATGAAAACGTTTAATGTTTTAGGTAATGATCTTTCAATGACTGGTAATTTATCTATTGGATTAGATCATACATCAGCTAGCTCATGGAGCCCTGTAACTTCAACAATTAATCCATTAGCTCCTTTCGATCCGCCACTTGCTACAACGTTAACTGGTTCTGTATTAGCTACTGGTACTGTTGAATTATCATACGGAACATATGATGCATTATTAGTTGAAGAAACTTTTGTTTTGACAGGATATGTTGATATGACTTTTTATTACTGGGAAACAAAGGAGTTTGGAAGAATTGCTACTATTGTTGATGGAAACTTATTAGTAATGAACCAAAACAACTTTAACCCAATTATTGATGTTTCTACGCAAGAAGTTTCAACAACTGAATTAAACATCTTTCCTAACCCAGCTACAGATAACTTTACGGTTTCAGCAGAAGGTTTAGAAAATGTAACTGTTTTTGATGCAATTGGAAACTTAGTAGTTAACCAGAATGTTAACACATCAAATTACCAAGTAAATACAACTGATTTAAACGCTGGCGTTTACTTTGTTACGGCAACTGCTAATGGAACAGCTTATACTTCAAGGGTTGTTGTGAAGTAATTGCATTACAATAATATTTCAAAGCCACTCTTTGAGTGGCTTTTTTATTACCATTTTGTTTTTTGTAACATTTTAAAATGACATCCGTTAAGTTAATTGAATACCCCCTATCCTTATATTTTTATTATTATTTCTGGTCTAATTGCTTATAAATTAGAGGGAAATGACTGTGAAATTTGGTTCCTAAATATTTTAAAAGGAACTTTACGGTTGGTTGTGTCGTTATTCAGCTGACCTGAAATGACCATTAAACCTATGAAAAACTGGATAGTAATCATACTTTCATTTTTAGGTCTTGGCCTTTACAGCCAAGCTGACGTACCTATTAAAGCTGAGGACTCTACCAATGTAGATTCTGTTTTTCAGGCTAGTTATCTTCCTGATGATCCGTTTTTAGAAATGCTAGATAGCCTTCATGAAGCACACATTTTTAATGAAAATCCTATTTCATATAACGTAGAATTACTAAACGTTCATAATTATCCATTAGACTCAATTCCTGTTTACAGTGATTCAATCATGAAATTACGATTTCAGGACATGGATGACTTCTCTCCCATTGCGTTCACTTATAACGATAAAGTAAAACGTTTGATTGAAGTTTATGGGACTCATCGCAGGTTAATGCTTTCAAGAGTAATGGGAATGTCGGAACTATACTTTCCAATGTTTGAAGAGGAGCTTGAAAAAGAAGATCTTCCAATGGAATTAAAATATTTACCTGTTGTTGAATCTGCTTTAAATAATACTGTTAGGTCAAGAGCTGGAGCTGTTGGAATGTGGCAGTTCATGTATAGAACAGGAAAATATCTTGGATTAGAAATCAACTCTTACGTTGACGAAAGACGTGATCCTATTAAATCTACTCAAACTGCAATTAAATACTTAAAATACCTTCATGGTATGTATGATGATTGGTTATTGGCTCTTGCGGCCTACAATGCTGGTCCGGGAAATGTAAACAAAGCAATTAGAAGAGCGGGTGGAAAGAAAAATTTCTGGGCCATTCAATATGGGTTACCAAGAGAAACAAGAAACTACATTCCTTCTTTTATGGCTGTTGCTTACCTACTAAATCATTCCGCAGATCATAACTTGTACCCTGTTAAACCTAAGTTTGAAATTAGAAATGTTGATACGGTTACTGTTAAGCAAGGCATTCACTTTAATCAGATCTCACAAGTTTTATGTGTTCCTTACGAAGACATCGTATTCTTAAATCCTCAATACAAAAGAGCTTATATTCCAGTTAAACAATCGGACACGGTTTGTTACACTGTTACACTTCCCGTTTCGATGATTGGAGATTTTATTACGAATGAAGAAATCATTTACAATTACAAAGACAAAGCAACTGATAACGCTCCTGAAGAATTATATGCTAACCGAAGTGAAGTTGTTCACCGTGTTAGATCTGGAGAAAGCGTTGGATTAATTGCTCAACGTTACAACGTAAGGATTTCTGACGTTAGAGAATGGAATAACCTTTCATCTAGAAGTTACATTCACCCTGGTCAGAAACTAGTGATTTTCGCTAAAGATGGCTCAACAGCAGCGAGAGGATATACTTCAAATTCAGAAGAAACATATAATGGTTATCTCTATTATACTATTCGAAGAGGAGATACGTTATGGGACATAGCTAAAAAATACCAAGGTGTATCAGCTAACGATATCATTAAACTAAATAGGATATCGGCTAGAAAGGTACTTAAGCCTGGTATGAAAATAAAAATTAAGTCTACATAACGGATCCTAAAGCAATCATGCGCTATTTATCTTTCCTTTTCGCTATCCTTTTACTTGCCAGTTGTGGAAGCGATGAAAACAATAATCAAAAAAACGATTTTTCTTATTTACCTGATGCGGTTGGTGGTTATTCAACAATTAACATTATAGCAGATGAATCCTTATGGGACTATGGATTAAAATCCGCCGTTGAACCAGCTTTCTCAAAAGAAATTGAAGGATTATTAAATGCTGAAAGAGAGTTTGACATTACTACTGTAAGGTCGAAAGCTTTTAACCGATTGTTCCAACGTCAGCGTTTCATCTTGATTTTTGTTACTGGAAAAAAAGTAATGAAAGAAGGTGTTAGTGTAAAAAACGACGTTTATGCTAACGGACAAATAATTGTCCAGATTGCCGCTAAAACCGATGAAGCTGTCTATACCTTGTTCCAAAAAAAACAAAGTGATATTTTTCAATTATTAGATGATCACCGATCAAAGATTATTCAAAACCTAGCGGCAAAAGAGAATAATAAAAAGTTGGAAAAAACATTAGCCAACAATCACGGAATCAAACTAACCATTCCAAAAAGCTACAAATTAGCCGCTGATAGCACTAATTTCTTTTACGCAACAAAAAAGGCTGAAATGAAGTGCGAAAAATTCAGTCACGATAAATGTTATATCCAAACTGGAATTTTCACTTATTTTTTCAACTACACTTCTCAAGATGTTTTCACACCTGAAAAGTTCATCGCCATGCGTGATTCTGTCACTAAAATTTATATCGAAGGGAATAGCTCCAACGATTCACTAAAAGCCTACATGCAGGTCTACAAAGGCTTACCTGTATCAACTGAAAACCTCAACCTAAATGGAAAATTCGGTTATGAAGTAAAAGGTTGGTGGGATCTTAAAAACGGAACAATGGGTGGTCCTTTTGTAAGTGTTTCTTTTGTGGACGAACCAAGAAGCAGAGTTGTTGTTACCGACGCGTTTATTTACGGTCCGAATTTTAATAAACGAAGATTTATTAAGGAATTAGAAGCTATTTGTTTATCAGCTAAGGCTTTGTAAGATAAATGAGATTGCCACGTCGACCCTCCTCGCAATGACCAACACTTAAAAAAATTTTAACAACTTTCAGTCATTGCGAGGAGGGACGACGTGGCAATCTCATATTTTCAAGCCAACTCTTTCTCCCAAAAACCTTTTGTACTGGCTGTTTTTCTACCTAAAACTCGCTCAATTGAACTATTCTCGTGAATATTATCTTCTCCTAACAACAAGTATTGATCTTTGTTCATTATGAACGGGAAAAGAGCGATGATCACCCTAAATGGCTTATCAATTAAAGCCTTAGGGATTCTTAAAATCTTAATCTTTCCCCTACCAGCTATATTTATCCAATCTTCTAAAGAATAAATTTCAGGACCTGTTGCATAAATTTCTTCCCCTTTTAAATCTTGTTTGATACATTCAATGGCCGCATGAGCTACATCCTCCCCCATAACGGGTTGAAACTTTGCACTTAAAAAATGTGCCGGGCAAGGCAGAAAACCTAGTTGCCACTTAGCCATGTTTTTCAGCATTTTGATTTTGCTAATAATCATGGTGCCAGGTGTACAAACAAAACTTGGATGAATAGTATTTACATTTTCCTCTTTCCTTAAAAGTTCATCCGCCACACCCTTTGTTGATGCATAGCCAGAGGGTGAGTTTTTATCAGCACCTAAAACTGAAACATGAATAATCTTTGGATTTCCCAGTTTTGATCGCTCGGTGATCATTTTCTTCACAACGCCAATATGAATCCTTTCGAAAGTGTTTTCCCCTTTCTCCTCTATAATACCAACTGAGTTAATAATTGCATCCAATTGCCCCAGAGAGCTCCAATCTTCTTGAAAAACATTAAATTGAAAACCATTCGGACCTTCTCCTGATCTTGAGCAACTTAAAATCTGTGCTTCAGGAAATGCTTTTGAGACTTCCTGATTAATTACCGCTCCAATTTGTCCGGTCCCTCCTAAAATAGCTATTCTCATTTTTGTTTTTCTTTGACTAGTTAAATTTTACTCGGATTATTCCAAGTGTAGTTTATTACATCCTTAACCCTAAAAGCTCCAAGGAACTTAGCTGTTTTAAAGAAGTTCGTAGCAAAATAATAACATTTAACTGGCTCAATTGGCCAATGTTTCCTTGATATTCGTGTAACGAATATATCATTTTGTTCTGTTGCATAAGCTCTATCAATACGATGTATTTTTTGATAAAGTTCATCATCTTCTTCTGGTGTAGCATAAGGATCCAATGCATAATCCACGTAATTTTCATTTTGCTTCAAACTAACTGCGTCGAAATACTCTTCAACTTTTGCGTTGGTTAGATTGTATTTAGAAATTAAGTTCCCGAAAAAATTTAAAACCGGCCTATTAGAGAAACTTTTTAAAAAGTAAATCCCTTTTGGTTTTCCTTGGTTGTTAAGTCCCTCATCATCCAATAATAAACGAAAAGCAACATGTCGGTAACCAAATTTCATAAACGGGAAAGCCGTTGGCTTCATCTTTTTTAATTGAACATCAACCATCGAAATAATGGCCCTCCCTTTGTTTTCCAATACCTTCAAGGATTTTGGAACAAATGGTAATACTTCATTGATATCAACTGAAAAGTTGATCAATTTAACTTCGTGTAATTCTCCTTTAAATTTCATGATGTTTTTGTTTTAATGTTTGACTTTACATACCCCTTGATCCCCTTTCAAAAGGGGATCAAGGGATGTGTTTTATATTCCTAAATCTAAAATCTCTGGGTCTTTTTTTGGTTCTTCCTCCTTTGATTCGATAATATAATTGAGGTATAAAGCCTCAGCCCACCAAAGGACAAAGCTGCAAATCAACAGTGAAAGTCCAACTAACCACCAATTGTTTACAAGGCCAAAACCATACCTAGAGATCGTCAAAAATATAGCAGTGGGTATTCCAACTATTAATGACCAAATGAAATAGCTAAATCTCCCAATTGTGAATAAGAAAACAATTTCTAAAGCAATCATGTTTGCTAAAATTCCCCAGACTGCCCCTAATTGGTAAGCCGCAATTGACATTCCGAAAATGAAAGGATTTAATAACCATAAAAACCCTCTCCAACCTACTTTCTTACTCAACATTATTGCTTGCCCAATAACAACTAATAATGTTCCAATAATTGGGAAGTAAAACACTGTTAACAATCCGCCAAGAGTAGAAGCAGTATTGTACCCCACCCATTTTTTTATAAACGTATTTCCCATAATATTTAGATATAGTTCCCCCGTAGGGGCGGGTTTTATGCCCGCCCTAGCACAGGCGTTTAAAAAATTGTTTTGATCGGGCAGGCATAAAACCGTGCCCCTACATTGTGAAATATATTCCTATTAGAATCCCTGCTGAAATGTGAAGGTTAAGCCACCAAATCCAAGTGTATTTCTGACTCATTCCCATCATTTTCATACGCTTATAATGCATCCAAATCATTAGCAGGTCACTCAACAACATCGAACCAATCACCCAGCCAATTGAAGGAAAAATTGAATAACCAATAAATGCCAACATTTGAAGAAAAATAGCCGTTCCTGCAATTACTGATAAGTGGCCCCAGTAATCCCATTTGTTGGGTTTTTGATACATTAATCCTGTTAACAACCAACCTACTCCAGTAACTGATATTAGCTTCCAACCATCGAGGAAATCAAACCATTCTGTTAAAGCTAAAAGCTCCCCTTTTTGGTAAGTAATTACTCCAGAGAATAAGCCCAATAAAACCAAAAGCGAAAACCTGTATCCCTTTTTCAGTTTTGGTTCGCACGTAGTTTCATCAATCTTAAGCGGGGCAATAATCCTTCTATTACTTGCAAAGAAAATATACAAGGGGTTTCCAATAGCTTTAACTAATCCAAGTTTCATAAAATTAGATAGTGCTTTGCTTTTCTGACTTATAACTTGAACCCAACCGTCGTATCCATAAGTTACTTCTAAAGACTCCAAATCTATCACTGCCATTTCATCGCAAGCCCTATTTGGATCCACATTGCATGCGATAGCATTCTCTTGGTAACTATCTAAAGCTATACCTTGTTCATCATCCATTAAACCAAGAGTTTTAAAACTTCTTGCTCCAATATTGCAAACCACACATCTATTATCGAAAACTATACTATACTTTTTCATGCCAATCCGATTTTAAAATAAACAACCGTCATGTATATCCAAAACAAAGAGAAGAATACATGCATTGTCGTTTCAAAAAACTTTCCTTTCCAAATTTTAGAGGAGTAACCAAAAAACTGAATTATCGATCTTAATCCCCAAAAGAATCCTAAGCCTAAACAAATCCATCTCCCCAAATGAGTTGTAATTAAATCTTCCGATAAATTCAAATTCATCAATCCAGTTAACAAAACAAATAAGGCAATAAAAAACACATGAACTTTAAACATCTGTCGATTAATTAAACTCACTTTCCCAAAATCCGTTTTCCAACTGAAATACCAAGGGAAGGCTATATGAGAAAAACTCAATAAAACTAAAACCCAACCTATTATTTTTAAATGTAATTCCATTATTTACTTGCTGTTATTTTATAGTACCCAATTGAACTTCTAAACAATCCTAAAAAGAAAATCATAAAGCACGCTTTTAAATTTTTCCAACTTTGCTTTTTTAACTTCTCTCCTTTTAGGACACTTTTAATTAAAAACAGTAACGTTAAGAAAGGTGCATGAACTGCACTAGGAGCAATTTGCCAGCTAATTTCTTTCACTTCGATTCCAAAAAAAACCAAACATTTCATTTTGTAAACTACCTCGTTAATATTTGGAAAGCTTGGTAATGCCCAGTTCTCACAAACTACATCATACATGCTTTTAACTATTCGGGATAATTGCGCTTCCGGTTTTTTAATAAAACCATCTACCATGGTGAAACTTCCTCCTGTTTTTAAAACTCTGTAGGCCTCACTTAATGGTACCGCTTTATCTGTCCCCGCAGCATGACAAATGCTTTCCAGTCCGTATGCCGCGTCAATTGTACCCGATTCAATTGGCAACTGATTATAATCACCAAATTTCACTTCCGCATTGGATAAATCAAACTGATCAATTAGTTCACCCGACTGCTTTACTTGCCAAGGAGTAATGGTAAAACCAGTGAATTTAGCGCCCGGAAAATTTTGAGCTCCATATCTAACAGTTGCGCCTAAACCACATCCCATATCAACCACCTCAGCACCTGGTTGTATGTTTAATGAATCCAATACCACTTGATTCATTCTTTGCAACATAACTTCTCTGCTCAGACAATCCCATCTTTTAACAGAAAATCCAAAATGCATATTGAAGTTTTTACTCCAGAACTCATAATCGGGGCCTGCATCAGTGTAATAATCTACCACAGCATTTCCAGTTTCGGTTTGAAATGTATTTCGAGTAGATCGATTGAGTGTTTGTGCTTTTGTTTTCATGTTGTTCAATATTTTCAATTTATATTGAAAGTTTGGTTGCAAATTTTTTTACTTCTTCACCAAGAACTTCATTAAAGACCCTGTAAACCAGTGTTCATCTGCCTTAACCATTTTATCTAACATCTTGTTCGTACTCTCTCCAAATCTGTTTATCTCCCCCATTAGCTTTTTAAAATCTTCTCCACCTTCTTCTTTAATGTCAGCATCAGCTAAACCTCCAAGTAATTCTAGTACAGGAACTAATTCTCTTTTTCGTCTTTCTTTTAAAATTTGAATTGCTGTTTTGTAAATATCTTTTTCAGCGCTAAAAAACTCCTTTCTTTCTCCGAATTTCAATACTTTATGAACAATTCCCCAAGTCATTAACTCTCGAACATTCATATTTACATTTCCTCTAGAAACATTTAATTGTTTCATAATATCATCCGCCGAAAGTGGTTCGTCACTTACTAAAAGAAGCGCATGAATTTGCGCCATAGTTCTGTTGATCCCCCATTGAGTACCAAAGGCTCCCCATGCTGCAATAAACTTTTCTTGTGCTTCTATTAATTTCATGACACAATGTTAAATATATTTTCTAAACTTTCAAAACTTTTTGAAAGTTCGTTTTGATTTACCCACAGATCCGACTGATTTCGCAGATTTATTTTAACAACAAAATTATTTCTATTTAGGTATATGTCAGCTTTGCTGACAAAAAACCAAGAGATCTGAGGGACCCGTGGGCGACAAACAAAAAAGCCAGCACAAAAGTGCTGGCCAATCAAAACAAGTTTATCCTATTTAAAACAACGTAATGAAGCTTTCTTCCGTATTAATATGAGCTCCCGAAGTTAATTGAGCATGCACTATTAATTGATTCTGATGATGATGAATATCAGATAACGCATCGCGTTTCAACAACAAAAGAGTCGCATTTCCAGAATGATCATATTTATCCAAAACTGTTTCACCGTTAAATTCAACAGACCAATGGGTTTCTTCCATTTTTTCGGCATATTTCAATTCGATGGTTGGATGACTAGCAAATTGGATGTTTTTAGATTGTTCGATATCTATTACTAATCTAAGGTTACCTCCTTCGATAAATAGGTCTTCTGATTTTAACCCTAATTCGTCCAAAGTTAATTTTCCTTTTTGCGTAACGTTTAAGTCTAGTTTTATCTCTCCTTGGTTTAATGTAATCATAGCGTTTAAATTTTATAGCGCTAAGATCAATAGATATTGAACCCAAATAAATGATGGTAATCAAGGGAAAACATGATTTTTATCTTGAAAAGGTTACTTAGCCCCTTCAAACTTAGTAGTCCTCTTAATCTTCTTTTTCTTTTTAGGAATAGTATGCTTTTTATCCTTCGTTGTATAAGATTTACGATTTCGATATGGTTTCCCTTGTCGACGCCTTCTTCCAGTAACATCCCACCATTTTTTCTCAGGATCTTTATACCCACGTCTGCTTTGTCTCGAACTAGAACCATAAGGATCTCGTTTATACTTTGTTTTTATTCTAGCTCTTCCGCCACCTCCATAGGTGTCTCGGAATCCAAATTGACTGCGTCTTCCATTTCCCCCGCTTCCATAAGAGTCTCTAAATCCAATTTGAGGTCGTCGTCCACCTCCACCGGAATAGGAATCTCTAAATCCGTGCTGACTTCTGCGCCCACTTCCTCCGCCGTAAGAATCACGGAAACCTAATTGACTTCTTCTCCCAGAACCGCCACCATAAGAGTCTCTAAAACCATGTTGGTTTCTGCGACCACCGCCACCTCTATATGAATCACGAAACCCCAATTGCCCTCTTCTTCCAGCTGCTCCACCATAAGAATCTCTAAATCCAAATTGCTTTTTTCTTCCTGATCCTCCACCGTAAGAATCCCGAAAACCTAGTTGACCCTTTCGTCCGGATGTTCCTCCGAAGGAATCGTTAAACTTTAGTTTAAACTTACGTCCACCACCAGAGCTACTATAACTATCCTTGAGCCCTCCGGCACAACCGAATAAGCATAAACAAAGTGAAATGTAAGCAATAAACCTAAACATGATCAATGGCTAATTTACGCTTTCTTTTTAGTGAGGTTGCATACTTTTTTGGGACGCAGAGTCCAAAAAGAAGGCCCAGAGGAAATGAGAGAATAGCTCAGGGTTCTTTGCGTCTTCTCTTCGCTCTCTGCGTCAGAAGAAATAAAATTCAAATTCGTTATTACTTTTTTCTTACTATCTTTGGGGCCTTCAATGAAGAATAATAGCATTAATATCATTCAAACTACAGCGACGATTATCATCATCGCTATTGCTATTATTACCCCTTTTGGGGTTTAATTTTTACATATAATTCATAAGCATAGTTATTTCTGGGTAAAACATTACTCAGTCACGTTATAATTCAATATTTTTGCGCCTTCGGCGCACAGGTCGAAAACAATAAATAGATAGAAGATGAAAGTTTTAAAATTTGGAGGAACATCTGTAGGAACAGCAGACTCAATCAAGAAAGTAGGAGAAATCGTTGCAAACGAAGCTAAAGAGGAGAGAGTAATTGTTGTTGTTTCTGCAATGTCGCAAGTAACAAACAAGCTTTTAGCTGCAAGTGATTTAGCAGCAAGTGGTGACGAATCTTACAAGGATATCGTTAAGGAAATCGAAACTAAGCACTTTGATGCAATCAGAGAGTTAGTTTCAATTGATGAGCAAAGTGGAGTTATTGCGAACATCAAAGTTCTTTTAAACCAATTAGAGGATATCTTAAATGGTGTTTTCTTAGTTCAGGAATTATCTCCTAAAACATCAGACTTTGTTGTAAGTTTTGGTGAATCTCTTTCTTCTATTATTGTTTCTAAAGCTATTGGGGCTGAATTGGCAGACTCAAGAAATTTAATTTTTACAGATGCTAATCATGGAGCTGCTACAGTTCTTTATGATGTGACTTATAAGAACATTAAAGAGTTCTTCGAGGCAAGTTCATCGCAAGTATTTGTTGCTCCTGGATTTGTTGCTTCTACTGAGGAAGGAGTTACTTCTACTTTAGGAAGAGGTGGGTCAGACTTTACTGCTGCATTATATGCTTCAGGTGTTGATGCTTCAGAATTACAAATTTGGACGGATGTTAGTGGTATGTACACTGCTGATCCAAGAAAAGTAAAAGCTGCTTTCCCAGTGAAGTTTGCTTCTTACAAAGAGGCGATGGAGCTTTCGCATTTTGGAGCTAAGGTTATTTACCCTCCAACAATTTTACCGGTATACAAAAAAGGAATTCCTTTAAAAATCAAAAATACTTTCGCACCAGAAGATCAAGGTACATTGATTACTGCTAGTGCTGATTCAGGTATGCCGATTAAAGGAATCAGTTCAATTGATAAAATCGCCTTAGCTAGTTTAAGTGGATCAGGAATGATTGGAATCCCTGGTACTTCTGCTCGTTTATTTGGAGCACTTTCAAGAGCTAAAGTGAACATTATATTAATTACTCAAGCTTCTTCTGAGCACTCAATTTCATTTGCAATCTCACCTGAAGATATTGATGCTGCTGTTGATGCAGTTAAAGAAGAATTCCAATTCGAAATCCAGACTGGAAAAATCAATTCTCCAAGAGTTGAAACAGGATTATCTGTTATCGCTTTAGTTGGTGAGAAGATGAGCGGTCAGGTTAACGTGAGTGGTAAAATGTTTAACACGCTTGGTAGTAATGGTGTAAACTTAAGAGCTATCGCTCAAGGGTCATCAGAAAGAAATATTTCAGCCGTGATTGAAGAAAAGGATGTGAAGAAAGCGTTAAACGTTCTTCATGAAAACCACTTTGAAGGATCAAACAAAGTATTAAACTTATTTGTAGTTGGAGTTGGTAATGTTGGTGGAGAACTAGTGAACCAAATAAAACAACAACAAAAAGTATTACAAGAAAATTCAAACATCGTAGTAAGAGTTGCTGGTTTAGCAAACTCAAGAAAGATGTTATTAGATGAGGCTGGTGTTGATTTAGAAGGTTGGCAAGATAAAGTTGAGGCTTCAAACGAAGTATTTGATAAGGATGCTTTAGTTGAAAGAATCGCTGAAATGAACTTAAGAAACTCAGTATTTGTTGACTGTACTGCGAACTACGAAATCGCTTCGGTTTACAAAGCGGCCTTATCAAACAATATCAATGTTGTTACTGCAAACAAAATTGCTTGTTCATCTGATTACGAATTATACCAAGAGCTTAAAGCTATTTGCTTAAAGAACAATGTTAAATTCTTATACGAAACTAACGTTGGTGCTGGATTACCTGTAATTGGAACAATCAACGATTTAGTTCACTCAGGAGATAGAGTTCAAAAGATTGAAGCTACGGTTTCTGGATCTTTAAACTTCATCTTCAATACTTACGATGGAAACAACACCTTCCACGATGTAGTTATGTCGGCTAAGACTGAGGGATACACTGAGCCAGATCCAAGAATCGACTTATCAGGAGTTGATGTTAAGCGTAAGATCTTAATCTTAGTGAGAGAGGCAGGTGTTAAAATGGAATTTGATGATATCGAGGTAAAAGATATCCTTCCAAAAGCATGTTTCGAAGTTGAGTCGGTTGATGATTTCTTTGGAGTATTAAAGAATAATGAAGCTACTTTCCAAAAAATGGTTGGTGACGCTCAAGCTGAAAACAGAAAATTAAGAGTTATTGCTAAGTACGAAGGAGGGAAAGCAACAGTTGAATTACAAGCTGTAGATTCATCTCACCCTTTCTACAACTTACAAGGAACTGATAATACAGTAGCTTTATACACAGACAGATATGTTGCTCAACCAATGGTAATCCAAGGAGCTGGTGCTGGTGCAGGTGTAACTGCAGCTGGTGTATTTGCTGATATCGTAAGAATCGCTAACTACTAAAACATGGATCAAGTAAAAGTATTTGCCCCAGCAACAATTGCAAACGTAGCTTGTGGGTTTGATGTATTAGGTTTGGCTTTAGATTACCCAGGTGATGAGGCTGTGGTAACAAAGACTGATAATAACAAAGTTGTCATTACAGCTTGTCATAATGCAGAAAATCTTCCACTTGATACTGATAAGAATGTTGCAGGAGTTGCCGTTCAAGCATTACTAGATAAACTAGGTTCTAATCAAGGTTTCGAAATTGAATTAACTAAAGGTGTTAAACCTGGAAGTGGGATTGGTAGCTCGGCTGCTAGTTCAGCTGCAGCGGTTGTTGCTGCAAATGAGCTTTTAGGAAATCCATTCACAAGAAAAGAATTAGTTGAATTCGCAATGGAAGGTGAGAGATGTGCAACTGGTGTTGCTCATGCTGATAACGTTGCGCCTTCAATTTGTGGAGGATTCACTTTAGTAAGATCATACGAGCCTTTAGATGTTATAAAAATTGAATCTCCAAAAGAACTTTGGGCGACTGTAATTCATCCTCAATTGGAGGTAAAAACTAGAGATGCTCGAAGAGTTTTAAAAGGAGGGATTGATCTTTCTAAAGCGATTACTCAATGGGGTAACGTTGGAGGATTAATTGCTGGATTATACTCTGAAGATTACGATTTAATTGGTCGTTCATTAGTGGATGTTGTTATTGAGCCAATCAGATCAATCTTAATTCCTGGATACGAGAAAGTAAAGAAAGCTACTCTTGAAGCTGGTGCTTTAGGATGTTCGATTTCTGGTTCTGGACCGTCAATCTTCGGTTTATCAAAAGGAGAAGAGACAGCAAACAAAGTAAAAGAAGCTATGGCTGAGGTTTACACTCAGTTTGGCGTTGATTTCGAAATTCACGTTTCTAAAGTTAATTCTGAAGGAGCGAAAATTATAGGATAATGAAGTACTATAGTACAAGAAAACAATCAGAAGAAGTTTCATTTAGAGATGCCGTTGTTAGAGGTTTGGCCCCTGATGGAGGTTTATATTTCCCTGAAAGAATCGATAAGTTACCAGAAGGGTTAATTGGTTCTGGAGCGCCAATCGAAGAATTAGGATTTGAAGTAGCTAAAAGATTTGTTGATGGAGAAATTCCTGATGCAGACTTAGAAAGAATTGTTTCTGAAACAGTAAACTTCCCTTTACCAATAGTTGAGGTTGAAAAGGATGTTTATTCATTAGAATTATGGCATGGTCCAACTTGTGCGTTTAAAGATGTAGGTGGTCGTTTTTTAGGAAGATGTTTATCTCACTTCGTTAAAGAATCAGGAGAAAAGGTAACAATCCTAGTTGCTACTTCTGGAGATACTGGATCGGCAGTTGCATCTGGATTCTTAGGTGTTGAAGGAATTGATGTTGTAATTCTTTATCCAAAAGGATTGGTTTCAAAAATCCAGGAGCAGCAATTGACTACAATGGGTCAGAATATTTCGACTTTAGAAGTTGAAGGTTCATTTGATGATTGTCAGGCTATGGTTAAGAAAGCATTCAACGATCCTGAATTGAGGGCTGCAATGAAATTATCATCTGCTAACTCAATTAACGTTGCACGTTTCTTACCACAATCATTCTACTACTTTGGTTCATATGAGCAATTAGAAGATAAAACTAAACCAGTTGTTTATTCTTGTCCATCAGGAAACTTTGGAAACTTAACTGCTGGTATGTTTGCAAAAAGAATGGGGCTTCCAATCGATAGATTCATCGGAGCAACTAACGCAAACGATGTAGTTCCAGAATATTTAAAGACTGGTGTTTACACTGCTCGCCCATCTATCCCAACTATTTCTAACGCAATGGATATTGGTGATCCATCCAACTTTGTTAGAATCCTTGAATTACATGGAGGAGACTGGGAAAAAGTTAAAGAAAACATGGTTGGCTACGGATTCAGCGATGAAGAAACTAAAGCTGGAATGAAAGACGTTATCGAAAGAACTGGTTACTTAATGGAGCCTCATGGAGTAATTGGCTACATGGCTTTAAAAGAATACCAAAAAGACCACGACGTTCAAGGTATTGTACTTGAAACAGCCCACCCTGCTAAGTTTGGTGATGTAGTTGAGCCAGTAATCGGCCAGAAAGTTGAAATTCCTGAAAGATTACAGGAATACATGAGAAGAGAGAAAGTGGCTACTTTAATCAAGCCAGATTTCCAAGAACTCAAACAATATTTATTAGCGAGAGCTTAATTAGAAAGCGACCTTAGGGTCGCTTTTTTTATGTGTTAATTACAAGGATTTCGTTCCTCGCAATGACGTTGTCTAAAAAACTACTTAATACCTATATAATTAGTAAAGCTACAATATACTAAACATTTCCTCTTTTCTCTCGTATTACTTTGACCTCTTATGAGTTTTTTAAAGTCAATAACAGATATTGGAATAAAAGAAGGAATGCCTCTTGGATTAAAAAGGCGTTTACGAGTAGTAAACTTAATGACGCTTAATAGTCTTTTAATTGGAGCCTCATTAACTATTCTTTCATTTTTCTATCTTGATTTTATTCTTCATAAATCCTTTTTCATTGGAATTAACGTCATTTTTATTTCGATTCTAATTTTAAATAAAAAAGGTAAACACATACAGTCGCGTCTACTGTATTTAATTGCCTCCTATTTAGTTATTGCATTTCTGCCAATTCTTTTTGGGCCAGACCTTAATTACAGGTATTTTTTGGTCCCGGGTGTGGGAATGGCGCTTTTATTCTTTGATGATGAAATAGGTTGGAAAAAATGGATATTGGTTGGGGCTGGAATTCCCGTTTGGGCTTTTCAGGAAATCATGGTTGCTGCATATCCTCCTATTATTGAAATTGATCCAGGTTTAATTTCCATTTTAGGAAGAGTACATGATATCATGACATTACTTACCGCAATGTCAATGTTCTACATTTTTACAAATCAAAGCGATAGTCATATTAAAATAATTCAGAAACAAAAAATAGCACTGGAAAACTCTAATAATGAATTAGAGCAACTTGCATATATCGTTTCTCATGATTTAAAGGCTCCATTAAGAGGTATTAATTCATTAGCCGACATGATTGAGGAAGATTTCCCCAATATGGACAAAGAAATGGCGGTTTTGATTGGGAAACTTAAAGAACGAGCGTTGAATATGCAAGTCCTTATTAATGGAATTTTATCTTATTCGAGGGCCAATAGCAAATTAGAAAAACATCTATTAAACCCTGAAGAAATAATTAGCAACGTAATTTCATCAATTGATAATCCTTCAGGTATTAAAATTGAATGCCAGCTAACAAACCATCCAATTTTGTTTAACGAAATTCAGTTTGAACAAATCTTAAACAACCTTATTAGTAACGCCATTAAATATCATGATAAAGCAAACGGCTGGATAAAAATAAAAGGTAATCAAACTTCTATATCAATAGAGGATAATGGTTCTGGTATTGACCCTGCTTATCATGAAAAGCTTTTTGAACTTTTCAATACGGCAGGCAAAAAGGCTAATGAAAATACAACAGGCGTAGGCCTAGCAATAGTAAAGAAATTGGTTGAAAATAATGATGCAAAAATTTCTATAGAATCAGACGGAAAAGAAGGATCTAAATTTATTATTGACTTTAAGGAATAAAAAAGCCCCAAAAAATCAGGGCTTTAAATATTATAATAAGTTGAATTTCGCGAGTAGATCATCTTTATAAGATCCTCCTATCGGAACTGACTTTTCAACCCCTTCAATTTGTAATCTTCCATTTACGTGTTCAATCGAAAGTATCTTATCTAAATTCACAATAAATGAACGATGGACTCTTGCGAAGTATTGATTAGGCAATTTTGATTCTACATCCTTCATTGTACTATGTATGGTATACTTTCCATGACGAGAATGAAAGTTAACGTAATCTTTTAAAGCCTCTACATAAAACAAGTCCTCAACGCTAATTTTAATTAATCTACTCTTATTTTTTACAAAGATGTAGTTCTTACCATTTTGAGACTCACTAGCCAAAGTAGAATAAACATCCAGCTCTTTTTTCATTTCAGCTGTTTTCTGATGTTTATACAAAGCCATCTCAATTGTTGTATGTAGATCGATTTCCTTAAAAGGTTTCAGTATATAACCATAAGGCTCAGTAATCTTTGCCTTTGAAAGCGTATTCTCATCTGCATAAGCAGTTAAGAATATTACCGGAAGGTTGTAATTCTCCTTAACGAATTCAGCCACCTCAATCCCTGTCATATCTCCTTTAATCATGATATCCATTAAAAAGATATCCGGCTTAACGCCATCGGACAAAAGCTCTTTTACCTTTTCTCCTGAAGAAGCCATTCCAACTACCTCATAACCTAGTTTTTTCAAACTTTGTTGGATATCCTTAGCTACAATGTTTTCGTCTTCAAGTATAAATACCTTCGTATTTGCCATATCTATGATTAATCTCTTTTAAAGTTAATAATGAATTTACTCCCAGCGTCAAATTCATACTTTATTTCTCCATCAATTTGATCTACTAAAGTCCACACTAATTGTAAACCTAGAGAATCATTTGTTTCAATATTTAAACCTTGGGGCAATCCTTGACCGGAATCATGCACCACAAGTAGCTTGTTGTTATTTTTGTCTTTGGCTAACGAGACCTTAATACTTCCTGTTGACTGGTTTTTAAATGCATATTTAAAGCAGTTTGAAACCAATTCGTTAACAATAAGTCCACAAGGTATCGCCGAATCTAAAGATAGAGATATCTCTTCAATATCAAAATCGACCGTTATATTTCTATCTGGAGACATATATGAATACTTCAAATTGTTACAAAGGTTCTGTAAATACTCCGCAAAATTTACTGCTGCAAAATCCTCCTTTTGATATAAGCTTTCGTGAATAAATGCCATCGACTTAATCCTGTCTTGACATTCCTTTATAACATCTAACGTAGCCTCATCGTCTATGTAACCGGTCTGTAAATTCAAAATAGAACTAATCACCTGAAGGTTATTTTTCACCCTGTGATGAACCTCCTTTAATAATATTTCTTTTTGATGAATGTTATTTTTAAGCTCTATTTCCGCATCTTTTAATTCAGTAATATCCCTTAAAACCCCCATTGTTCCAATACCTTGCTGATCAGGTCCAAATAAAATAGAAGCCGATAAATATCCAATAAAAACAGAACCATCAGCCCTTCTACAGTTCACCTCACCACTCCATTTCCCATCGTTAAAAACCCGCTCCAATATGATATTCATATCAGCATCATCATCAAAAAGAGGATCAACTGGGGTATTAAACATTGTATCCGCCTCGTACCTAAATCCATTTGCGGCAGCCTGATTAAATTCAGTAATCATCCCTTCAGAATCGGTTGCAATGATCATATCAATAGAGGAATTAATGATGTATTGATTAAACTCTTTGGCAGATTTTAATTCTTCTTCAGCAGCAATTCTTTCGTCAATTTCTTTTTTAAGCCTCCTTGTTGTTTCTTCCGCAAATTCCGCTCTTAACTTTTCGTTTTCTGCTTCTTTTGCTAATTGATCAGATTCTATTCTATTCGTAATATCTTCGATGGTTCCGACCCTTCCAATGATTTCACCATTTTGGTCCTTTAGCAAATTTACTTGGGTTTTAACCCATCTTTGATTGTCGTTAATTGGAGTAACACGATATTCATATTGCTGCTGATTTTCTTTTTCAGTAATATCAATATGACGCTTTACCCGATCACGATCATCTGGATGGATTCTTTCCAGCCAGTTTTCCATAAACTTCTCTACACTATGGAAATGAGAAAGCTGTTTTAACTTATCATTTACATATTGAGCCTTCCCGTTTTCATCGGTCAGGAAAATACCAATCGGTGCATGAGAAGCAAGTGTACGGAATCTTGACTCACTTTCAATTAAAGTTTTTTCATAGGCCAAACGCTCACTAATATCTCTTCCTGTGGCAATAATTACTTCTTTTCCAAAGTATGTTCCAGGATGTAAAACCATGTCCAAAGGAATATTTTTCCCATTTGCTATTTTACAATGCCAAACAAACTTTTGGGGCTCTCCAGCCCAAGCTTTGCCAATCTTTAACGAGTCTTCTTCTGAGTTAAATTGTAAATCTCCTAACTCCTCAAATTGTTTTCCAGTAATTTCAGGTTTGGAAACCAAATAGGTATCCAAAACAGATTGGTTAACATCAATTACATCTCCCCTTGAATTAACAATGAATATTAAATCGGAACTAGAGTTAAAGATTTCAAAATAACTCTTAATGGATTGATTTTTCTGCTCTTCAGCAATCTTTCTTAACGTAATATCTCGAACGATTACTTGCACATATATATCCTCATCAATAGTAAAGCTGTTTATACTTACCTCACTGTCAAATTGCTCACCTGTTATTTTTGAATGTTTCCAATAAAAAAACTGTGATTTCCCAGCAATAGCTTGCTGCATGTAGTAATGGTATTGTAATATTGAATCTTCACCATCAGGTTGTTTCTCGGGCATCAATTCGTACAATTGTTTACCAGCAATTTCAACAAACCCAGGAGAGTCAAACATGGTAAGTGTTTTCTCGTTGCAATCAACCATTTCGAGGCCATTAAAAATCATAATGGCATCATTAGCCTCACTAAAAAGCAAGCGATGTTTCAACTCACTTTGCCTTAATAATTGATCAGCTTCAATATCTCTTGAAATATCTCGAATGATGGCAAAATTGGCAAAATGCACACCCGTTTCTGAAACTTGAGGATAAATAGAAAGTTCAACCCAAACAATCTGATTGTTCAATCGATTTTGGATTCTGAACTGTCCTTTTCCTGGCTGAATATCAGTATTTACTTTGTTATAAATACCGTTTACTCTTTCTCGGTCTTCATCAATAGCAAAATGATGTGGAAACATATTGTTACTCAACATTTCCTCAGCATCAACTCCCGTAATATTTTTAATCCCAGGATTTACAAAACCTAATTTTGCACCATGTTCTTCATTTAACCGTTCCGAATAAACAACGTCATCTATATTCTTTAAAAAGAATGATAACCTTTGCTCTATTGAATCTTTCTCTCTTGATTTAATTCGAAAAATAAATAAATCTTCTTCATCCCAGTGAAAAGCCTTTTTTGTGATATCAACAAAATGATCTAACTCAAATAAGTCATAGCTTATTTCTAAATCAAGCTCACAATTAAAGTCAATTACCTTAACCAAGTTTTCTTTTACAGGAGATTCTGGCAAGTGAGGAATAATTGATGTAACAGCATTGTTTAAATACAAAACCTCTAAGTCAGAACATGTGATGATCACTCCCTCATTAGAAGTGTCAAACAACTGATTAAAACTTAAATTCCTTTTATTCATTTTCCAATATGAAAAGTAACAAATACCCCTTGTAAATGAAAGAGAAACTTCATCATAATTAAATCTGGCAAAGAAATTGTTTAAAGGCAGGAACAACTAATCTTAAACCGAAATGAAATAATCGGTTTATTTTTAATAATTTCATGCAAAGTCTATTTCAATGAAAAGAATATTTACGACCCTACTTGTTTTATTTGCATTTGTAATTAATGCACAAACTTACAGAAGCTCAAGCTCTACTATCAGCTTTTTCTCAGATGCTCCATTAGAGGATATTTACGCTGAAAGTAAGAAAAGTAATTCTGTTTTTAATGCAGCTACGAAGGAAATTGCCATCCTTATGAAACCTAATTCTTTTGTGTTTAAAAATCCGATGATGCAGGAGCATTTTAACGAAGACTACATGGAATCTGCGAAGTTTCCAAAAGCTAGTTTTAAGGGAAAGGTTATTGGTGAATTTGATGTTAAAACAGACGGGGAATATGAGGTATCTGTAAAAGGCCAGTTGACTATTCATGGTGTTACTAAGGACAGGGAAATCAAAGGTGAAATCATCGTAAAAGGAGGCAAGGTATCGGTTAATGCGAAATTTGCTGTTAAGGTAGCCGACCACGGTATTAAAATTCCTTCTATTCAAATTAAAAATATTGCGGAGGTTGTAGAGGTTTCTATCAACATCGATTACAAAGAATTACCTGCTAAGAAATAATGAAAAAATTATTGGCTCTTGCTTTAATAGCATGCTCAACTGCAATTTACGCTCAGGACGATTTATTGGCTCAACTTGAAAGCGAAGAGGAATCGACAGAAAGGGAAGTAATTAAACATACTTGGAAATCACCCTATTTAATTAATGCCCACACTACAGAGATGGAGCGTAAAGGTGTTTTAGATTTTAGAATCGCTCACCGATTTGGAAACATAGGAGGAGATGCAGGAGGAGCACATTCTCTGTTTGGTTTAGATCAAGCTTCTAACATCAGGTTCTCTTTTGATTATGGAGTAACCGATGATTTCACGGTAGGTTTAGGAAGAAGTAAAACCAATGAACATATTGATTTTTTGATCAAATACAAGTTGTTAAAGCAAAAGAAAAACGGATTGCCATTTTCATTAGTAGCGCTTTCCAATGCTGCATACACTCCTAAGAAAGATCCTAATAATTACATAACTAAAGCAGCACATAGATTTTATTTTGCCAATCAATTAGTGTTAGGGAGTAAGGTCACTGAATATTTTTCAGGTTTGATTAACGTTACCCATCTTCATAAAAATTTAGTGGTTCAAAAAGCTGATGAAACTTTGCCTAGGGATAACAATGACCTTTTTGCTGTTGGAGTTGGTGGAAGATGTAAATTAACTAGAAAGCTAGCCATTGTTGGTGAATACAATTACACCTTTGGAGAATTCAGAAACAGTAATTCGAGAGATTTTAAATACTACCACCCACTTTCCTTAGGAATAGAATTAGAAACTGGAGGACACGTATTTCACATAAACCTTTCTAATTCCGCTGGTTTAATCAATCAAGACTTAATAGATGCTGGCGTAGATTCTTGGCTGGATGGAGATATTAAATTAGGGTTTACAATATCAAGGTTCTTTGCTATTTAATGCCGGTAAACACAGAAATAGAAAGAAGTATTATACGAGAAGATTTCTCTAATCCATACATTGTTGGATACTTCTTGGTTTTAACTATTTTGGCAGCCTTTCTTGCGTTCAATTATCGTTTATACATTAAAAATTTACTGGTAGCCAATGTATCAACGCGACCAGGAAATGAAAAGAAACGAGAAGAATCAAACATGGTTCGCAAAGCAGGAAATTGGTTTAATGTTTTCTTTTTACTTACCCTTGGTTTATTGGGATATTTTGGATTAAGCAGATTATCAATGGAAACTGCCAACTTTAGTGAAACCCAATTATTCTTTATTAGTATTGGTCTTGTTTTCGTTGGTTACGCATTAAAGTTTATAACAAAATTTTTCCTTGGTTTTGTTTTCGAAAAACAGGGACTAACTAGTTTATATTTTAAAAAAGTAGGAATAAGAGATAAAGCCTTTTCGGTTTTTGTTTTACCTCTATTAGCACTTTACTATTTTGCGTTGCCATTTAAAGAAATTAGTTATTGGGCAATTATTTCTCTTGCCAGTGTTTATCTAGCTTTAAGATGGATTAGTGGAGTAATTACAGGAATTAAGCACGGAAATCTTCCCTATTTTTATTCAATTTTGTATATTTGCACCCTCGAAATCGCACCCTTAGCAATATGTTTTAGGGCTTTTTCGATGCCAATAGTAAATGCTTAGCAAAGCAAAACGGAGTATACATGGGGAAAGCAATTAAGTCAATCCTGGTTTCACAACCGAAACCGGAGAATAAAAAGTCACCTTATTTTGGATTAAGTGATAAACACGATGTAAAGGTTGATTTCAGATCTTTTATTCACGTTGAAGGTGTTGGAGTTAAAGAATTTAGAGAGCAAAAAATAAATTTTGCTGACTTCACTGCTGTTATCTTAACTTCTAGAAAAGCTGTTGACCATTTCTTCAGAATTTGTGAAAAGACGAGGTATTCAGTTCCAGATTCTTTAAAATACTTCTGTGTTTCTGAGGCTGTTGCGTTGTATTTACAAAAGCATGTTGTTTACCGTAAAAGAAAAATCTTCCATGGTAGACAAAGGTTTGTTGAGTTAATGGAATTGATTAAGAAGCATAAAAATGAAAAATTCATTTTACCTTCTTCGGACATTTTAAAAGATGTTATTCCAAATCAGTTAGCTGAAGCTGGGATCAACTACCAAAGAGCTATTCTTTATAGAACTGTTGTTAGTGATTTAAGTGATTTAGAAAATGTATTCTATGATTGCTTAGTTTTTTACAGCCCTGCAGGAATCGAATCATTATTTAAAAACTTCCCGGAGTTTAAACAAAATGATACTAGAATTGCAGTTTTTGGAGAAACAACTAAAAAAGCAGCAGAAAAAGCTGGACTGAATATAAACATTGCAGCCCCTGCACCAAACGCCCCATCGATGACAGGTGCTATTGAAACTTATATAAAAGAACATAATTAGAATTAAAATAATTCAACAAAAAAGCCAGATCGATTGATCTGGCTTTTTTATTTACAATTCGTTATTTCGGCACAATATTCTTTGAAATTTTACGATTTATAAG